>JACKOP010000003.1:600000-789741 GCA_024234165.1 Pseudomonadales bacterium
CGAGCAGAACGCGATCGCAGGGACCACGAACCGCCTGCTGGCACGCCTGGCGCGGCGCATCCTGCTCGGGTTGCCGGGGCCGTTCGCCGGGAACCCGCGGGCGCAGGTCGTCGGCAATCCGGTGCGTGCGGCGATCGCGAGCCTGCCGGCCCCCGAGCAGCGTCTTGCAAGGCGCCAGGGCGCGCTGCGGCTGCTGGTCGTCGGCGGCAGCCAGGGAGCGCGCGTGCTGAACGAAACCCTGCCGGCTGCACTGGCGCTGATCGACGCTGCGCAGCGCCCTGAGGTGTGGCACCAGTGCGGGGCGCAGGAGCTCCCGGCCTGTGCGGAACGCTATCGCGAGGCGGGTGTGGAAGCCCGCACCAGCGCATTCATCGACGACATGGCGAATGCATACGCATGGGCCGATCTGGTCGTGTGCCGCGCCGGGGCGCTCACCATCAGCGAACTCGCGGCCGCGGGACTGGCGGCACTGCTGGTGCCGCTGCCCACGGCGATCGACGATCACCAGAGTGCGAATGCGCGCTGGCTCGTGGCTGCGGGTGCGGCGGTCGCAGTGGCTCAGCGTGACTTCACACCAGTCTGGCTGGCTGCAGAACTGCAGCGTCTCGGGTCGGCGCGCGCAGAGCTGTTCGCGATGGCGCTTCGTTCCCGTTCGCTCGCGAGGCCTGACGCCGCGGTGCGCGTCGCCACCGCATGCCTGGAGATTGCACGATGAGCGGGCAGCATCACACGCCGGTTCCCGGGATGCGTCGCATCAGACATATCCATTTCGTCGGCATCGGCGGCTCGGGGATGTGCGGAATCGCCGAGGTGCTGTGCAATCAGGGCTACCGCGTCTCGGGCTCCGACACGGCCGCATCGGCGGTGATCGATCGCCTGCGCTCGCTCGGCATCGAAGTGCACATCGGTCATCGTGCGACGAATATTTCCGGCGCGGATGTCGTGGTTGCCTCGAGTGCGATCACTGCCGGGAACGTCGAGATCGTCGCCGCGCGCGAACGTCGCGTGCCGGTGGTGCCGCGCGCGGAGATGCTTGCCGAGATCATGCGCTTTCGTCACGGCATCGCGATTGCGGGCACCCATGGCAAGACCACCACCACGAGCATGATCGCGACGATCTTCGCCGAGGCAGGACTAGACCCCACATTCGTGATCGGCGGGCGCGTGAACAGCGTGCAGGCCAATGCACGTCTGGGCGACAGCCGCTATCTGGTCGCCGAGGCCGACGAAAGTGATGCATCGTTCCTGCACCTGCAGCCGATGGTGGCCGTGGTCACGAACATCGACGCCGACCATATGGGGACCTATGGCGGCGATTTCGAGCGTTTGAAGCGCACCTACGTGGAGTTTCTGCACAACCTGCCTTTCTATGGCATGTGCGTGGTGTGCATCGATGATCCGGCAGCGGCTTCGATCCTCCCTGAGGTGGCGCGCCAGGTTCTGACCTATGGCGAATCGGAATCCGCCGACTATCGCCTGCGCGATTACCGGCAGCACGGGGCCAGTTCGCGGTTCCGGGTGCTGCGCCCCGGGGGGCGTGCCGCGCTCGATCTGCACCTTGGCCTGCCCGGGCGTCACTATGCGCTGAACGCGACGGCTGCGGTGGCGGTGGCGAGCGACGAGGGCGTCGCTGACGAGGCCATCGTGCGTGGTCTGGCGAATTTCCAGGGCGTGGCCAGACGGTTCGAGTCGCACGGGGAGCTTCCGTGCGCCGGTGGCAGCTTCCTGCTGGTCGACGATTACGGGCATCACCCGACCGAGGTTGCAGCAAACCTTGCCGCGGTGCGTGCCGGCTGGCCCGGGCGGCGCCTGGTGATGGTGTACCAGCCACACCGCTATTCGCGCACGCGCGAACTCTACGAGGACTTCGTGCGCGTGCTGTCGCAGGTCGATGTGCTGCTGCTGCTCGAGGTGTATCCGGCAGGCGAGGATCCGTTGCCGGGTGCCGACGGGCGCAGTCTCAGTGGCAGCATCCGCCAGCGCGGACGCATCGACCCCATCTTCGTCGAACGAACCGAGGACGTGCTTGAACTGCTGGAGCAGGTGCTCAGGCCAGACGATTTCCTGCTGCTGCAGGGCGCGGGCAGCGTTGGCAGGCTGGTCGGAGCCGTCGTCGAGTGGGCCACTCGAAGCGAGAGGCAGGCATGAGGGAGTTCGCGATCGATACCGCAGCGCTGCGCGGACCGGTGGCCGTGCTGATGGGTGGCACGTCGGCGGAGCGCGAGGTATCGCTCGCCTCCGGGCGAGCCGTGCACGCGGCGCTCGCGCGACGGCTGGGCGAGGTGCTGGCGTTCGATGTTGGCGCGGACGTCGTGCAACGTCTGGTCGATGCCGGTGTGGCGCATGCGTTCATAGCGCTGCATGGCCGAGGCGGTGAAGACGGTGCGATGCAGGGAGCGCTGCAGACGCTGGGAATCAGCTACACGGGGAGCGGTGTGCTCGCCTGCGCGCTGGCCATGGACAAATTGCGTTGCAAGCGCTTCTGGCAGGCCGAGGGTGTCGCCACGCCGGACTTTGCGCTGGTCGGGGACGCCGCCGCGGATTATGCGGCGCTGAGCGCCCGGCTCGGGCCGCGTCTGTTCGTGAAGCCGGCCAGCGAGGGCTCCAGCATCGGCATCTCGCCGGTCGACGACGCGCCGACGCTGCGCGCGGCCATCGCGCTGGCGCGTCGATACGACACCCAGGTGCTGGTCGAGCGCCGTGTCGACGGCCCGGAATACACGGTGGCGATCGTCGATGGCGAGGTGCTGCCGTCGATCCGGCTCGAAACACCGCGCACGTTCTATGACTACGACGCGAAATACCGTCTCGACAGTACGCGCTACCTGTGCCCCTCGGGGCTCGAGCCGGCCGAGGAGCGCTCGCTCGCCCGGCTTGCCGCACACGCCTACGACAGCCTGGGTTGCAGCGGGTGGGGGCGCGTGGACGTGATGCGCGATGCCGGCAGTGGCGAATTTCTGGTGCTCGAGGTGAACACCTCGCCCGGCATGACCGACCACAGCCTGGTACCGATGGCAGCACGGGCGGCCGGGATCGGTTTCGATGATCTGGTGGCGCGCATCTTCAATGCGAGTCTCGCGTGCAGCCAGTACATGGGGTCCGGTGCATGAGCAGCGTGTTGCTGCGCCTCGGTGGTCGGGCCGGACTGCGCCGCGGCGCGACGCGCAAGGGTGCTGGCCGGCGCGTCACGCGTGCAGCGTGGCTGACGCCGGTAACGATCGCGGTGCTGCTGGTGGTGGCGTTGCGACTCGGCTACGCCGCACTGACCGAAGTCGCAAACGTGCCGATCAGCAAGGTCACGGTAAACGGAGATTTCCGCTTTCTGGATCGCGAGGTGGTGGAGCGGATCATGCTGCCGCATCTGGGTACGGGTTATTTCATGGTCGATCTCGCGCGCATCCGCGACGACCTGCTGGCGTTGCCGATGGTGTACCAGGTCACGGTGCGCCGCGCCTGGCCGGATCGGTTGATGGTGTTCATCACGGAGCAGGTCCCGGTGCTGCGCTTCGGTGACGACGCGTACCTCAACCCCTACGCCGAGGTGTTTCATCCGCAGGTCGGGCTGCCGGGTGTGGAGTTGCCGCGTGTCGACGGACCTGCGGGCAGCGAGACGATGTTGCTGCGCCAGTTCGATGTGTTCACGGGGCTGCTGGAGCCGGCGGGGCTGCGCATCGCACGACTGATGCTGGACGGCAAGCACGCGTGGCGCATGCGGCTCGACAACGGCAGTGAGGTGCTGTTGGGGCGGCGCGACATCGAGCGCAGGGCCGCGCGGATGGCGCGCCTGTTCACGCACGACTGGGCGATGGAGCGCGACCGCGTGGAGCGCCTGGACATGCGTTACACCAACGGCGTCGCGGTGGCCTGGAAGGGCGAACCGGCAGCGGGACGCAAGTATCGCGCGCGCGCCGGTGGCGCCGGCGCGACACAGCAGTGAATGAGGGTATCGATGAGCGGAAAGATGATTGTCGGGCTGGATATAGGCACCTCGAAAGTGGTCGCGATGGTCGGCGAGGTTGCTGGCGACGGTTTGCTGAAGATCGTCGGGCTGGGTTCGCACCCTTCGCGCGGCCTGAAGAAGGGTGTGGTGGTCAATATCGAATCGACCGTGCAGTCGATCCAGCGTGCGATCGAAGAGGCCGAATTGATGGCAGGCTGTCAGATCCACTCGGTATATGCCGGTATCGCCGGCAGCCACATCCGCAGCCTGAACTCGCACGGCATCGTTGCGATCCGTGACCGTGAGGTCTACGCGCACGACATCGAACGCGTGATCGATGCAGCGCAGGCGGTGGCGATACCGGCCGACCAGAAGATCCTGCATATCCTGCCGCAGGAATACATCATCGATAGCCAGGAGGGGATCAAGGAGCCGCTCGGGATGTCCGGCGTGCGCCTCGAGGCGAAGGTGCACGTCGTGACCTGTGCGGTCAATGCGGCGCAGAACATCGAGAAGTGCATTCGTCGCTGCGGCCTCGAAGTCGAGGAGATCATCCTCGAACAACTCGCATCGAGCTACGCGGTGCTGACCGACGATGAGCGTGAGCTCGGCGTCTGCCTGGTCGATATCGGCGGTGGCACGACGGATATCGCGGTCTTCACCGAAGGCGCGATCCGCCATACCGGCGTGATCCCGATCGCCGGTGACCAGGTCACCAACGACATTGCGATGGCGTTGCGCACGCCGACGCAGTACGCCGAGGAGATCAAGATCCGCTATGCGTGCGCGCTCGCGCAATTGGCCGGCGCAGACGAGACGATCAAGGTGCCCGGTGTCGGCGAGCGCGGCGCGCGTGACCTGTCGCGGCAGGCGCTGGCGGAGGTCGTGGAGCCGCGCTACGACGAGCTGTTCACGTTGGTGCAGTCGGAGATCCGCCGCAGCGGCTTCGAGGACATGCTGGCCGGCGGCATCGTGCTGACCGGTGGCACCTCGAAGATGGAAGGCGTGGTCGAACTCGCCGAGGAGATCTTCCACATGCCGGTACGCATCGGTTCTCCCGCCGGCGTGCAGGGCATGGCCGATATCGTGAAGAACCCGATCTATTCGACGGCCGTGGGACTGCTGCTGTTCGGCGTCAAGCAGTACGCGGCCGGCGCAGGTGTCAAGGAAGCTCCGGGCCGCGGCCTGGTGAAGAAGATGAAGCAGTGGTTGCAGGGCAATTTCTGATTTTTGGACCGTCAGTCAATTCAACGGAGAGGTGTGAGCCATGTTCGAACTGGTAGACAACGTACCGCAGACCGCAGTCATCAAGGTGGTAGGCGTCGGTGGTGGCGGCGGCAACGCCGTCAAGCACATGATCGGCAACTCGGTCGATGGGGTGGAGTTCATCTGCGCGAATACCGACGCGCAGGCACTGTCCGACATCGCCTCGCGTACCGTGCTGCAGCTTGGCTCGGGTATCACCAAGGGGCTCGGCGCGGGTGCCAATCCGCAGATCGGGCGCCAGGCGGCACTCGAGGATCGCGACCGCATCGCGGAAGTGCTGGGCGGTGCCGATATGGTGTTCATCACGGCTGGCATGGGTGGCGGCACCGGCACCGGTGCGGCGCCGATCGTCGCCGAGGTGGCCAAGGAGCTCGGCATCCTGACCGTTGCGGTGGTCACCCGGCCGTTCAAGTTCGAGGGCAAGAAGCGCGCAACGATCGCCGAAGAGGGATTGCTGGAATTGCAGCAGCACGTCGACTCGCTGATCACGATCCCGAACGAGAAGCTGCTCAGCGTGCTTGGCAAGAACACCAGTCTGCTCGATGCGTTCAAGGCGGCGAATGACGTGCTTCTCGGCGCGGTACAGGGCATTGCCGATCTGATCATCCGCCCGGGGATGATCAACGTCGATTTCGCGGATGTGCGTACCGTGATGTCGGAAATGGGCATGGCGATGATGGGAACCGGCGTTGCACGTGGCGAGAACCGTGCGCGCGAGGCTGCCGAGGCGGCGATCCGCAGCCCGTTGCTGGAGGACATCAATCTGCAGGGAGCCCGGGGTATTTTGGTGAATATCACCGCGGGACCCGATCTCTCTCTCGGCGAATTCGAAGAAGTCGGCGACACTGTCGAGGAGTTCGCATCTGACTCCGCGACCGTGGTGGTCGGAACGGTGATCGATCCGGAAATGAACGGGGAGATCAAGGTCACGGTGGTGGCCACGGGGTTGGGTGAAGCGCGCAAGGAGCGACCGGTCAAGGTGGTCGACAACACGCACGTGGCGGCTGCCGGTCCGGATTATCGCGGGCTGGATTCGCCGGCGGTGCGGCGACGCCAGGCCGGAGGGCGCGAGCCGGCAGCCGAGCGGCCGCAGATCGCGGTCGGTGCGGAGCGGGATCTGGATTATCTGGATATTCCCGCTTTTCTGCGCCGGCAAGTGGACTGAGGGCCGGCAACGGGTGGGACCCGTGCGCCGCGCCACGCATGGTGCGGTGTACGGCATCCGTCGACAAGGCAGGCCGACCCCGCAGATCGGATAACCATATGGGTGGGGTACAACTGTGAAAATGCTGACGATGGAACATACGCTTCGCAATTCGATTCGCGCACGCGGTGTCGGTCTGCATACGGGTGAGGACATCCACCTCAATCTGCTTCCGGCACCGCCGGGTACCGGCATCGTGTTCCGGCGCGTGGATCTGAATCCCGTGGTCGAGTTGCCGGCGCGAGTGGACTACGTATGCGAATCGCGGCTGTGCACGATGCTGCGCCGCGACGGGGTCCAGGTCGGCACGATAGAACATCTGCTTGCGGCGTGCGCGGGCGTCGGCATCGACAACATGATCGTCGAATTGTCGGCATCCGAGGTGCCGATCATGGACGGCAGTGCGGGGCCGTTGGTATTCCTGCTGCAGTCGGCCGGAATCGCCGAGCAGCACCAGCCGCGCCACTACGTGCGCGTGCTGCGCCCGATCGAGGTGAGCGATGGTGACAAGTTCGCGGCGCTGTATCCGTCGGATTCGTTCCGGGTCGAGTTCTCGATAGAGTTCGATCATCCGGTGCTGCGCCACAGCAAGGCGACGGCAAGCTTCGACAGTGCGACGGCATCGTTCGTGAAGGACATCAGTCGCGCACGTACCTTCGGTTTTACCCACGAAGTCGAGTACCTGCGCTCGCACGGCCTTGCGCTCGGCGGCAGTACCGACAACGCGATCGTCGTCGACAGCGATCGCATCCTGAACGAAGACGGATTGCGTTACCAGGACGAGTTCGTGCGGCACAAGATTCTCGATGCGATCGGCGATCTGTACCTGCTCGGCCGGCGCCTGGTGGCGGAGTTCCGCGGCCATAAATCGGGGCATGCGATGAACGTGGCCCTGCTGCGTGCGCTGCTTGCGCGCCCCGATGCGTGGGAGCTGGTGGAAGAAGTCGCCGGCAGTTACCGCCGCATCCGTGCGGCGGCCTGAACGTCGCTTGCCTGAACCGCTGATCCTGTCGCAATCCAGAGACGCTCCGGGGCTGCCGGAGCGTTGCTTCACCATGCAAGCTCGCGCGGCAGTACGGTTGCCTCGGTTATAATCGCGTGCCGCTTCACGCCCGGAACCCGCCTGAACCATGGTCCGCTCGCTGATCCAGAAGATTTTCGGCACGAAGAACGCCCGCGAACTCAAGCGAATGCGGCGTATCGTGACGCGTATCAACGCATTGGAACCACAGATCAGCGCTCTCGACGACGCTGAGCTGCGTGCGTCGACCGTGCGTTTGCGTGAGCGCCTTGCCGGTGGTGAAGCGCTGGACCAGCTGCTGCCGGAGGCATTTGCCTGCGTGCGGGAGGCTGGCCGGCGCGTGCTCGGCATGCGGCATTTCGATGTGCAGATGATCGGCGGCATCACGCTGCACGAGGGGTGCATCGCCGAGATGCGCACCGGTGAAGGCAAGACGCTGGTCGCTACCCTGCCGGTCTATCTGAACGCGCTTGCCGGCAAGGGCGTGCACGTGGTGACCGTGAACGACTACCTTGCGCAGCGCGACGCTAACTGGATGGCGCCGATCTACCGCTTCCTCGGCATGACGGTCGGTGTGATCCTCACCGGGCAGGATGCGCAGAGCAAGCGCGAAGCCTACGCAGCCGACATCACCTATGGCACCAACAACGAGTTCGGCTTCGACTATCTGCGCGACAACATGGTCTTCAGTCTCGAGGACCGCATGCAGCGCGAGCCCAATTTCGCGATCGTCGACGAGGTCGATTCGATTCTCATCGACGAGGCGCGCACGCCGCTGATCATCTCCGGTGCCAGCGAGGACAGTTCGCGGCTGTACAAGCACATCAATGCGCTGGTGCCGCGCATGCGCCGCGCTGCCGAGGAAAGTGCCGAAGGACACTTCGTGATCGACGAGAAGACACGCCAGGTCGAACTCACCGAGGACGGGCATCTGTTCATCGAGCAGTTGCTGATCGCCGAAGGCCTGTTGCCGGAAGGCGAGAGTCTCTATCACGCAATCAATCTCGCGCTGCTGCACCATGTGCATACGGCGTTGCGCGCTCATCACCTGTTCCAGCGCGATGTGGAGTACATCGTGCAGAACGGACAGGTGGTGCTGATCGACGAGCACACCGGGCGCACGATGCAGGGGCGGCGGCTGTCGGAAGGATTGCACCAGGCGATCGAAGCCAAGGAAGGCGTGCGCATCCAGTCCGAAAGCCAGACACTGGCCTCGACGACGTTCCAGAACTATTTCCGCCTGTACGCGAAGCTTGCCGGGATGACCGGTACCGCAGACACCGAAGCGTTCGAGTTCCGCCAGATCTACGGCCTCGACGTCGTCGTGATCCCGACCAACAAGCCGTGCATCCGCCAGGACCTGAACGACCTCGTGTACCTGACCAAGGAGGAAAAGTTCGAGGCGGTGGTCGCCGACATCAAGTCGTACACCGACAAGAGCGCGCCGGTTCTGGTCGGCACGGCGTCGATCGAAACCTCGGAGGAACTCTCGCAGTTCCTGCACAAGCAGAAGATTCCGCACCAGGTGCTGAACGCGAAGTACCACGAGCGCGAGGCAGAGATCATCGCACAGGCCGGACGGCCCGCAACGGTCACGATCGCAACCAACATGGCCGGTCGCGGTACCGACATCGTGCTGGGTGGCAATCTCGAGGCCGAGATCGCGCAGATCGAGGATGTCACCGAGGCAAAGGTTGCGGCGCTGCGTGCGGACTGGGAGGGGCGTCACCGCCGTGTGCTCGAGGCCGGCGGGCTGCACATCATCGGTACCGAGCGACACGAATCGCGGCGGATCGACAACCAGTTGCGCGGACGCGCGGGCCGCCAGGGGGATCCCGGGCTGTCGCGTTTCTATCTGTCGCTCGAAGACAATCTGATGCGTATCTTTGCGTCCGATCGCGTCAAGGGGTTCATGCAGGCGCTCGGGATGCAGCGCGGCGAGGCGATCGAGCACCGCATGGTCAGCAATGCGATCGAGAAGGCGCAGCGCAAGGTCGAAGGCCGGAACTTCGATATCCGCAAGCAGTTGCTCGAGTACGACGATGTCGCCAACGACCAGCGTCGCGTGGTCTACACGCAGCGCAACGAACTGCTCATGGCAGCCGATGTCAGCGACGCCATCGAGCGGATCCGGGCCGATGTGGTCAATGGCGTGATCGATGGCTTCATGCCACCGCAAAGCATCGAGGAGCAGTGGAACATCGCCGGCCTCGAACAGCACCTGCACGCCGAATACGGGCTGCAATTGCCGGTTGTGCACTGGCTGGAGGAGGAGTCCGGACTGGAGGAGCGTGCGGTGCGTGAGCGCATCGTGAACGCAGTGGCCGAAGACTACCGCCACCGTATCGCACCGCTTGGCGAGGAAGCCCGCAAGCTCGAGCGCCATATCATGCTGCAGGTGCTCGATACGCTGTGGAAGGAACACCTGGCGACGATGGACGCGCTGCGCCAGGGCATCCACCTGCGCGCCTATGCCGCGCGCAACCCGAAGCAGGAATACAAGAGCGAGGCGTTCAAGCTGTTCGAGCAACTGCTCGAGAACGTCAAGTACGAGGTCGTGCGATTCCTGTCGCGCGTACAGGTGCGCAGCGAGGAGGAAGTCGAGGCGCTGGAGCGCCAGCAGCGCGAAGCGCAGGAACGCGAACAGCAGCGTGCCCGCTACATGCATGCATCGGCTTCCGGGTTGGCGGTTGCGCCGGATGAGGATGCGGCTGACGCCGAACCGCCACCGGCGGTGGCAGCGGAGCCGTTCGTGCGCGAGACGCCGAAGGTCGGGCGCAACGAGCCGTGCCCATGCGGTTCGGGCAAGAAATACAAGCATTGCCACGGGCAGATCGCCTGATCGGCGCACGCCGTCGCGAGGAGTACATTCGATGGCAGTAGGCGCAGCCTCCCGCTTTCCGCTCGCCCCGGTGCAGGGCGTGCGCCTCGGTAGCGCCTGCGCCGGCATCCGCAAGCCGGGTCGCCGCGACCTGGTGATCCTCGAACTGGCTCCGGGCAGTCGCGTTGCTGCACGGTTCACGCGCAACGCCTTTTGCGCCGCACCGGTGACGGTGGCTCGCGAACATCTTGCGACGGCCGCCGGAGTACGCCATCTGCTGATCAATACCGGCAATGCCAACGCAGGTACCGGTGAGCGCGGGATACAGGACGCCCGCGCGTGCTGTGACGCGCTTGCGGATCTCGTGGCGCTGACACCGCAAGCCGTCCTCCCGTTCTCGACCGGCGTGATCGGCGAGCCACTGCCGACCGCCCGTGTGATTGCGGGGTTGTCGCAGGCGCTGGCGGCGCTGGATGCCGAAGGCTGGCAAATGGCAGCCGAAGGCATCATGACCACCGATACACGGCCCAAGGGAGCCAGCCGTCGTGTGCGTATCGGCACGTCCGCGGTGACGGTCAGCGGCATCGCGAAGGGGGCGGGCATGATCCGTCCCGACATGGCGACGATGCTCGCCTTCGTTGCGACGGACGCCACGGTCGATCCGGCGCTGCTCGATGCGCTGCTCGGGCGCGCGGTGGACGCCAGCTTCAACGCGATCACGGTCGATGGTGACACGTCGACCAATGACGCCTGCGTGCTGGTTGCAACCGGTGCGGCCGGCGCACCGCCGATCCGCTCGATCACGGATGCTGGCGCGATGGAATTGGCGGCGGCACTCGAGGAAGTCTGCCTGGAACTCGCGCAGGCGATCGTGCGCGACGCCGAGGGTGCGACGAAATTCGTCGAGGTGATGGTGCGGGGTGGGCTCGACGTCGCGGAGTGCCGGCGTGCCGCGTATGCAGTCGCCGAGTCGCCGCTGGTGAAGACGGCGCTGTTTGCCAGCGATCCGAACTGGGGGCGCATTCTCGCTGCGGTCGGGCGCGCCGGCGTTGCCGGACTGGATGTCGCGCGAGTGGCCATCGATCTCGACGAGGTGCCGATCGTGCGTGGCGGGGCGCGTGATCCTGCCTATACCGAGGCTGATGGACAGCGCGTGATGGCGCGTGAGGAGATCCGGATCGTGATCGATCTTGGTCGTGGCGCGGCGTCGGCGAGCGTGTGGACCAGCGACCTTTCGCACGACTACGTGCGCATCAACGCCGAATACCGTACCTGAGTGGTGATGTTGCGCGTCGCCGTCGGCGTGATCGGCAACGCGGCTGGCGAGGTGCTGGTCGCGTTGCGCCACGCACACCTGCACCAGGGCGGTCTGTGGGAGTTTCCGGGTGGCAAGATCGCCGACGGCGAGAGCGTCGAAGCAGCGCTTGCCCGCGAGCTGCACGAGGAGCTCGGTATCCGCGTCGAAAGCGCGCAGCCCTTGCTCACGGTTCGGCACGCTTATCCCGACCGTTCGGTGGAGCTGCATGTGTGGCGCGTGACCGCGTTCGCCGGCGATGTGCGCGGGCGCGAAGGTCAACCGCTGCGCTGGGTGGCAGTACATCACCTCGATCCCTTCGACTTTCCCGCTGCCGACCGTCCGATCATCGAAGCCCTGTGCCGGTCCGATACTGCGGCGGATTGAGCGCCAGCGTCACCCGAAGTCGAACAGCACCGGCATTGCGCCCGTGGCGGCGGACGCTACCATGGGCGCAGCTTGCCCTTGAACCGCAAACACCCGGGAGGATCTGCAATGGCGTGGGATTTCAGTACCGATGCGGATTTCGAGCGTGACCTCGCGTGGGTGCGCGGGTTCGTCGATGAGACCGTGATACCGCTGGAGATCGCGGGCGAGGGCTTGAACCAGCGCCAGCTCGACGTGCTCTGGGCACCGTTCAAGCAGCAGGTGAAGGAGCGCGGGCTGTGGGCGGCGCATCTGCCGCCAGAGCACGGCGGTGGCGGCATGGGGCAGCTCCGTCTGGCGCTGTTGCAGGAGGTGCTCGGGCGCAGCGTGCTCGCGCCGGAGATTTTCGGCTGTCAGGCGCCCGATTCCGGTAACGCCGAACTGCTTGCTGCCGGTGCCAACGAGGAGCAGGCCATACGCTGGCTGGAGCCGCTGCTCGCAGGGCGAGTGCGCAGTACTTTCGCGTTGACCGAGCCAGGCAATAGCGGTTCCGACCCGACCGGGATCACGACGCGTTGCGAGCGCGACGGCGACGAATGGGTGATCAACGGACGCAAGTGGTTCGCATCGAACTCCAGCGTCTCGGATTTCATGCTCGTGATGGCAGTGACCGACCCCGCAGCACCACTGCACCGGCGCGCGGCGATGCTGGTCGTGCCGTGCCGTCATCCCGGCGTCGAACTGTTGCGCGACGTCGGTTCGATGCATCACCCGTTCTCCGGTGACGGGTTGATGGATCGCATCGGCGGGCACACCGAAGTGCAGTTCACGAACTGCCGCGTCCCGCTCGATCACATGATCGGTGAACCGGGCGATGGTTTCGTGCTGGCGCAGAAGCGCCTCGGTGGCGGGCGCATCCACCATGCGATGCGCTGCCTGGGGCAGGCCGCGCGCGCCTTCGAGATGATGTGCGAGCGCGCGGTTTCCCGTGTCACGCAGGGCAAGCCGCTCGGAAAGCACCAGATGGTGCAGGATATGATCGCCGAGTCGCACGCGGAACTGGAGATGGCGCGCCTGCTGGTGCTGCGCGCTGCCTGGCGCATGGATCAGAGCGGCGACTACAGCCGTGAGGCGCGCCGCGAGATCGCGCTGGTCAAGTTCGTCGTGCCGCGCACACTGCTCGCGATCATCGATCGCGCGATCCAGATCCACGGCGCCCTCGGCTATACCTCCGACCTGCCGCTCGAGGAGATGTACCGCACGGCACGTGCGCTGCGCATCGCCGACGGTGCCGACGAGGTGCACAAGCAGACCGTCGTACGCGAACTGCTGCGCAACTGGGTCGCGGTCGAGCAGCCGAGCGAGTATATGCCTGCGCGGCGGCGGCGTGCGCAGGAGCTGTTCGGCGAGCGTGTGGGCGAGATCCGTGCCGGCGTGCCGGGGACGGTGTCATGAGCGAAGCGCCGGTGCTGAAGGGGATCGATCGCGAGCGCGTCGTCGACTGGCTGGCCCAGGAGTTACCCGACCTGGTGGTGCCGCTCAGCTTCCGGCTGATAGCTGCAGGTGGGTCGAATCTGACCTACCGCGTCGAGGATGCACGCGGCGCGGTGTTCGTGCTGCGTCGTCCGCCGGTGGCCGGAGCCCTCGCGACCGCCCACGACATGAGCCGCGAGTGGCGCATCATGCGCGCACTGGCTGCAAATGCACCTGCGGTTCCGGTGCCACGGCCACTCGCGTACTGTGCCGACGAGACGATCACGGGTGCGCAGTTCTATGCGATGAGCTTCGTCGATGGGCTGATCCTGCGTGATGCGGGTGCGGCCGCATCGCTCGATGCGGTGCAGGCGCGTGTGGCAATGCGCTCGCTGGTGGCGACACAGGCAGCACTGCACGCGCTGGATCCGGTGGCGATCGGTCTCGGCGACCTTGGTCGACACGAGGGCTATGTGGCACGCCAGCTGGCACGCTGGCGCCGCCAGGTGGAGGCATCGAAGACGCGCGACCTGCCATTGCTCGAAACGCTGCACGAGCGGCTCAGCGCGCAGATCCCGGCACAGACGCGTCCGTCTGCGCTGGCGCACGGCGACTACCGCTTCGACAACACGGTGCTGGGTGCCGATCATCGCGTGTGCGCTGTGCTCGACTGGGAGCTGTGCACGATCGGTGATCCGGTAGCCGACTTCTACTGGTCGCTGATGTACTGGGCAGAGCCGGGGGACGACATCACGCTGCTGCCGGACGCCCCTACTCGCCTGCCGCAGTTTCCGCGTCGTGCCGAGGTCGTCGCCTGCTACGAGGAATTCAGCGGTGTGCCGCTGGCCGATGCGGACTTCTTTGCGGCCTTCGGCTGGTGGAAGCAGGCCTGTATCGTCGAGGGGGTGTATGCGCGACTGGTCAAGGGGGCGAGTGGAGGCATGAAGACCGCACCGCCCGAGCAGGTGGCGCGGATCGTGGAGCGCTATCTGGAACGGGCAGCACGGCTGCTGGGCTGAGGAGCGCAGACCATGATTGCGCACATTCCGCACCGGCGTGCCGCAGAAGAAGATGTGGAGATCGATCTCGCGCCGCTGCTCGATGTGGTCTTCATCATGCTGATCTTCTTCATCGTGACCGCGTCCTTCGTGCGCGAGACGGGAATCGGCGTCGCGGGTGCGCCTGCGGCGGCCATGGAAGCCGATGCCGGGGAGCGCAGTCTGGTGCTGACTGTTGCGCACGACGATCAGATCTGGCTCGGCGCGCGCCGCATCGACGTGCGTTCGGTGCGCACCGCCCTTGAGCGCCTGCATGCGACCCGGCCGCAGGCCGGACTGGTCGTGCGTGCTCACGAGGATTCCGCTACCGGGGTGTTCGCGGCGATCGCTGACCAGGCGCGTGAAGCCGGCGTCTACGATGTCGCGATCACGACGTTCCGCGAGTGAGTTGCGGGGCCGGCGGCAGAATGCAGTCTCTGGCAAAAGCGTAACTTGCATCGCCGATGCCAGCCGTGGATAGTGCGGCGGAAAGCCTAGGAGGCATGCCAATGATCACCAGCTTCGACGACTACTGCATCCACCAGACGCACGAGCCCGTAGCGCAGCCTTCGCAGAGCGATCGCAATTTCTACGATCGCTACTGGTTCAACGGTTTCGATACCGCCGGGGCGTTCATATTCGAGGTCGGTCTCGGGCTGTATCCGAACCGGCGCGTGCTGGACGGCCATTTCAGCGTGGTGGTCGACGGCGTGCAGCACAGTTTCCACGGCTCCCGGCGCGCGCCGCACGAGCGCGCGCATACGGTGGTCGGTCCGTTCACGGTCGAGGTGATCGAACCGATGCGCCGCGTGCGCGTGCGCCTGCTGCCGAACGAGACCGGAATCGAGTGCGACCTGATGTTCGAGGCGCGCAGCGTGCCGACCGAGGAGCCGAAGAACGTCATGTATGATGACGGTCGCCTGATCATGCACAACAGCCGCTTCACGCAGTTCGGTTGCTGGCACGGGCACTTCGCGATCGAGGGGCGCCGTTACGAGGTGCGCCGGGAAAGCACCTTCGGGGCGCGCGACAAGTCGTGGGGTGTGCGACCGGTCGGTGAGCCCGAAGGCGGTGCGCCCGGGCTGATGAACGGTGAGCCCGGCGTCTACTGGGTCTGGTCCCCGATCGATTTCGGCGATGTGTGCACGCAGTTCAACACATTCGAGGATCGTGACGGCAATCCGACGCAACTCGCCGCGTGCATTCAACCGGTCTACGCAGCACCCGAGCTGGTGCCGCAGCAGGAAACCGCGTTGCGACACATGCAGACCGCGCGTCATCGCATCCATTGGCAGCAGGGAACGCGGCGCAGTCGCGCTGCCGAGTTCCACTTCGTGGAACACTCCGGCGAGGAACTGACGATCACGCTCGAACCACTGGTGGCGTTCCAGATGAAGGGGATCGGTTATTCGCACCCCGAATGGGGGCACGGGTTCTGGAAGGGCGAGGAAGCGATCACCGGCGAAACGTGGCGCCTGGATGCCATCGATCCTCTCGAGTACAGCAGCATCCATGTGCACCAGATGGTGCGTGCGCGCATGGGGGATCGCGAAGGCGTGGGCACGCTGGAGACGATCTGCTTCGGGCGCCATGCACCGAGCGGATTCCGTACCTTCTTCGACGGTGCGCCCTGAGAGGCTGTCGCAAGAGCCTCTGATTGTCGGGGCAAGCAGCGCGCGACGATGCCTTCACACCGCAGGGATGCCGTAATGCATCCCTGCGGCGCACGCCCCCCGACGCGAAGGTGTTGCCACGCGCGGACCTGATCTGGGCGCAGGTCGGCATTCATGCCGACGGGGTCGTGCCGTGTCTTTCGCCACGATCCCAACCAGTCGACATCCGGCTCGAATTGCCAATACGTCAGGATTCGTCGTGATCGCGGGGGTATGCCGCCCCGGCGTGATGGTCGATAATCCGGACATCGACAGCCGGAGACTTGTCATGCCGATCGACAGACTGCGTGCCGACTTGGTGCGCCTGCGCGAGGAAATCGCACGTACCGATAGCGCCGATGTGGCGCGGCTCGCGCGACTGCATCGGCTTGCGGAGAGCGTGCAGCACGAACTCGATGCGGAGAACCGCGTCGGCGATCCTGCTGGCCTGGTGGCCGAGTTCGAGGAGGCGCTGAGCGGCTTCGAGGCGCGCCATCCCAATCTGACGGCGATCGTCAACAGCATGCTGGTTACGCTCGGCAACATGGGCGTCTGAGTCCGATTCACCTGCATCGCACCGGAGAGTCCCTGTCGTGACCGAACTGCGGTTCCGTTTCCGTCGTCTGCGTGGCAGCGAGCGCTTGCGTGCGCTGGTACGCGAGACCTCGCTTGCACCCTCGCAACTTATCCTGCCGGTATTCGTGGAGGAGGGCGCGAAGCGTGCCGTGCCGATTCCGAGCATGCCGGGCGTGGTGCGCCATACCGAGGCCGGGCTTGGCGAGGTCGTTGCACGTGCGCGCGATCTCGGTATCGGTGCGGTGATGCTGTTCGGCGTGTCGCAGCACAAGGACGCCTGTGGCAGCGACACCTGGAATCCGGAAGGGCTGATGGCGCGCATGATCCGTGGTGCCAGGCATGCGGCGCCCGACATGCTGGTGATCAGCGACAACTGTTTCTGCGAATACACCGATCATGGTCACTGCGGTGTGGTCGAGGGTGACCGGGTGCTGAACGACCCGACCGTTACGAATCTGGTGCGCCAGGTGCTGACCGCAGCGCATGCGGGTGTCGACATGATCGCTCCGTCGGGCATGATGGACGGGATGATCGCTGCAATCCGTGCCGGCCTCGACGGGGCCGGCTTTTCGCACCTGCCGGTGATGTCGTACTCGACCAAGTTCGCCTCGGCATTCTACGGTCCGTTCCGTGATGCGGTCGACAGCAGTTTCAAGGGCAACCGTGCCGCCTACCAGCTCGACGCAGCCAATGCCCGCGAAGCGCTCGCGGAATCACTGCGCGACGAGGAAGAGGGCGCCGATATCCTGATGGTCAAGCCGGGGCTCGCATATCTCGACGTGCTGGCCGCGATCCGTGCCCACTGTGCGCGCCCGCTCGCCGTCTACCAGGTCAGTGGGGAATACGCGATGATCAAGGCCGCAGCGGCAGCCGGATTGATGGACGAGCGTGCGCTGGTCATGGAGACCATGACCGCGTTCCGGCGCGCCGGCGCGGACATGATCCTCAGCTACTTTGCCGAGGACGTCGCGCGCTGGCTGCACCGCGGCTGAATCAGTCGTCGCTTCCGGAGTCCGGCTGACGGGTCGCGCTGGCCAGACGATCGACGCGTTCCGTGAGCCGTTCCAGCATCGCCTTGAGGTTGCGCTGGCGTTCGCCCATCTGTACCAGTTCCTCACGGATCAGCCACAGCAGCCAGGCGATCGCCACGAGCAGGATCAGTTTGATCATCGTCTTCTCCTCGCTTTCGGGTTCAGTTCTGGATTATACGGTCACGCAGCAACTGCGCGATCGATGCAACCGGCACCTCCGCGCGTTCGCCTCCGGAGCGCTGCCGGTATTCGACCATGCCGTTCGCAAGCGAACGCTCGCCGATCACCACCTGATACGGAATCCCGATCAGCTCCATGTCGGCGAACTTGACGCCGGGGCGCTCTTCGCGATCGTCGAGCAGCACGTCGATGCCGAGGGCGGTGAGATCCGCGTACAGCCGCTCGGCAGTTTCGCGTACGAGTGTCGACTTCTGTGCATTCAGCGGTACGACTGCGACCGTGAACGGTGCGATCGCCCGGGGCCAAACGATGCCGGTGCCGTCATGGTTCTGCTCGATTGCCGCCGCGACGATACGGGAAACGCCGATGCCATAGCAGCCCATGATCAGGGTGCATTCGGCGCCAGTCTCGTCGAGCACGCGCGCGCCAAGCGCTGCGCTGTATTTGCGCCCGAGCTTGAAGATGTGCCCGACCTCGATGCCGCGACGTACCGTCAGGGTGCCCTGGTGGTCGGGGCTGGCATCGCCGTCGACCACGTTGCGCAGGTCGCAGACCTCGTCGTGGCTGCAGTCGCGTCCCCAGTTCACACCACACAGGTGGTAGCCATCGCGGTTTGCACCGCAGACGAAGTCGGACAGAACGGCAGCACTGCGATCGGCGAGTACCGGAATGCCGATGCCCACCGGTCCCAGCGAACCCGGACGGCAGCCGAGCGTTGCGGTGATCGCAGCGTCGTCGGCGAGGCGCAGAGGCGTGGCGACCAGCGGATGTGCCTCGGCCTTGATTGCGTTCAACTGATGGTCGCCGCGTAATACCAGCGCCACCAACGGCGTCTCGGTGCCGATCACGATCAGTGTCTTCAGCGTGCCTTGCGGAGTGACACTCAGGAACTCGCTGACGTCGGCGATCGTGTGCCTGCCCGGTGTCGCCACTTCGGTCAATGTCTCGCGCGGTTCTGCACGAGGCTCTGCCGGCGCAAGCGCTTCGGCCTTCTCGACGTTGGCGGCATAGTCGCCGGTATCACTGAACGCGATCGCGTCTTCGCCGGAGTCGGCAAGCACGTGGAACTCGTGTGACTCGCTGCCGCCGATGCTGCCGGTGTCGGCCACTACCGGGCGGTAGTCGAGCCCGATGCGATCGAAGATGCGGCAGTACGCACGGTGCATCTCACGGTAGGTCCGGTCCAGCGACTGCTCGTCGAGGTGGAAGGAATAGGCGTCCTTCATCACGAACTCACGCGCACGCATCACGCCGAAGCGCGGGCGGATCTCGTCGCGAAACTTGGTCTGGATCTGGTAGAAGTTGACCGGCAACTGGCGGTAGCTGCGCAACTCGTTGCGTGCCAGGTCGGTGATCACTTCCTCGTGCGTGGGTCCGAGGCAGAAGGCGCGCTCGTGACGATCCGCGATGCGCAGCAGTTCCGGGCCATACTGCACCCAACGTCCTGATTCCTGCCACAGTTCCGCCGGCTGCACCACCGGCATCAGGACTTCCTGCGCTCCGCTGCGGTCCATTTCCTCGCGCACGATACGCTCGACCTTACGCAACACCCGCAGGCCCAGCGGGAGCCAGGTATAGAGGCCGGACGCCAGGCGGCGAATCATTCCTGCGCGCAACATCAGTTGGTGGCTGATCACCTCGGCGTCGGCCGGTGTCTGCTTCAGGGTGGCGATCAGGAGCTGGCTGGCGCGCATGCTGCTAGTATTCCGCGATATCCGGAGGTTGGGTTGGAGCAGCGGATTCTACGGCTACGGGTGATCAGCGTACAGGCGAAAACGACCGTGAAGAAGGGAAGGAACGATGACGCAACAGGAAACCGGATTCGCATTGCATCCCGCGCTTGCGGCGGATTGTGCACTGGTCGGCGATCTGCCGCTGTGCCGCGTGCTGCTGATGCGCGATCGCAACTATCCGTGGCTGATCCTCGTGCCACGGCGCAGCGCTCTGCGTGAGCTTCACGAGCTCTCCGAGCCGGATCTGGCGCAGTTCTGGAGCGAATCGGCAAGGCTCGGCCGCGCGTTGATGGTGCATTTCGGCGGTGACAAGCTCAATGTCGCCGCACTCGGCAACCAGGTGCCACAGTTGCATGTACACCATATCGTGCGTTTCACGGGCGATCCGGCGTGGCCGCGTCCGGTCTGGGGCGTAGTGCCCGTCACCCCTTATTCTGCTGTCGAATGCGACGCCTTGTGTGCGACGCTGCGAGACCTTCTTGGAGCGGCGTGATGAGGGAGTCTCGCGTGCGGGATTGCGCAGGCATGCAAAACGCCCCCACGGATGTCCGTGAGGGCGTTCGATCCGGCTGAGTGCCGGGCGGCTCAGTGAGCCATGTCCTTCAGTTTTTTCAGCGGGCGAACCTTCACCGATACCGAGGCAGGCTTGGCAGGGAATGTCCGCTCCTGTTTGGTGAACGGATCGACGCCCTTGCGTGCCTTTTGTGCAGGCTTCTTGCGGGTGTTGATCTTGAACAGCCCCGGCAGCACGAATTCACCGGCGCCGCCCTTGCCAAGATGGCGACCAATGATGTCCGCAAGCTCATCGATGATGGCGGTAGCCTGCTTGCGCGAGACCTGCGTACGTTCGGCGATTTCGTTCAGGATCTCGGTCTTGCTCCAGCGATCCTTGATCGGTCCTGGTTTTGCCGCAGCCTTCGCGGCGGGTTTGGAAGCAGCCTTCTTCGGGGCTGCCTTTGCAGCAGCCTTCTTCGGAGCTGCCTTTGCCTTCGCGGCTTTTTTCTTGTCTGCGGCCATGTGTCTTCCTTTGTGGGTTCGGGGGGTTGTTCGGTGATGCGGCTCCCGCACCGATGAAGCCTGTTTGCATACTGCAGAAACCGGATTTCATGCGCGGCTCGCGGCAGCGCGCGTATATATAATGCATTCATTCCTGCACGGCAACAGCGTGTTGCCTCAATTCTGCGCGCCCGCCAGCAGGCGCTGCGCGGTGACGTTGCCGGGGCGTCAGCGCCAGCCGCCGATGTCCGGGATCCGGCATGAATTCGCATAATCCATGCGTGGGAGCTGGAGTATAATCCCCGGTCTTTTTGTTGGCTGTGTCGTCGACGCAGCCGGTGTGACCGGATATCCGCAGGAGGACCTGGCGTGCCCATCTACGAATACTGCTGCGATGGCTGCAATCACGGGTTGGAGAAACTGCAGAAGATCGCGGATGAACCGCTGACGCTTTGTCCCAGCTGCGGCGAGACGAAGCTGCGGCGCAAGATCAGCGCCGCCGGCTTCCGGCTGAAGGGCGGCGGCTGGTACGAGACCGACTTCAAGAGCGGCAGCAAGAAGAATCTGGCGGGCGACGCGGCGGGCGCGACGGCCCCCGACAAGCCAGCCGCTGCTGCAACACCATCGGCAGCACCCGCTGCAGACGGCAACAATTGAGACAACCAGGCACTCGAACACGGCGGAATCCAGGTATGCGCACGCACTATTGTGGCGATCTCGACGTCTCCCACACTGGCCAGGAGGTCACGCTCTGTGGCTGGGCGGACCGCCGTCGTGATCATGGTGGCGTGATTTTCGTGGACTTGCGCGATCGCGAGGGAGTGGTGCAGGTCGTAGTCGATCCGGATTGCGGCGAACACTTTGCGATTGCCGATCGCGTGCGCAGTGAATACGTGCTGTGCGTGCGAGGGCGCGTGCGCGAGCGCAGCGAAGCCACCGTGAACCCGGCGATGAAGACCGGGTGCATCGAGGTTTACGCGAGCGCACTGGAAATTCTGAACGTAGCCGAAACGCCGCCGTTCCAGCTCGACGAGCACGCGCATGTCGGTGAGGAGACCCGGCTGCGCTACCGCTATCTCGATCTGCGCCGCCCGGAGATGCTCGGCAACCTGCGTCTGCGCTCCGATATCGCGCGCTCGATTCGCAATTTCCTCGGCGACCGTGGTTTCATCGAAGTCGAAACACCGATGCTGACGCGTGCAACGCCCGAAGGTGCGCGGGATTATCTGGTGCCGAGCCGTACGCACCCGGGGCGTTTCTTCGCGCTGCCGCAATCGCCCCAACTGTTCAAGCAGCTGCTGATGGTGGCTGGCTTCGATCGCTACTACCAGATCGTGAAGTGCTTTCGTGACGAGGATCTGCGTGCTGACCGCCAGCCAGAATTCACGCAGATCGACATCGAGTTCGCCTTCGCCGACCAGGCGGAGATCACCGCGACCGCCGAAGCCATGGTGCGCGAGCTGTTCGACGTGGTTCTCGGGCACGATCTCGGTGAATTTCCGCGCCTGACCTGGGCCGAGGCGATGCGGCGTTTCGGCAGCGACAAGCCTGATTTGCGCATCCCACTCGAACTGGTCGAGGTGAGTGATCTGATGCGCGATGTGGACTTCAAGGTGTTCGCAGCGCCGGCCAGCGATCCGGAGGGGCGCGTTGCAGCGCTGAAAGTGCCTCGTGGAGGGGCGTTGCTGAGTCGCAAGCAGATCGACGACTACACGCGTTTCGTCGGAATCTACGGCGCCAGGGGATTGGCATACATCAAGGTGAACGATCGCAACGACCTCGAGGAAGGACTGCAATCGCCGATCGTGAAATTCCTGCCGCTCGAAGCAAGGCGCGAGTTGCTCGAGCGCACTGCGGCGCAGGACGGTGATCTCATCTTCTTTGGCGCCGACCGTGCGAAGGTGGTCAACGAAGCGCTCGGAGCCCTGCGTTGCAAGCTTGGTGCCGATCTCGATCTCTACACCTGCGAGTGGGCGCCGCTGTGGGTGGTCGATTTCCCGATGTTCGAGCGTGACGACAAGGGGCGCTGGAGTCCGCTGCATCATCCGTTCACGCGTCCGGCCTGTGCGCCGGAGGTTCTGGTCAATGATCCGGGGAGTGCGCTTTCGCAGGCTTACGATATGGTGCTGAACGGTACGGAACTCGGCGGTGGTTCGATTCGTATCCACACGCGCGACATGCAGCAATCGGTATTCCGCATACTTGGGATCGGCGAGGATGAGGCACACGAGAAGTTCGGTTTTCTGCTCGATGCGCTGCGCTACGGGGCGCCGCCGCACGGTGGTCTGGCGTTCGGTCTGGACCGACTCGTGATGCTGATGACGCGATCGGCCTCGATCCGCGACGTGATTGCGTTTCCGAAAACGCAGAGTGCGAACTGCCTGCTCACCGAGGCGCCTGGCGTCATCGATGCAGGACAACTGCGTGACCTGCACATCCGGCTGCGCGCGCCCGCAGCGGAGACCACAGGCTGAACGTGGGTGTGCAGTCGCCCGGGCATGGTGCGCCGGCGACGGCGGCTGTGATTCTCGGGGTGGACCCGGGTTCGCGGGTGACCGGTTTCGGAGTGATCCACAGCACGGGCAAGCGCCTCGAGTATGCCGGCAGCGGCTGTATCCGGGTCGCGGACGCGGAGCTGCCCGAACGCTTGCGACGCATATTCGACTGCCTGAGCGAAATCATCGAACGTTACCGTCCGACCGAACTCGCGATCGAGCAGGTGTTCGTGGCCCGCAGCGCTGGTTCGGCGCTGAAGCTTGGGCAGGCCCGCGGCGCAGCGATCGTCGCCGCAGCACGCCTGGGTCTGGCGGTGTTCGAGTATTCACCACGCAGCATCAAACAATCGGTGGTGGGGACCGGTGCGGCCGGCAAGGAGCAGGTACAGCACATGGTGTGCGCATTGCTCGGTCTGCCTGCGGCACCGCAGGCAGACGCGGCCGATGCGCTGGCTGTGGCGCTGTGCCATGCTCATACGCGCCAGGGCCTGGAGCGTCTGCCCGAGGCGCGTGCGACCCGGCGCGGGCGTGTGCGCTGAGGGGCAACGGATACAACAGACATGATCGGACGGATTCGCGGCATCATCGTCGACAAGCAGGCGCCTGAACTCGTGATCGATGCTGCTGGTGTCGGCTACGAAGTGCAGGCGCCGATCAGCACATTGTGCCGCCTGCCGCCGGTTGGGCAGGAAGTGGTGCTGTACACGCATTTCGTGGTGCGCGAGGACGCACAGCAACTCTTCGGTTTCTGGCATCGTGATGACCGTGAGCTGTTCCGCGCGCTGATTCGTGTCAGTGGGGTGGGGCCCAAGCTGGCGCTGGCGATCCTGTCCGGCATGGACAGCGATGAATTCGCGCGCTGCGTGCAGCGTGGTGATGCCAGCGCACTGGTACGACTGCCTGGTGTAGGCAAGAAGACCGCGGAACGGCTGATGGTCGAGATGCGCGATGTGCTGCGTGAATGGCGGCCGGAATCGGCGCCTGGACGTGACGGAGCGCCGGCGTCGCCGGACATTGCTGCAGTGGGCCGCAACCGGCTGGTACACGATGCCGAGAGTGCGCTGGTCGCGCTTGGCTACAAGCCATCTGAGGCGACACGGGCAGTGGCAGCGGTGCTCGACGACACAGTGGACGCCAGCGAGGAACTGATCCGGCGTGCCCTGAAGGCGCTGGGAAGTGGACGCTGAGGGCGCGAGATGATCGAGACCGACCGGCTGGTGGGGCCTGCGGGCATGCGTCAGGACGAGGTGCTGGATCGCACGATCCGGCCGCGCATGCTCGCCGATTATGTGGGGCAACCGGTAGTGCGCGAGCAGATGGAGATCTTCGTCGCCGCTGCACGTGGACGAGGCGAGGCGCTCGATCACACCCTGATCTTCGGTCCGCCCGGCCTGGGCAAGACCACGCTGGCGAACATCATTGCGAATGAAATGGGCGTTTCGATGAAAAGCACATCGGGACCGGTGCTCGAGAAGGCTGGTGACCTTGCAGCGATGCTGACCAACCTCGAACCGCGCGATGTGCTGTTCATCGACGAGATCCACCGGCTCAGTCCGCACGTCGAGGAAGTTCTGTATCCCGCGATGGAGGACTTCCAGCTCGATATCATGATCGGTGAAGGGCCGGCGGCGCGTTCGATCAAGCTCGATTTGCCGCAATTCACGCTGGTCGGTGCGACCACGCGTGCCGGCCTGCTGACCTCGCCCTTGCGCGACCGCTTCGGCATCGTGCAGCGGCTGGAGTTCTACTCGGTTGCCGACCTCGCGCACATCGTCGCACGCTCGGGGCGGCTGCTCGGTTTCGAAATCGACACAGACGGTGCGCGCGAGATCGCACGCCGCTCGCGGGGTACGCCACGGATCGCAAACCGCCTGCTCAGACGCGTACGCGATTTTGCCGAGGTGCGCCACGAAGGGCGCATCGATGCTGTGATTGCCGATGCGGCGCTCGACATGCTGAGCGTCGATCAGCAGGGCTTCGATCACATGGATCGTCGTCTGCTGCTTGCGATGATCGAGAAGTTCGACGGTGGACCGGTTGGTGTCGACAGTCTGGCGGCGGCAATCGGAGAGGAGCGCGGCACCATCGAAGACGTGCTGGAGCCGTTTCTGATCCAGCAGGGCTATGTGCTGCGCACGCCGCGCGGGCGCATGGTGACGCGTGCCGCGTATCTGCACTTCGGGCTGCAGCCGCGCGGCAGTTACGCGATACCCGATCTGCTCGACGGAGACGCAACGTGAGTGCGGGTGCCGCGCTGAGTGACGAGCTGCGGCTGCCGGTGCGTGTCTACATCGAGGATACCGATGCGGGTGGCATCGTGTTCTACGTGAATTACCTGAAGTATTTCGAGCGGGCTCGCACCGAGTTCATGCGCCGACTGGGTTTTGCAAAGGCCGCGTTGCTCGATGGCGAGTTCCTGTTCGTGGTGCACTCGCTCGAGGTCGAGTACCTGCATGCCGCAGTGCTCGACGATCAACTCGACGCGTGTGCCTCGCTGCGTGAGGTGCGCGGTGCGCGGCTGCAGTTCGCTCAACGCGTGCTGCGTGCGGGAACAGAGATCTGTCGCGCGCGGGTGACGGTGGCTTGCGTGGACGGCAGCACACGGCGCCCGCGTGCGTTGCCGCCAGCGCTGCGCATGGCGCTCGAGGCTGCATTGGCAGACACGCCGGAAAAATCGATACATCAGTCAACGGAGAGTTCCAGGTGAACCAGGAATTGTCGCTCTGGGGTCTTGTCGCAGAGGCGAGTCTGACCGTCCAGATGGTCATGTTCATCCTGTTCATGGCATCGGTGGTGTCGTGGGGGATGATCGTGCAGCGTGCACTGCTGCTGCGCCGCGCAAAGAAGCAGTTCACGGACTTCGAGCAGACGTTCTGGTCCGGTATCGATCTCGGACAGCTCTATCGCGACGGCAGTTCCCGTCTCGAGGCCAACGGACAGATCGAAGGAGTGGAGAACCTGTTCAGGGCCGGTTTCAAGGAGTTCACGCGTCTGCGTCAGCAGGCAGGCATCGAATCCGACGCGATCATGGAGGGGGCGCAGCGTGCGATGCGTGTGGCACTTTCGCGTGAGGTCGAGTTCCTCGAGCGCCACCTGCCGTTTCTTGCCACGGTGGGTTCCACCAGTCCGTACGTTGGTTTGTTCGGCACGGTATGGGGGATCATGCACTCGTTTCGCGGGCTGGCCAACGTGCATCAGGCGACGCTCGCGACGGTGGCTCCGGGCATCTCGGAAGCGCTGGTCGCGACCGCAATGGGCCTGTTCGCGGCAATTCCTGCAGTGATTGCCTACAACCGCTACTCCGCGCAGGTCGACAGCCTCGTGGCGAACTACGAGACCTTCGCGGAGGAGTTTTCGAGCATTCTCCATCGCCAGGCGCACGCTGGCAGAAAGAGTGCCTGAGAGCCGGAGGACCACGATGTCAAGGGAACGCCGCAAGCCGATGGCAGAGATCAACGTCGTGCCGTACATCGACGTGATGCTCGTGCTGCTGATCATCTTCATGATCACCGCACCGATGCTGATGCAGGGTGTCGAGGTGGAATTGCCGGATGCTGCTTCCGAACCGATCGAGAACCAGAAAGACGAGCCGCTGATCGTGTCGGTGAAGGCTGACGGGACGTACTACATCAACCTCGGCGGCTCACCTGACCGCCCCGAGCAGCTCGCGGTCATCAAGGACAAGGTCGGCAAGATACTCAAGGCCAAGCCGAAGACGCCCGTGCTGGTGTGGGGTGACGAAAAGGTTCCCTATGGCACCGTGGTCGTGCTGATGAGCGAGTTGCAGCAGGCGGGTGCGACGAGCGTCGGGTTGGTGACCGAGAACCCCTGAACCATGCGCACCCTCGAGGGTTACATCGTGCCCGTGGCAGTCACGCTGGTGCTGCATGCAGCGCTGCTGGCTGTGCTCACCATGAATTGGCACTCCACGCGCGAGCCGTTGGTGAAGCCTGCGCCACGGCACGTCAAGGCGCGTCTCGTTGCACAGGAAAAGAGCAGCCCGAAGTCGGCGCCGAAACCCGCGGCCCAGACGCCGCCCCAGCGTCCACCCGAGCCGCCCAAGCCAGAGCCACCGAAGCCCAAGCCAGAGCCACCGAAGCCCAAGCCGGAGCCACCGAAGCCCAAGCCAGAGCCACCGAAGCCCAAGCCGGAACCACCGAAACCGAAGCCGCAATCCAAACCGCAGGTCAAGCCGGAGCCACCCAAACCCGACCCGCGTGTGCAGGAGCAGGCACGCCAGCGCGAGCAGAAGCAACGGGAGGTTGAGCAGCGCCAACGCCAGCAGCGCGAGCGGGAGCTCGCCCTCGCGCTGGCAGCGGAGGATGCCCTGGCCGAGGGGGGTGAAACCAGTACCTATGAAGACGCGATTGCGGAGGCGATCGAGGACAACTGGAGTCGTCCGCCGAGCGCACGTCGCGATATGCAGGTCGTGTTGCGGATACAATTGATCCCTACCGGCGAAGTGGTGGGTGTCAGCGTGCTGAAGAGCAGCGGTGACGACGCGTTCGATCGCAGTGCGGTCAACGCGGTAAACAAGGCGGCACGCTTTCCGGAAGTGGCCGATGCGCCGCCACAGGTGTTCGAACGTCGCCTGCGAACTTTGCAACTTGTGTTCCGACCAGAGGATCTGCGCCAGTGATCAAGCGTGTGGGTGTGGTTTTACTGTGGCTGCTTGGCTGCGCCGTTGCCCATGCGGCGGAATTGAGCATCGAGATCACGCGCGGTACGGACAATCCGACGTCGATCGCGGTTGTACCGCTGGGCGCCACGCCGGGGTTGCTGCCGCCAACTGCGGTCGATGCGGTGGTGTCGGCCGATCTGCAGCGCAGCGGCATGTTTGCCCCGATGAGGGTTTCCGACATGATTGCGCAACCCCATCAGCAGAGCGAGGTGTTCTATACCGATTGGCGCCTGATGAATGTGGACTACCTGGTGGTCGGTCGCATGACGCGCGATGCGGCAGGGCTTTATCGCGTGCAGTTCGAGCTGCTGGACGTGTTGCGTCAGTCGGTGCTGCTGCAGGAGACCGTGAACGGTTCCGAAAACCAGTTGCGCGATATTGCGCACTACATCGCTGACAAGGTCTACGAGAAACTGACCGGTATCAAGGGGGCCTTCTCGACCAAGATCGCCTACGTTTCGGTTGCCCAGGAGGGCAGCCGGCAGAATTTCCGTCTGATCAAGGCCGATGCCGACGGCGAGCGGGCACAGATGATCCTCGAATCTTCCGAGCCGATCCTGTCGCCATCATGGTCGCCGGATGCCAAGCAGCTCGCGTACGTGTCGTTCGAGGACCGCCGCCCGGGAATCTACCGGCAGGTGATCGCAACCGGCGAGCGGCAGAAGCTGACCTCGTTTCCCGGGCTGAACGGCGCGCCCGCCTGGTCGCCCGACGGGCGGCGCATGGCCATGGTGCTGTCGAAGGACGACAACCCCGAGATCTACGTGATGGATCTGGCGACGCGTGAACTCACGCGCATGACGAATCACTTCGCGATCGATACCGAACCGGCGTGGATGCCCGACGGACGCTCGATCGTGTTCACATCGGATCGCGGCGGACGGCCGCATATCTACCGTGTCGATGTCGTGACGCGTGAACTGACGCGGCTGACCTTCGAGGGCGCCTACAATTCGCGTCCGCGACCGATGCCGGATGGTTCCGGGATCGTCTACGTGCACCGCAGCGAATCGAACGGGCCGTTTCACATTGCATTGCAGAATTTTCAGCGCAATACGGTGCGCGTGCTGACCGAGACCAGTTACGACGAATCCCCGAGCGTCGCGCCGAACGGCAGCATGATTATTTACGCGACGAAGCGACTGGGTAAAGGTATACTCGCCGTCGTGTCGGTGGACGCGAATGTCAAGTATTTCTTGCCGTCGGCGGCGCGCGAAGTGCGCGAGCCGGCGTGGTCCCCGTACATGCGTTGACTCCCCCCGAAACTGGATACATGAGGATGATCGATCCGTGAGCAGCATGAGCAAGCGATTCGTACGCGTGACGACCGCGATTTTTCTGGCGGCGCTGATGGCGGCCTGCAGTGGCAACAAGGGTGCGGGTGGCGGGAGTGCGACGTCGGACATGCCGGACGGCACGGCGGTAGGCGACGGTGGTGCGACCTCGGTCGGTGTGGGTTCGGATGGGGGATTGTCGCCGGAGGAAATGGCCGCGCGTGGCCTGGGTGGCTTGCAGACCGTGTTCTATTTCGACTTCGACCAATCGGCGCTTTCGCCCGAGACGCGCGCAGCACTCGATGCGCAGGCGAACGCGCTGCGCAACCAACGCGGCGTGGTTCGCCTCGAAGGCCATGCAGATGAGCGCGGTTCGCGCGAGTACAACCTCGCGCTCGGTGAGCGTCGCGCAAAGGCGATTGCCAACTACCTGATCCTGCAGGGGATCGACCGTAGTCGGATCGAGGCCGTGAGCTATGGTGAGGAGCGTCCGGCCGCACTCGGTCAGGACGAGGCGTCCTGGGCGCGCAATCGGCGTGTGGAGTTGCGCTGAGGCCGGGACACCATGCGCGGAATCGTCGTTCTGGCCGCGATGCTCGTCGCCGCACCGCTGGCAGTCGCACAAGTCGAGGTGGTCGAACCCGGTGGTGCCGGAGCAGCCCGCCACGGCGGACCCGCACAGCAGCGTTCTGCCCGCACTCCGGCGCAACCGGTGGCGGCCAGTGGTGAGCTGTTCTATCAGCTCCAGTTGCTGCAGGACGAGGTGATGAAGTTGCGTGGCATCGTCGAGGAGCAGGGTGAGCAGTTGCGCCAGCTCAAGCAACAGCGGCTCGACGACTACATCAGCCTGGATCGACGCATCAGCAGCATGGGTGGCGGCAGCGTGCCGCCGGCGCAGGACGCCTCGGGTCCTGCTGCTCCGGGACCGAGCGCGTCCGAAGCGCCCATCGATGCGTCGGCGGCACCAGTGCCGCCGGCAGCACCACCACGTGCTGCCGCATCGGCACAGGAGGAGCAGGCCTATCGTGATGCCTATGCGTTGATCCAGGCGCGCAAGTTTCCTGAGGCTCGGACGGCATTCAATGCCTTCGTCGGTCAGTACCCGGCTGGCAACTATGCCGGCAATGCGCATTACTGGCTCGGCGAACTGTACCTGCTCGAAGGCGACAGCGAGCGCGCCAGAAAACATTTCGAAACCTTGCTGGCGCAGTTTGGTGACAACCGGCGGGTTCCCGATGCGATGTTCAAACTCGGCCGCATCTATCACCAGAACGGCGATACCGCGCGTGCGCGGGACATGCTCGACCGTGTGATCAACGAGTACGCGGGTGCGGACAGCACTGCGCCGCAGCAGGCGCGCGAGTATCTGCAGCAGAATTTCTGAACTGCAATAAAGGGCTCTTGTTTTTTGATGGTCAGCCGCTACCATACGCGTCCTTCGACGGGTCGTTAGCTCAGTCGGTAGAGCAGTTGGCTTTTAACCAATTGGTCGCTGGTTCGAATCCAGCACGACCCACCAGTACCCCCTTCCAAGAAACCCCAGAAAGACGCCAAGGCCCGGATTTTCCGGGCTTTTTTGTTTCTGATCGCCCCAAGGTACCCCATGAAACGGCTAGACATTGCGCCGCTGTTGGCAGTACGTTTGGCGGTATCTGGTCATGTGCGGTAAGCAATACCGCAAAAAATACCGACACGGGGACAATGCCGCTGAATGACGCGCAAATCCGCAACGCCAAGCCGACGGAAAGGGCTTGCCGCCTGAGCGACGGGGGCGGAATGTTCCTCGAAGTGTCGCCATCAGGCGCGAGGTACTGGCGGCTGTCCTATCGTGTCGGCGTCAAGCAAGAGACGCTGGCGCTCGGCGTCTATCCTGCCGTGAGCCTACGCGATCAAAACCTGGATTTCCCCTGGGGTTTTGTCGTCGCTACGACGCGTTGAAGGCCGTCGCATAGCTGCGGTGCAGAAAATCCAGATCGGCAGCGGGGATGGCTCCCCAATGACGGGCAAGCTGGGCCATGTCACGCGAAGATGCGTTTGCGACGCGCAGGCGGTGCCGGCACTTTTCCAGATCCAGCAGAGCCACCTCGGCCACGGCATCGCCGGTGAGCAGTGTTTCCGCCTTGACGAAGATGTGTTTGGGGTAGCAGCAGCCGTGCTGCCAGCGTGCGTGGTGCAGGCGGGCCAGGCTTGCCGCAAGCTGGCGCAGAATCGCCTGATTGAGCGTGGCTGCAGGAGCACCGGCGTACCAATGATCCAGGCTGACGAAGCCGCTGAGTGCTTCGGTGATGAGCAATGCCTGCCACTGACCCTGGTGCTTGCGAGCACCACCAAAGACCACGCGCGGCACCTGGATCCCCAGGCGTGCGATCGCCTCGTAGGCCTGCAGTTCACGCAGAATGGTAGGCTGCCCGCAGGGGTGGCGCAGGCTGCGGTAAATGTGTCCGGTCTGACGCTTGCAGTACAGCGGCGGCAGGCGAGGGTCATCCTGCATCAGCAACTGCACGCCGCTGTTGCCGCCACGACGAATGTTCTCGGGTTCGACCCACTGCCCCTGCCGGTCCCACCAGCATTGGAATTCGCTTACCGGCGCGGCAGCAGTGCTCGCTACAGTCATGTTGTGGTCAGTTCGTCTTGCGCAGCACGTAGGTTCGCCACATCGCATACCGTGGCAGGAAGTCCAGCCGCGCGAGGATATCAAAGCCGGCTTGCGCAAACTCCTGTTCGATCACCCTGCGCGACACGATGAATCGGTTCAGGTTTGCGGCATCCGATTTGCGTGCTGCACGACGCTGCTCGAGGCGGCGACGTTTCCACGCCTTGTAGTTGCCGTCCACCCATAACGACACGATCGCGGTATCGCGACTGACACGGTGGAATTCGCGCAGGATGGTCAGCCGGTTGGCCGGTGCTTCGACGTGGTGCAACAGCCGGATGCAGAACACGCAGTCCACAGCCTCGTCATCGAGGTCGATGGCGAACGCCGAAGTCTGGAATGCGTGTACTCGTGACGTTACTTCCGGCGGGTGGGCGGCCTGTGCCGTGGCCAGCATGTCCGCGGAGTTGTCGGCGGCGAATACGACCCGGTTCGGCTGCTCGCACAACAAGGGCCAGAAGCGCCCGGCGCCGCAGGGAAGGTCCAGAACCAGGCTGGGCTCACCGGCAATCTTCAGCGCGCGTCGCGCAAGCTGCACGTCGCGCCAGTTCGAGAGGCGGCGCGCGAGTCCATCCTGATGCTTGTGCAGATACTGTCGTGCGTGTTCACGATCGTATTTGCGCGAAAAATCGAGTTCGATGACGTTCTGTTTTGGCATCAGAGGCACTTGCGCGGTGGATTTCCCGTTACCCTAAAAATGCGGGTGTGAAAATTTCGTCAAAACACATGAATTCGTCAAGATCGATTGCCCATCGATACCCTGAAACAGCTTCCGCCGCCCGGATCGCTGTGTACGCTGATTTCCCAGTCCTGCCGGGTGCAGATGCGCTTGACCAGTGACAACCCGAGACCCAGCCCGTCTCCGCGTGTCCTGGAACCACGCACGAAGGGCTCGAAAATTCTCGTCTGATCGGCTGATGGAATTCCGCTGCCGCTGTCCTCGACGCGGAACGCACCGTATTCCAGTACCAGGTGCACGTAGCCCTGTTCGGTGTAGTGCAAGGCGTTGCGCAGCAGGTTTCCGATCACGCTGCGCAGCAGCGTGGCGTTGTACAGCGTGTCGTCCTTTCCTTCCTCGATGAACTCGAAGTCGAGTCCCTTCGCCCGTATCAGCTCGCCCCAGCGTCTTACTTCCTCTGCCGCCACCGTGTCCAGCCGGGCAGTGCGGGCAAAAGTCGTCCCGTTGTTCTTGTCGCGTGCCAATTGCATGAAGGTTTCCACCAGTTCACGCATTTCCTCGACGGCACGGGCGATGCGCGATACCTGTTCGTGTTCGCGTTGGCCCAGTGGCGCTTCGGCCAGCAGTTCGCAGGAACTGGCCATGATCATCAGCGGTGTGCGCAACTCGTGGCTGGCGTCGGCAGCAAACAGGCGCTCACGTTCCAGCATCTGGCGGATCCGGTCCAGCGTGCTGTCAAACGCGGCAGCCAGTTGGCCGATTTCGTCATTCGCATACTCGGGGGCGAGCGGGGGTGCGGCGGCGTGAAGCTGGTCGCGATGGCGCACCTGTGACGCCAGCCGGATGACCGGAGCCATGACCTTTCGCGCCATCATGTAACCCAGTCCCCAGGCGCTCAGGACCGACAGCACGAAGCCCACGAGTACGGCCATGAAAAGGGTGTCCTCACGCCGCTCGAATTCGTTTTGCTCCTCCAGCAGCATATACGTGTGGCCATCGATGACCCGGGTGTACGCGTAGTACGCATCGTCTCCATGCTCGACTTCGGTGAACCCCTCCTTCAAGCCCTGCAGATATGCCGGAATCGCGTATCCATCGAGTTCGGAAGAGAAGAATTGCGTGTCGGCATCGTGTCGTGGCGGGCGTCCCTGGCGGATGTCCTGCTGCAGCACGTCGTCGAGATCGCGGCCAAGCTCACGGGATACCAGGTGTGCTTCGACGAAGTGGACCACGGCAACGATGCCGAGCGAGAACATCCCGCTCACGGCCGCCGTCATGAGCACGAACGCCACCAGAAGGCGGCGCGCAAAAGGCTGTCTAGGCCTGGTCATCAGGCAGCTCCGCAAGCCGGTAGCCCACGCTGTGAATGGTATGCAGCAGCGGCTTGTCGAAAGGCTTGTCGACTATCTGGCGAAGCTGGTGGACGTGGCTGCGCAGGCTGTCGCTGTCCGGGCTGTCCTCGCCCCAGAGCGCTTCTTCCAGTACTTCGCGGCGTACCACGGCCGGGCTTTTCTGCATCAGGATGGCCAGCAATCTGAGCCCGAGCGGGTTCAGCTTGAGCGTTTGTCCGCGGCGACTCACCTGCAGGGTGTCGAGGTCATAACACAGATCGGCCACCCGTAACAGGCGTTTATGTCCGCCGCTGCTGCGACGCAGGATGGCTTCGATCCGCGCGACCAGCTCCGACAGCGCAAAGGGCTTGATCAGGTAATCGTCCGCGCCGACCTGCAGGCCCTGCAGGCGATCCTCGAGCGCATCACGTGCCGTCAGCATCAGGATCGGAACCTCGCTGCGGCTGTCTTCGCGCAGGCGCCTGCAGACCTGGTAGCCATCGATGCCCGGCAGCATGACGTCGAGCACGATCAGGTCGTAATGCCCGCTGCTCGCCAGATGCAGCCCGCTCAGGCCATCCTGCGCGCAGTCCACGCTGAAGCCCTTCAACTGCAGGTAGTCGAGCACGTTGGCGAGGATGTCGCGGTTGTCTTCGATGACCAGAATGCGCATTGCCTTCTCGTTCCCGGTTCCGATGTTGTCTGCATACGATGTCTGCATCCGTTCCGCAAGAGAGCAGGCGGACGACGCAGCCGTTTGATCCCTCCGGAGCCAAAAATATCCCGATCGATCAGCCGCAGCATCGATGTCATTACAGCGTTGCGATCTTGGCGTTGCCGTCAGTGCTGCGGGCGGCTGCGCAGCGCGTTTATAATCCTGTTGCCCAAGCGGCTGGAAAGTTGCAGTTCGGGAATATCGAAGCAAGGTCCGGGAGCTGGCGGAGGAGGACGACATGAACGAGGCCGTGGTTGTCGCAGACAGTCCTGGTGCCGGTGTGGGGTCGCACATCGAAACCGTGCGCCGCTCGTGTCCGATCTGCGAGGCGAGTTGTGGGCTGCTGGTCCAGGTCGACCGCCGCAACGACAGCATATTGTCCGTGCGTGGCGATCCGAACGACCATCGCAGCGGTGGCTACGTGTGCGCCAAATCGCAGGCTATTCACCATGTCCACGACGATCCCGAGCGCCTGCGCCATCCGGTGAGGCGTACTGCGAACGGATGGGAGCAGATTTCCTGGGAAGAAGCGCTGCATACGGTTGCCAGCCGCCTCAGCGCGATTCGCGCCGAGCACGGCAAGGATGCCATCGCCATCTACGTAGGTGAGCCTACCGGCCACGACTACGGCGCACAGCTCTACCTGCAGCCGCTGATGAAGCTGTTCCAGACCGAGCGCTTCTTCTCGTCGGGTACGGTCGACCAGCATCCGCAGCAGATGGTCTGCCATGCGTTGTTCGGCCAGCAATGGGCCTTCCCGGTGCCGGACCTCGACCACACCGATCTGTTCATCTGCATGGGTGCCAACCCGCGGGTATCGCAGGGCAGCGTGATGTCGGCGCCGGATGTGGGGCGTCGCCTCGACGAGCTGCAGGCGCGTGGCGGCAAGGTGGTCGTGATCGATCCGCGGCGCAACGAGACGGCGGCTGCGGCTGACCAGCACATATTCATCCGTCCGGGTACCGATGCCTTCTTCCTGCTGGCGTTCGTCAACGTGCTGTTTGCCGGTCATGGTGTCGATCCGGGTCGGCTTGGGCCACTGATCGACGGCATCGATGGACTGCGGGCATTGACTGACGGTTTTACCCCGGAGAACACGGCGGCGATCACCGGTGTGGCCCCAGAGGTGCTGCGCGACCTGGTGCGTCTGTACCAGGGCACCGAACGCGCCACCCTGTACGGGCGCTGCGGCGTGAGCACGCAGCGCTTCGGTACGCTGGCGCACTGGTTGATCTGTGCGATCAGCCTGCTCACCGGCAAGCTCGATCGGCGTGGCGGCATGATGTTTCCGCGCCCAGCGACCGGCATGTCCGGCCCGGCCAGCGAGGCTGCGCACGCGCCTCCCTACGGCCGCTGGCATTCGCGGGTGCGCGGCTTTCCCGAAACCTGCGGTGAGCTGCCAGCCTCGCTGATGGCAGAAGAAATCACCGCTCCGGGCAAGGACCGGGTGCGTGCCGTGATGACGCTGTGCGGCAACCCGGTGCTCAGCGTGCCGAACGGCAAGCGCATTCGCGAAGCGATGAAATCCGTGGACTTCATGGTGGCGATGGATATCTACATCAACGAGACCACCAGCCAGGCAGACATCATCCTGCCCTCCCGCTCGCAACTGGAACGCAACAATTGCGATCTGATGTCGCAGAGCACGAGCTTGCGCAATTTCGTCAACTATTCGCCGGCAGTGCTGCCGCCTGACCCGGGGTCGATGGACCTGTGGGAGATCCTCCTCGAGATCACGGCGCGTGTAGCCGGCATCGATGCGCCAACCATGGATGACATGATCATCGAAGGTCTGGTGCAACAGCTTGCCGCAGTGCCGGGGCGCAACGTGGACGCTGCAACGATGCTGGTCAGGCTCGGCGAGACGGGCGGTCCCGAACGCATGCTCGACGCCATGCTGCGCTGCGGGCCGTATGGTGATGGTTTCGACGATGCGGCCGATGGTCTGTCGCTGGCCAAGGTGATTGCCGGTGATCGTTGTGTGGATCTTGGTCCGATGCAGCCGGCGTTGCCGCAAGCACTGCGTACGCCGGGCGGTCGCATCGATCTGATGCACCATATCTTCACCGACGATCTGCCGCGGCTGCGCGCGGAGTTCGAACGCCGTGGCAGTTGTGGGCCCAGCGACATGTTGCTGATCGGGCGTCGCCACCTGCGCGACATGAACAGCTGGCTGCACAACCAGCGTGCGTACGTGCGTGGCAGGAATCGTTGCACCCTGAAGGTGCATCCCGACGACGCCCTTCGCATTGGCCTGATCGATGGTGGCCGCGCCCGTGTGAGCTCGCGTGTCGGCAGCGCGGAAGTGATCGTCGAGGTCAGCGACGAAGTGATGACTGGCGTGGTCAGCCTGCCGCACGGCTTCGGGCACCGTTACGGTGATTCATTGCAGTCGATCGCCACGTCGGTACAGCCCGGTGTGAGCTGCAATGACCTGATCGACGACGACGTGCTGGATATGGCTTCCGGCACCAGCGTGGTCAATGGTGCTGCCGTGCAGTTGTTTCCGCTCGAACCCTGACGCCGGCGGGCAGGGGCATTGCTCTGCCTGTCCTTCATCTCGGTCGATCTGGTGCGACGGCAGGAACTCTGGCTCGGCGGCCCCGATGCCGGATCTGGCGCGGTACGCTGAACCGTCCTGGCGGTTTTCGGCAGAACCTCTGCCCACTGGACTGCCGGGCAAAGGGAGTGGTCATGGAAAAGCTGATCTACGTGCTGTGGAAGGACGGGAGCGAAGCGCTGCCTGCCTTCAATAGTCGTCTTCTGGGTCCGGTGCGCGCGGCGCTGCGAGAGCTCGGCGTCGAGAGGCTGCAGTTCAACATCGTCGACGACGTGGTCGCGCCGGGTGCGCATATGCGCGCCGAGCCGGTGAAACCCGCGCCCGACGCGCTCGTCTCGTTCTGGCTGAATTCGGCGAACATCCGCACCCGGGTCGAGGCGGTGCTCGACGAGTCGGTCACGCGCATCGCCGGCTACGCGGTGGCGGAGTCCACGCCGCGCGCCAACGCCGACTCACCCGGCAAGGACGATCGCGTGCCCGGCTTCTCGCAGATCGCCTTCCTGTTCAAGCGCCCGGACATCACGCGCGACGGCTACATGGATATCTGGATGCGCGACCAGACCGTGGTCGGGATGGAGACGCAGGACAGCTTCTACTATTGCCAGAACATCGTGACGCGCGTGCTGACCGCCGGCGCGCCGATGTGGGACGGCATCGTGGAGGAATGCTACGCGCTCGAAGCCATGACCGACCCGCTGGTGTACTGGAACGCCGGCGGCAAGGAAGCGGCTTTCAAGGCCAACCACAAGCGTGAGATGAACAACGTCGCGCGCTTCCTCGATCTGGCTCGCGGTTCGGTGATCCTCACCTCCGCCTATCGATGCGGTGGCTGGGCCGATCCCGCGGAAGGGGGCAAACGATGAGCAAACCAGTCGAGGGCAAGGTTGTCTTCATCACCACCGGCGCTGCGTACGCCTCTGGACCCTCCTTCCTGGACAGAGTGAAGGTGGAGGCCGACGGCACGTCCACAGGGTTGAACGCCGGATTGAGACATTTGGCGGTGCGCGCCCTCAGCCAAGCCGCTCGCGCCGCTCCAGTCCTGCCCGAACCGCAGGGGCGACCGGACGGTCGCCCCTGCGGGCGCGCCCTGACGCGCAGCCCGGCTTTCAGCGCAGGCTGCGAACGAACTCGCGCAGTTCGGCGACGAATAGCGCGGGCTGTTCCATCGCGGCAAAGTGTCCGCCGCGTGGCTGCTCGCTCCAGCGCACCACGTTGCAGCTCTTTTCGACCATCGAGCGCGGATAGCGCGTGAGCTCGCCGGGGAAGTTGGCGACCGCAACGGGTTTGAGTACCCGTGCACCGGGCGGAACCGGCTCGTCCAGCACGCCGCGATACAGCCACGAGGCGGTGCCGAAGGTTCCGGTCGCCAGATAGACCATGATGTTGTCGATGATCCTCTCGCGCGAATGGACTGCCCAGAGGTCGCCGTCGGGCAGGTCCGACCAGCGGTGGAATTTCTCGAGAATCCAGGCGGCAACGCCGAGCGGGCTGTCGCCCATCGCGTAGGAGAGCGTCTGCGGCTTGGTCGACTGGATGACCATGTAGCCACTCTCGACGCGCCACATGTTGCCGATAGCCGTCACCGCGGCGATTTCCTCTGCGGTTTCGGGGCGCGTGTCGGGGTTGGTCCATCCGAACGTGAAGTTGAGGTGAACGGCCGTGCAGCCTGGTGCTTCGTAGCCGAGCCAGCTCGATACCGAGGCGCCCCAGTCACCGCCCTGGGCTACGTAATCGCGATAGCCGAGCACAGCCATCGCAGCGTCGAAGGCGCGCGCGATCGTCCGTGGTCCGATCGGCTTGCGTGGCTTGGACGAAAAGCCGTAGCCGATCAGTGACGGGATCACGACGCTCAGCGCGTCGGCGGCGTCGCCTCCGTGCGCGGCCGGGTCGGTCAGTGGTTCGATCACGTCGAGGAATTCGACGAATGAACCCGGCCAGCCGTGGGTGATCAGTACCGGCTTCGGCTGCGGCTGCGGTCCGCGGCCGGTGACGTGGATGAGGTGGATCGAGTACGGCGTTCCGTCCACGTCGACATCGACCAGGAACTGCGCAAAGCGGTTCATTGCCGCCTCACGTGCGCGCCAGTCGTATGCGCTGCGCCAATGCTCGACCAGATCGCGCAGCACGGTGATGCTGGTGCCGTAGGCCCAGGGCTCTCCCTCGGCGGGGTCGGGCCATTGCGCCTCGTCGAGCCGGCGGGCGATCCAGTCGAGGCGTTCGTCAGGGATGGCGATCGTGAAGGGACGGATACTCATGAACGAGGCTCCCAGGCTGGCTGTTGCGAGTGTGACATCCTGCGCCTGCGTCACCCCGGCGCACGGCGTTACAATAATGGCCCGTTTGCCGCTTGTCGCCGTGTCTGCAGCATGCCGTTGATCCATCTCGCCGACGGACGCCGGATCCCGTACCGGATTCGCGTTTCGCCGCGCAGTCGTCGTGTGCGTCTCACGCTGAATCCGCGTGACGGGCTGGTGATGGTTACGCCGCCGGGCGTGAGTCGCCTCCAGCTTGCACGGCTTGCGTACGAGTGGCGTGACTGGGTGGCACATCAGCTCGATGCGCTGGGCATCGACGAATTCGGCGCTGCCGGCGCCGACGGGATCGAATTGCCTGACACTATCCTGCTGGCCGGTCTCGAAGAGGAATGGGACGTAGTGCATCGCCATACGTCTTCGGCGTCGGCGCGCGTGACCATGAAGGACGACGGTCAGCTGCTGTTGAGCGGTGCCTCTGGCGACGTGCCGGCGCGCGTTGCAGCACTGCGTCGCTGGGTGATGCGGCGCGCCCGTGACACGCTGCCGGAGTGTCTGGAAGCGGTTGCAGAGGAGACCGGTCTCGATTTCGCCAGTGTCACGGTCCGTGCCCAGCGCAAGCGCTGGGGCAGTTGCTCGACGCGTGGTGACATCAGCCTCAACTACCAGTTGCTGTTCCTGCCGCCGCCGTTGCTGCGCCACGTGCTGCTGCACGAACTCTGCCATACGGTCGAGATGAATCATTCGCCGCGCTTCTGGGCGACCGTGCGTCGCTTCGAGCCCGACCTGGATTCGATGCGCGTGGAGATGCGCCAGGCATGGACGCACGTGCCGGACTGGGTGAGTGCCGATGCGTGAAGTCAAATATACAATGCGGATGCATGTTATGCTTCGCCACGTGATTTCGCGGAGATCTGCATGACGACCGGGGATCCGATGCAGCTCGGGCACATGGCCGCCGAGGCCGAAATGGTCAAGGCGTTCCTGCGTACCAGGCATCCCGTCGAGTTGAGCGATGAGGAGATAGCGGGCCTCAAGTCGCGCATTGCCGCGCGCCTGCGCGAGACGGATGCAGTCCTCGTCGCGCACTACTACACGTCGCCACTGGTGCAGGCTCTTGCCGAGGAAACCGGCGGCTGCGTTTCCGATTCGCTGCAGATGGCCCGTTTCGGGCACGACCATCCGGCGAGCACGCTGGTCGTCGCAGGCGTGCGCTTCATGGGCGAGACCGCGAAGATACTCACTCCCGACAAGCGGGTACTGATGCCGACGCTGGAGGCGACCTGCTCGCTTGATGTCGGCTGCCCTGCGGGTCCGTTCGGGGAGTTCTGTGACCGGCACCCGGACCGCACCGTCGTCGTGTACGCGAACACCTCGGCGGCCGTCAAGGCGCGCTCCGACTGGGTCGTGACGTCGAGCATCGCGCTCGACGTGGTCGAATACCTCTCGTCACGGGGCGAGAAGATCCTGTGGGCGCCGGACAAGTATCTCGGCTCGTGGGTGCAACGCGAGACCGGTGCCGACATGCTGCTGTGGGACGGTGCCTGCATCGTGCACGAGGAGTTCAAGGCCAAGGGGATCGAGGATCTGCTGAAGGTGTACCCGGACGCTGCCGTGCTGGTGCATCCGGAGTCACCGGCACCGGTGATCGCGCTGGCGGATGCCGTCGGCAGCACCACGCAGATCATCGATGCGGCGCGCCGTATGCCGAATCCACGCTTCATCGTGGCCACCGATCAGGGCATCTTCTACCAGTTGCAGCGCCAGGTTCCGGACAAGGAGTTCATCATCGCCCCGACGGCCGGAGAGGGAGCCACCTGCCGCAGTTGTGCCCACTGTCCGTGGATGGCGATGAATGATCTGGAAGCGTTGCTGGCTTGTCTGGACGGTGGCCCGGGACACGAGATAGAAGTCGATCGTGAGCTTGGTGCACGCGCGATGATTCCGTTGCAGCGCATGGTCAATTTTTCGCGCGAACGCGCCAGGGCGTAGGCCGGCATTCATGCCGACGGGAGTTCGCGTCAAACCTGTCGGGTTGAAACCCGACCCACGTAGGTCGGCATTCATGCCGACGGGAATTCGCGTCAAACCTGTCGGGTTGAAACCCGACCCACGTAGGTCGGCATTCATGCCGACAGGAATTTGCGCCAAGCCGTCAGGTTGAAACCCGACCCACGTAGGCCGGCATTCATGCCGACAGGGATTCGTGTCAAACCCGACGCGTCCGTTCGACTGAAGCGCTGTCTTACAGGTCGATTTCTTCCCGCATCGCGCGAATGTCGGTGATGCGTGCCTGCACACTGGCGCTGGTGTGGAAGTCACCCGAGGCGAGATCGAGTGCGTAACCGAGCTGGTGCTCGGCCTGGTCCAGCGCACCATTCAGGATGAAGTACTCGGCACGGGTGCGGTGCACATCGACAATGCGTCCCGCAAGTCCCCAGGCTTCGGCAAGCTCGTACCACACCTGTGGATCCGCAGGCCGACGCTGAGCGTGCGCAGCCAGGATGCGCGCAGCCTGCTGCGGGTCGCCCTGGCGTTGCAGCGCTTCGGCGTACGCCATCGTCAAGGGATGGTTGCCGGGGCTGACGGCGAGCTGGCGTTGCAGGCGCTCGGCGGCAGCGCCGGGATTGCCTGCTGCGAGGTCGATATCCGCGGCCGCGAGCACATACGCGATGCGTCCCGGATCGGCACGCAGCAATGGTGCCAGGGCCTGTCGCGCCTGCTCCAGTTCGTTGGCCTGGGTCAGTGCCAGCACGAGGCCGTAGATATCACCGGGCGTACCCTCGCCGTGTTTGTCGATTTCGGCGCGAAAGCGCTTGATCGCAAAGCCCGGGGTCTCGGCGAAGGAGAGCTGCACGCGTGCGCGCATCAGCGCGAAATCGACGCTGTTCTGACGGCCACCTTGCGCAGAATTGCGGGCGCGGTTGCGCGAATCGGCGACGCGGTTCTCGGTCACCGGGTGCGAGAGGAGGAATTCCGGCGGGCGTTGCCCTGCGTAGCGCAGCGATTCGAGCATGCGCGTGAACATCCGTGGCATGCCTTCGGGGTCGTAGCCGGTGGCAACCAGCGTCTGCATCCCGATCCGGTCGGCCTCGCTCTCGTGTGAGCGGCTGAAGCGCAGTTGCTGCTGCTGGATCGCTGCCTGGGTCGCCGTGATCGCCGCCATGCCTGCATCGCCGCCGGCGGTTGCCGCGATGACCAGGCTGCCCAGCAATGCCAGCATGTTCGGCACCGACTTGCTGCGTGCCTCCTCGACACCGCGTGCGAAGTGACGCTGGCTGAGGTGCGCGAGTTCGTGCGCGATGACCGATGCGAGTTCGTCCTCGTGTTCCGCGTACAGCAACAGGCCGTTATGTATCCCGACGATGCCGCCGGGGACCGCGAATGCGTTGATGGTCTGGTTCTCGACCACGACGACGTCGAGTTGCACCTCGCTCAGTTCGCTGTGGGAGGCGAGATCGAACACGAGGTGCTCGAGGTAGTCTGCCAGCAGAGGGTCGGATACCGTGCGCACCTGGCTGCGGAACATGCGCAGCCACGCCTGCCCGAGCTTGCGCTCCACCTGTGGCGAAACCACTGCTGACGACGCGTCGCCGAGAGCAGGCAGTTCGATGTCGATCGCCTGGGCATTCTGCCAGCCGATGACCAGCGCAAGGCCGCCGATGGCAAGAGCAAGCGAGCGACTGCAGACGCTGGCGAACGGAAATGGCACGTGACTGGCTGGCCTCTGCTGCTGGTTGGACGAATCGCCGTATTCGATCGCCCTGCACACCAAAGATTCCGTGCTTGGGGCGTCGAAACGCGGTAGTTATACTACAACGCCAGCCGGATACGGCTGATCGTACGTACGGAGACGGTTCGATGCACGAGGTGGATGCACGCGGCATGTCCTGTCCGTTGCCGCTGCTCAAGGCCAAGAAGGCCCTCAATGCGATGTCGCCCGGGGAGCGCGTGCGCGTGCTCAGCACGGATGCGGGTTCGGTGCGTGATTTCCATGCATTCTGCGAACAGAGCGGCAACCTGTTGCTGGAATTCTCGTGCGAGAACGATGTCTACACCCACGTGCTGCAGAAGCGTGTTGCCAGCTGAGCCGGCTCGACCCCATCCATCCTTCATTCTTCATTCATTCATTCATTGCCACCGCCTGCGGAGTATCTCCATGCGTGCATCGATGCCGTTGCGTCTGCTGTTGCTGCCGTTCCTCTGTGTCGTGCTGGCGACCTGTGCCACGGTGCCGCCAGCCGCCACCGACGCGGTGGTCCGCAGTGCACACGATTCACGCGAATACCGCTATCTCGAACTGCCGAACCGCATGCGCGTGCTGTTGGTGTCCGATCCGCAGACCGACAAGGCGGCAGCGAGCCTGCTGGTGCGCGCAGGCTCCGGCAACGATCCGGCGCACCGGCAGGGGTTGGCGCATTTCCTCGAACACATGCTGTTCCTTGGCACCCGCAAGTATCCCGACCCGGGCGAGTACATGGAGTTCATCAACGCGCACGGTGGCTCGAACAACGCCTACACCGGCATCGACCGCACGAACTATTTCTTCAGCGTTGAACCGGCAAGCCTCGCGCCCGCGCTGGATCGCTTTGCGCAGTTCTTCGTCGCTCCCTTGTTCGATCCGGCCTACGTCGAGCGCGAGGCGAATGCGGTGGACTCGGAATACCGCCTTGGCCTGAAGGACGATGGACGACGTGAGTACGACGTGTTGCGCGAACTGGTGCGCCCGGACCATCCGCTCGCGAAGCTCGGTGTCGGCAACCTGCAGACGCTGGACGTTGCCCGCGGTGGTCTGCGCGCGGATCTGCTGGCGTTTCACGAGCGCTACTACAGTGCGGCGCTGATGACGCTGGTGGTGCTGGGGCGCGAATCGCTCGACGAGCTGCAGTCGCTGGTCGCGGAGGACTTCGGTGTGGTCGCGGATCACGGGCGCAGCGAACTGCACGACGTGCCCTCGATGTTCGCGCCGGGAACGTTGCCACTCGAGGTGCGCATCCGCCCCGAAAAGGAGCTGCGCGAGCTGACGCTGCTGTTTCCCATGCCGTCGGCGCGCGCGCGTTACGCGGCGAAGCCGCTCGAATACATCGGCAACCTGCTCGGTCACGAGGGGCCCGGGAGCGTGCTGTCGGCGCTGAAGGCACGCGGCTGGGCCGAGAGCCTGAGCGCCGGGGCCGGGCTCGACCTTTACGGTGAAGACGCGTTCCAGATCAGCCTGCAGCTCACTGCGCAGGGTGTGGCGCACTACCGCGAGATCACTGCGCTGGTGCTGCATGCCGTCCAGACGGTGCGTGGTGGCGTCGACGAGTGGCGCTTTCGCGAGCAGGCAGACCTGGCCGCGCTTGGTTTCCGTTTCCGCGAAAAGGGCAGTCCGACCTCGGCGGCGATCGGACTGGCCGAGTCGCTGCAGAAGTACCCGGTCAGCGACGCGCTGCGAGGGCCCTACGTGTACAGCGACTACGACCCGGCGCTGATCGCCAGATACCTTGGTTACCTGCGTGCAGACAACCTGTTGCTCACGCTGTCGCACCGCGATGTGGCAACGGACCGCAGCAGTCGCTGGTTCGAGACGCCCTACGGCGTGAGCCGGCTCGATGCGAACGAGCTGGCGCGCGAGGCGGCCGCAGTCACGGTACCGCTCGTGTTGCCCGGGCCGAACGAGTTCGTGCCGCACAACGTGGAGTTGAAACAGGTCGTCGCGGCGCAGCAGCGCCCGCAGTTGCTCGTCGATTCCGCGTCACTGCGGCTGTGGCATTTGCAGGACGCAAGCTTCGGAGTTCCCAAGGCATCGATCGTGCTGCAGTTGCTGTCGCCGGTTCCCGGGCGCAGTGCGCGCGATGCGGCGCTGGCGGTGTTGCATGCGCGGCTCGTGAACGATGCACTGAACGAATACGCCTATCCGGCCACGCTCGCCGGGCTCGATTACGCCGTGGAGCCCGATGCGCGCGGGCTGACGGTGCGCATCGGCGGTTACGATGATCGGCAGTCGGTGCTGCTCGGCAAGGTGCTCGCAACGCTGCAGCGCGAGCGGTTTGCGCCGGAACGCCTCGCTGCGATTCGCACCGAACTGCTGCGCCAGTGGAGCAACAGCGCGCGGCGGCCGCCGTACCAGCAACTCGTCGACGAGATGCACTCCAGCCTGGTCGCAGGCAACTACCGCGACGCCGAATTGCGTGCAGCGCTCGAGCAGACGGGGCCGGAGGATCTGGCACGCTTCGTTGCCGAGTTGCGCGGTGCGCTGACGCTGGAGATGCTGGTGCACGGCAACTACAGCCCCGACGAGGCGCGCGCACTCGCTGAGCTTGCGCGCACGGCGCTGGGTTCGCCGCCACCGGCTGTGGTGCCGCCGGTCGAAGTCGTCGCGCTGAAGCGCGGCTCGCTTGCGCGTGAGATCAAGGTGGATCATCCGGACTCCGCGCTGCTCCTGTACGTGCAGGGTGCAGACAGCAGCGACGAAGAGCGGGCGCGGGTTGCCCTCGATGCGCAGATCCTGGGGGCGGCGTTCTTCAACGAACTGCGAACCGAGAAGCAGCTCGGTTACGTGACGTTTGCGCAGAACTACCCGCTGTACCGGGTGCCTGGCGTGGTCTTCGCAGTGCAGTCGCCGGTGGCGGCGCCGCGCGGGCTGGCGGCGGCGTTCGAGGAGTTTCTCGCCGGGCAGCGCAAGACGGCGAACGAGCTCGACGAGGCGACGTTCGCACGCCATCGACAATCGCTTGCGGAGCGTCTGCGCGAGAAGCCGAAATCGCTTGCCGAGGCAAGCCAGCGGCTTTGGGCCGAGATCACGATCGGGGCGCTGGATTTCGGCGATCGCGAGCGCATCGCTGCAGCGGTCGAGCACGTGAGTCGCGAAGAATGGGAGCAACACTTCAGCGCGCAGATTGCCGTGCCGGATCGGCGTGGTGTGTGGTTCTGGAGCGAAGGCAGCGCCCATCCCGATGCGAACGATGCACCGCCTGCCGGCACGATGGCAAGGAGCAACTGGCCTGCGGGCAGCGCGATGTACCGCTTCGAACGCCGGTAGGCGATCCGTCCGCAGGCGGTGCGGGTGGCCGGTGGGTAGGGGCTATAATGCGTCGTCGCAGCGCAACCGATTCCAACAGGAACGACACACGATGATCATCAAGCCCAAGGTTCGCGGATTCATGTGCATCACGGCGCACCCGAGCGGTTGCGCGGCCAGTGTGGCCAGGCAGATCGCCTGGGTGCGAGCGCAGGGGCCGATCGCGAACGGGCCGAAACGCGTGCTCGTGCTGGGCGCGTCGACGGGCTACGGGCTGGCGTCGCGGATCACGGCAGCGTTCGGGTGTGGAGCGTCGACGGTGGGAGTCTTCTTCGAGAAGGAAGGCAGCGACGGCAAGTGCGCCACCGCAGGCTGGTACAACAGTGCCGCGTTTCACCGTGAGGCTGCGGCGGCAGGGCTGGGCGCATGGAGCATCAACGGTGATGCGTTTTCCGACGAGGTCAAGCAGAAGACGATCGATCTGGTGCGCCGGGAGCTCGGACAGGTAGATCTGGTGGTCTACAGCCTGGCGGCACCGCGACGGACGCATCCCGCGACCGGCGTCACGCACAAGTCGACACTGAAGCCGATCGGCAAGCGGATCGAGGAGCGCACGCTGGATACCGATCGGCGCGAGATCCGGCAGGTCGCGCTCGATCCGGCGAGTGCCGAGGAAATCGCCGACACGGTGGCCGTGATGGGGGGCGAGGACTGGGAGATGTGGATCGATGCGCTCGCCGGCGCCGGCGTGCTCGCACCGGGAGCCCGTACCACGGCCTATACCTACCTCGGTGACCGGATCACGTGGGACATCTACTGGGATGGCACGATCGGCGCAGCAAAGAAGGATCTGGATCGCGTTGCGCTGCGCCTGAACGAGAAGCTGGCACCGCTCGGCGGCAAGGCTTTCGTGTCGGTGCTGAAGGCGGTGGTCACGCAGGCGAGCTCGGCGATTCCGATCATGCCGCTCTATCTTGCGCTGCTGTTCAGGGTCATGAAGGCGCGCGGGACCCACGAGGGGTGCATCGAGCAGGTCGATGGTCTGTTTCGCACCGCCCTGTACGCGGCGGCACCGGCGCTGGACGATGCCGGGCGCCTGCGCATGGACGGCAAGGAGCTCGACCCGCAGGTACAACGCGAGGTCGAACGCCTGTGGCCGCTGGTCGAGACCGCGAACATCGATCAGCTCACCGATTTCGCCGGCTACCAGCAGGAGTTCCTGCAGTTGTTCGGCTTCGGCTTTCAGGGTGTCGACTACGATGCCGACGTGGATCCGGCAGCGCCGATTCCGGGCCTCGTTGCTTGAGCGCACGCGTGCAGGGGCCGACTGCGGTCTTGCATCCGCAGGCAGGGCCGGGACGATGATCACGCTCGAACCGGGCAGGACCAGCACGCTTTCGGCGCGCGTGCGCCGTATCGTCGCGCCGAATCCTTCGGTGATGACCGGACCGGGAACCAATACCTACCTGGTCGGCACGCGCGAGATCGCCGTGATCGACCCCGGTCCCGACGATTCGTCCCATATCGACGCGATTCTCGCGGCGGGAGCCGGCCGGATCCGCTGGATCCTGGTCACGCATACCCACGAGGATCATTCGCCGGCCGCACTGCGGCTGGCGGGTGAAACCGGTGCCGAATTGCGTGGTGCGCCGGCCCCGCCCGATGATCCCTACCAGGATCGTTCGTTCCGGCCCGACGTGCCATTCGGCGCGGAGCCGCTGCTGGCTACGCGCGAGTTCAGGCTGCGCGCGATCCATACGCCGGGGCATGTCGCGAACCATTACTGCGTGCTGCTCGAGGACGAGGGCACGCTGATGACCGGCGATCACATCATGAACGGCTCGACGGTGGTCATCATTCCGCCCAGTGGCGACATGCACGACTATCTCGAGTCGCTGCACCGTCTGCGCGCGCTGCCCCTGCAGCGCTTTGCGCCGGGGCACGGTGCGTTGATGCCGGAGCCGCTCGCAGCGATCGACGCCATCGTCGCGCATCGGCTGCAGCGTGAGAAGAAGATCGCTGGTGTGCTGGCGGCGCGTGCCGGCACCCTCGATGAGCTGGTGCCGGCTGCCTACGACGATGTGCCTGCCGCCATGCACCTGATGGCGAAGTACTCCTTGTGGGCGCACCTGATCAAGCTCGAGCGCGAGGGGCGTTCGATCGAATGCGAGGGCGTCTGGTCAGCGCGCTGAGCCGCCTGCCGTCGCGATTTCGTGGTCCATTTGCGCCAGCAGCGGTGAATCGGGTTGCACGCTGTGCGCGCGCTGGAAGAGTTCGTTGGCGTACATCATGTTGCCGCTTGCCAGTGCAGCTCTCACCAGGCTGCCGTACATCGCGACGATACGTTCGAGTCCCTCGAGTGCCCGTGTGTTGTCCGGCGTCAGGGCCAGCACGGCCGTATAGTTCGCTGCCGCGCTGTCCGGGAACGGTTCCGTGAGGCGCAGGGCTGCGAGCGCGGCGTCGGCGCGGTGCAGCAGGAATTCCACCTGCAACACCAGACGTGGATCGCTGACGGTCTGAGGTACCGATGCAGGCACTGTTGGCGGTGGTGCCGGTGTCTCATCGAGTGCGTTCGGTGCTGGATCCGTGGCCGCGTGCGTGTCGGGTGCCGGTGGCGATGCTGTGCCGGCTTCGGGATCAGCGGTGACATCGCTTGCGGCTGCCTCGGGTTGTGCCGTCTTCGCCACGCTCGGGACGATCGTGGTTGCGGTGAGTGTCGTCACGGCGGCCCGGGTAGTCTGGGTAGCCTGCGTCGATGCCGGCGCCTGCGGACCCGCCGCGATCAGCAGCATCATCGATGCGACCACTGTCGGCACGACGGAATGCCAGATACTGCGGGGACGCGCGGCAGACGGAGCCGCTGCCGCCAGGGTGGCCAGTGTTGCGGGATCGGGTCCACCGCCGTCGCGTTCGGCGAGCGCTGCATCCCGAGCACCCATCCGCAGGCGTGCAACGATGCGCTCCGTTGCAGCATCGACATCGTTGCCGCGCCGGTTTGGATCGATCGCTGGGTACGCCTGCAGCAGACGCTGCCTGAACACGGTTGCGAGCAACGCAAGTTCGTCGGGTTGCGGGTCGAGCACGGCAAAATGGTGGCGCAACAGGTCGTGCAGCTCGCATCCGTCGGGCGTCCGGCTCACTCCGCCGGAACGCGCCAGATCCGTCTGCAGTGCCTCGATGATCGCAGCGCCACGCTCGCGCAGCGTACGCAGCCACAACAGCGTGCGCGCATGACGTTGTGCGTCGTCTGCCAGTGCCGCGCTGTCGAACAGCATATTCACGACATCCGCGCACGCCGATCGCAGGCGTGCGCGCGTGTCGTCCGCAAGAGCCTGTTTCAGTGAGGCGCCTTCGTCACGCAGTGGTAACGGCATGCCCAGTCCCGTGATCATCCGTTTCCGGAGCGGCAAGCAAGATTCGGGCACTTTTACAAAAATAATGTAAAATCAATCAGATACCGTGAAATCGAAGGCAGGCTCCGGGTGAACTGTCAAATCCTTCGACAGGCAGGTCGATGACGGCTCATTCGCCTGGAGCCGGGTTTGCGACGGGCAGCTTGATCCAGCGACTGGAGCGAAAACGGCGCATCAACAACACCGATTTCACTGCGTAGTCGGCGATCAGGGTGGCGTAGATCCACTCGACCGCGAAATCGAGCTGCCACAGCAGCAGTGCAAGCCCAAAGCGCACCACCACCAGCCCAACCAGCACGTTGAGTACCGGAAAGCGGGTGTCGCCGGCACCGCGCAGCGCCCCACCGATGCAGAATTCGACGGCGAGCAACGGCAGTGTCACGGTGAATGCGTAGATGATCGGTACCATGTGATCAGCGATCGCTGTATCGCCGGTCAGCCACAACGCAACCGGGTGTGCGTACCACGCCAGCAGCAGTCCGGGCACGCTCAGCATCGCGGCCGTTACGCCCAGGGCGCGCAGTGCGACACGACGGGCGTTCGCGGGCGATCCTGCGCCGAGTTGCTGTGCCACCAGTACCGAAACGGCGATGGCAAATCCGAAGCCGACCACCATGGCGAGTGACATCAGGCTCACACTGCTGCCGTAGGCGGCAAACGCGGGCGTACCGTAATGTGCGACCACCCACAGGAACGCGATCAGACCGACCTGCAGCAGCCCCTGTTCGATCGCCGCCGGATATCCGATCTGCCACAGCGCGCGCAGGCGCTCGCGGTAGCGATGATCCGGCCGCGCGATCGCGAGCCGTAGCCGCCCGCTGCGCCACCACAGGATCGTGAGCACGAAGCCGGCCGTGTTGCCTAGCCCCATGCCGAGCGCGATGTAGCGCACATGGGGGGCATGACCGAACGGTGGAACGACGCTCCAGCGCCACGCGAGCAGCGCGGACGCCAGGTTGACCAGTAACGCAACGAACATCGGCGTGTGTGCGTCGCCGGCCGCGCGCAGCCCGGACCCGAAGACCAGCGAGGTGCCGATCAGTGGATAGAACAGTGACAGCCAGCAGATGAAGCTCACGGCGCTGGCGTGCGCGCCGGGGTCGAGTCCGAAGCGTCCGATCAGCCAGTCGGCGCCGATCCAGGTCAGCAGCGTGACCGCCGCACCGAGCAGCAGTGCAATCAGCAGCGATACCGCGAAATACTGTTCGGCCTCTTCGCGCAGGCCGCCGCCCCACGCGTTGGCGATCAGCGCCAGCGCACCGGCGTTGATCCCGGTCGCGACAGCGAAGAACACGTTGTAGAGGCGCGTCCCGGCACTCACTGCGGCGACCGCATCCGCACCGAGGCCCGCAGCAAAGCGGATCATCATCACCGCGACCAGTGTTCCGACCAGGAACACCGCGCTCGATGGCAGCGCCAGGGACAGGATCGCGGTGATCGAGACGGGCGAGGCGTCGATGCTCGGCTGACGGATCGCGTTCAACCGCGTTCCACCCGGTTCTTGCCCGCGGCCTTGGCCTTGCGCAGCGCCCCATCCGCGCGGTGCAGCATGTTGGCGGTGTCATGATCGTCGGGCGCAAGCTCCGCCACACCGGAGCTGAAGGTGATCGCGATGCGCCGCGAACTGAGCGGGGTTGCCTCGAGGTGCACGCGCACGCGCTCCAGCAGCTGCAGCGCCGCGGCTGCAGAGCAGTCCGGCATCGCGACCACGAACTCCTCGCCGCCGTAGCGCGCGACCATGTCGATGCTGCGCACCTGGCTGCGCAGCGTGGCGGCGAAATCGCGCAGCACCTCGTCACCGGCGATTACCCCATGCATCTTGTTGACCGGGCCGAAATTGTCGAGGTCGAGCACCGCCAGGGCGAGCTCGTTGTCGAAGCGGCGCGCACGGCCGAATTCGCGGTCTATCGCTTCGAACAATTGACGACGGTTCGCGACGCCGGTCAGCGGGTCGGTGCCCGCCAGCTCCTCGAGACGCCGGTTCGCGGCTTCGAGTTCGGCGCTGCGTGTTTCGAGCTCCGCGTTGAGCTGTGCAAGCTCGTCGCCGTGCTGCGCAAGCGTCTGATTGTTCCCTTCGAGCCGTGCGTTGAGCTCCTCCAGCGTCTTTGAGTGCGCGGCGAGTTCCCAGCCGGCAACGAAAGCGCGCCTGCGGTTACGCTCGAGATGGATCCCGATGTATGCGAACACGGTGGAGCTGAGCGCGATCACGGTCAGCAGCACCGATCGCGAGATCGGGTCGAGCCGCGCCTGCAGCAGGATGCCGGCCGCGGCGCATGCGAAGCCGCAGGCCTGCAGTGCGATCGCGGCTCGCACCCGTGTGCTGTGAAAGATCGCCACCGGCAGACAGATCATCGTGAACGCGGAGATATCGCCGCTGACGGCGTCGAGCGCCGCCAGTGCGCCGGCTCCGGGCATCAGCAGCAGCATCCAGGTATCGTCCAGCAACTGCCGCAGACGGGGGGCGCGTACCCGGGATCGCGGCCCTCCCAGGAAGCCCGCCAGCGCGATCAGCGCCAGATACGCAAACACCATCGCGTAGCCCTGGACCGTGCCGCGCAGCCCGAGTCGCGCCATCGAGCCGCCCATCAGGTGGGCCACCAGCATCACGGCTGCGATGGCGAGCAGCGGCATGGCGTAGTACCAGCGAACGCGGGCATTATGTTCGGCGCGGCTTTCGCGGTAGGCTGCCTGTGCCGCTGCAATGGTTTCGCTCATGCGGTCATGCCTGGTCAAGGCCAGTGGGTGTGCCCGGGATCGGCGTTGGCCAAAGGATAGACGAAGCGCCTGTAAGCAGACAGCGGCAGCGTGCTTGTGTGCGGGGCCGTGGAGCGTGGTTCGTGTCGAAATCGATGCGCAGATTCCAGGCTGTTACATTACGAATTCTTGTGCTGCTCGGGCGGCAAAAGTATCATTTTGCGTCGATACAGTGGCATGAAGATGCGATATCTCATCGGAGGATCCAATGCAGGAAGAATTCGCCATACCGCAGGTGATGCCGCAACTGATCGCGTGGGCGGCAGCGACGCACGGTGAGCGTGCGGCACTCGTCGAAGGCGAATTGACGCTCGATTTCATCGCGCTGGCAGCCCGTTGCCGTGAGGCTTCGCGGGCGCTGGTTGCCGCCGGCATACGTCACGGCGATCGCATCGCGATCTGGGCACCGAACCGCCACGAGTGGATCCTTGCCGCCGTCGGTGCACAGAGCATCGGGGCCGTGCTGGTGCCGCTGAATACGCGCATGAAGGGGGCGGAGGCGGCGTACATCCTGCAGCGTAGCGGGGCGCGGCTGCTGTTCACCGTGTCCGAGTTCGCCGGCAACCATTACCCGGAGATGCTCGAGAACCAGGACCTGCCGGCGCTCGAGCGCATCGTGCTGTTCGGTCAGGCACGTGGCGCTCACGCAGGCTGGGATGATTTCGTCGCACGGGGAGGTGCGGTAGCCGACGCAGAGGTCGAGCGACTGGCAGCGCGCGTGATGCCGCTGGATACGCTCGACCTGATGTTCACTTCGGGTACTACCGGCAAGCCGAAGGGTGTGATGTGCGGACACGCGCAGAATATCCGCAGCTTCGATACCTGGAGCCGCACCGTAGGCCTCACGGCCGGTGACAATTACCTGATCATCAACCCCTTCTTCCACTCCTTCGGTTACAGGGCCGGTTGGCTCGCGGCAATCATCCGCGGCGCGTGCATCCTGCCGGTGGCAAACTTCGATGTCACCGAGGTGTTGCGTCGTGTCCAGTTCGAGCGTGTCAGCATGCTGCCCGGGCCGCCGACGATCTACCAGTCGCTGCTCGCGCATCCGGAGCGTCAGAACTACGACCTGTCGTCACTGCGCCTGGCAGTCACCGGCGCTGCGTCGGTGCCCGTTGACCTGATCCGGCGCATGCGCAGCGAGCTGGGCTTTCGCACGGTGCTTACCGCCTACGGGCTGACGGAAACCTGTGGTGTGGTCACGATCAGCGGTCTCGACGATGAGCCCGAGCTGGTCGCGACGACGGCAGGGCGCGCCATGCCGGGGGTCGAGGTGATCTGTGCCAGTGCAGCCGGTGAGCCGGTGCCGGCCGGCGAGCCCGGCGAGGTGTGGGTGCGCGGCTACAACGTCATGCAGGGCTATTTCGACGATCCGATCGCGACTGCGGAGGCAATCACTCCCGATGGCTGGCTGAAGACCGGCGACATCGGCGTCCTGAACGCGGAGGGTTATCTGCGTATCACGGATCGCATCAAGGACATGTTCATCGTCGGCGGCTTCAACTGCTATCCGGCCGAGATCGAGAATCTGCTGTGTTCGCTCGACGGCGTCGCGCAGGCAGCGGTGATCGGTGTGCCCGACGAGCGCATGGGGGAAGTGGCGAAGGCGTTCATCGTGCTGCGAGCGGACGCTGCGCTGACCGAGCAGGGCGTGATCGACTGGTGCCGGCGCAACATGGCGAACTACAAGGTGCCGCGCAGCGTCGAGTTCGTGGCTGCGCTGCCGGTCAACGCGGCCGGCAAGGTGCAGAAGACCGTGCTGCGCGGGCAGCCCGCCTGAACACGGTGGCGAGCGCGCCATGAGCGAGGCGTCGCCGCGCGAGCCGCGCCTGGCACATATGGCCGGGCTGGACGAGACGGACCGGCGGCTGATCGAGCTGCTGCGCGCCGACGGCAGGATGGCGTTCCGTGCCCTCGCCGACACGCTCGATCTGACCGAATCCGCCGTGCGCGCGCGGGTGCGCCAGCTCGAATCCTCGGGCACCATGAAGGTGGTCGCGGTGGCCGATGCCGAGGCGGTTGGCTACGAGCTGCTGCTGGCGGTCGGTGTCGAGGTCGACGGACGCCCGGCGATCGAGGTCGCCGAGGCGCTGGCCACCATCGACGAGGTGTTTTCGGTCAGTCTGGTCGTTGGCACGCACGATATCGAACTGCTGATGGTGGCGCGTGACCACGAACATCTGGCGGAGCTCGTGACGGATCGACTGGTGAACATCGCCGGGGTGCGTCGCATCCTGACCGGACTCGCCGTCGATGTATTGAAGAACCAGCCCGACTGGGTGCCCTTCGATGACTGAGCGGCGCCTCGACGAGGTCGACCAGCGCATCCTCGACCATCTGGTGCGCGATGCGCGCACCAGCAACCGGCGTATCGCGGAGGTGCTGGGGGTCACCGAAGGCACGGTGCGGGCACGCATCCGGCGCATGGAGGAAGAGGGACAGATCCGGATCACCGCGATCACGAACATCCGCAAGCTGGTGAACCCGGCGCTGGCGTTCATTCGTGTCGAGGTGGAGCGTGGCAGTTACAGCCGGGCGGTCGCCGAGGCGCTGGCGCGTGACCCGCAGATCGGTTTCGTCGCTATCATGGTCGGGCGTTTCGATATTCTGGCGATCACGATGGTGCAGTCGGCGGAGCAGTTGAGTGCGTTCCTGCACGCCAACGTGTATGCGATCGAGGGTGTGCGCCGCGCCGAGTGTTCGCTGGGGGCGCGTTTCGTGAAGCACGACTACCGGATCAGTCGTATCGTACCGTGCAGTACGTCGCAGGAGCGGCAAAATGCGTAGCGTGGCAGGGTTTCTCTGTTGCATTCCGGTTTTGATGCAGTCATCGCAAACGATATGCGTAGAAAGCAGCGATTCATTTCATTGATGCCAGGTCAAAAGGGTTATACTGCCGGCCCGTTGTCCGGCGAGGGTGAGGAAGCACCGCGATGAACAAGACGATGAGTGCGGCAGAGGTGATCGGTCAGCTGCGCAATGGCATGACGATCGGCATCGGAGGCTGGGGGCCGCGGCGCAAGCCGATGGCGCTGGTACGCGAGATCCTGCGATCGGATCTGCGTGACCTCACGGTGGTCGCGTACGGTGGCGCCGATGTGGGCATGCTGTGTGCGGCCGGCAAGGTGCGCAAGCTGGTGTTCGCGTTCGTGACACTGGACTTCATTCCGCTCGAGCCGTATTTCCGTCTGGCGCGCCAGCGCGGCGAGATCGAGGTGATGGAAATCGACGAGGGCATGTATCTGCTCGGCCTGCGTGCAGCAGCGATGCGCGTGCCGTTCCTGCCGACCCGCCTCGGTTTTGGCACCGACGTGCTGCGGCACAATCCACAGATCAAGACGATCATGTCGCCGTACGCCGACGGACGCGAGCTGGTCGCGATGCCGGCACTGCCGCTCGATGCCGCGCTGATCCACGTCGATCGTGCCGACGCGCGCGGGGTCTGCCAGATCAAGGGGCCGGACCATTACATGGACGATGTGATGGCCCGCGCTGCGGCCAGGACCTACGTGAGTTGCGACGAGCTCGTCGATACCGCGTTCTTCGCCTCGCCCGAGGAGGCGCGCCACGTCTACTGGGAGCGTTCGGAAACCACCGGCGTGGTGCATATTCCCGGCGGCGCGCATCCGAGCAGCTGCAATCCGCTGTACGGCTTCGACGTGCCCCACTTCAAGGAGTACCAGGCGTCTGCCGCGGCCGAGAACGGCTGGGCCGAGTACATGAGCCGGTATGTGGGCGATTCCGAGGCACATTACCAGCAGGCGGTGGGCGGCCTGGACGCGATCCGCAAGCTTGCGCTTCCTGTGTACTGATCAGAGGTCTGCGACGATGGCAACGAGCGAATACACCCTGGCGGAACTGCTGATCTGCGCGGCTTCCGAGGCCTGGCGTCACGACGGCGAAGTGCTTGCCACCGGCATCGGCACGGTTCCGCGTCTGGCTGCATCACTGTCGATGCTGACTTCGAACCCGGACCTGCTGATGACCGACTCCGAGGCCTTCCTGCTGTCGGTGCCGAATCCGATGGGTCCGCGTCCGGCCGATTTCCGCCCGCAGTACGAGACGTGGATGGGCTTCTCGCGGATCTTCGACAACGTCTGGGGCGGCAAGCGCCATGCGATGGTCGGCCCGACCCAGATCGATCGCTTCGGTCAGGCGAACATCTCGTGCATCGGCGACTATGCGAAGCCGAAGGCGATGATGCTGGGCGTGCGCGGCTTTCCCGGAAATTCGATCAATCATGCCAACTCGTTCTTCGTGCCCGCGCACAGTTCGCGCGTGTTCAAGGATGGTGAGTGCGACGTGGTGGCCTCGATCGGCTACAACCCGGCGCGCATGCCGAAGGGCTACACGATGGAAGAGCTGGTCGATATCCGGCTGGTGATCACCGATCTGTGCGTGATGGACTTCGGCGGACCGGATCACCAGCTCCGGCTGCGTTCGCTGCATCCGGGCATCAGTGCCGAGCAGGTCGCGCAGAACACCGGCTTCCCGATCTGTATTCCGGGTGACGTGGTGACCACGCCGGCGCCTACTGCGACGCAGCTCGAGGTGATCCGGCGCATGGATCCGCACAACCTGCGCGCGCGCGAGATCAAGGACAACCCGCCGGGCGATCGCTCGGCTCGCTGACAGCGAGGGAGACAAACCGTGCTCGATACCCGTCTGACCGAGCTGCTTGGGTGCCGCTATCCGGTGGTACAGACCGCAATGGGCTGGATTGCCGATCCGAAGCTGGTCGCCTCGACCTGCAACGCCGGCGGTTTCGGCTTCCTGGCCGGTGCGACCATCCCTGCCGAGCAGATGGAGCGTGACATCCTGCGCACGAAGGAGCTGACCTCGCAGCCGTTCGGCGTGAATTTCCATATGTATCAGCCGAATGCTGCGGACATCGTCGCGCTCGTCGTGAAATACGGCGTACGTGCGGTGAGCTACAGCCGTTCACCGGGCAAGGAGTTCATCCGCAAGCTGAAAGATGCAGGCGTCGTCTGCATGCCGACCGTCGGCGCTGTGAAGCACGCGGTCAAGGCGATCGAACTCGGCGCCGACGTGGTGACCGTACAGGGTGGCGAAGGTGGAGGGCATACCGGTTCGGTGCCAACCACGCTGCTGCTGCCGGCCGTGGTGAAGGCCGTGAAGGCGCCGGTGGTCGCTGCCGGTGGCTTCAAGGATGGTCGTGGACTGGTCGCCGCGCTGGCTTTCGGCGCCGAGGGTATCGCGATGGGAACGCGCTTCCTGATGACCTCGGACAGCCCGGTGCCGCAGGTGACGAAAGACCGTTACATCGCGTGCAAGAACCCGGCCGACATCGTGGTTTCGACCGCGATGGACGGGTTGCCGCAGCGCATGATCATGAACGAGGTGCTTGTCGAACTCGAACGAGCAGGGCCGCTGAAAAGGCTGCTGATCGCGATCCGCAACGGCCTGGCGTTCCGCCAGCATACAGGTGCTTCGTTGTCACAGTTGCTGAAGGCGGCGATTGCGATGCAGCGTGACGACGGTCTCACGCCGGCGCAGGCGATCATGTCGGCGAACGCGCCGATGATCATCCAGCGCGCGATGGTCGAGGGCCGCCCTGCCGAAGGCGTGCTGCCGAGCGGACAGGTGGCTGGCGTGATCGACGATCTGCCAAGTTGTGCTGATCTGATCGCGCGCATCGTGCGCGAGGCCGAGGAGTGCCTAGCGAGCCTGGCGAAGCGCGCCACGTAGGTCGGCATTCATGCCGACATGAATTTGTAGGTCGGCATTCATGCCGATATGGATGTCGGGTTGAAACCCGACCCACGCCGTAGGTCGGCATTCATGCCGACGGATACAGGGAACACCACAGAGAGAGGCACCATGGGCAAACCATTCACGACCACGATCAGCGAAGGTATCGCCGAACTGGTGTTCGATCATCCGCCCGTCAACGCCTTCGACAGCAACGGCTGGGCGGCGATCGCCGCCGAGATCGAGGCACTCGGGCAGGACGACGCCGTGCGCGTGATCATCATCGCAGCCGAAGGCCGGGGCTTCTGCGCCGGCGTCGATATCAAGGAGCTTGCTGCCGACCGCAACGTGATCGTGAAGGTCAACAAGGGCAACTACGACACGTTCAAGGCGGTGCACCGCAATCCAAAGCCGGTGATCGTTGCGGTGCACGGCTTCGTGCTCGGTGGCGGCATTGGCATCAGCGGTGCGGCCGATATCGTGGTCGCCTCCGAGTGCGCGCGCTTTGGCGTTCCGGAGGTCGATCGTGGCGCAATGGGAGGGGGTGCGCACCTGCAGCGGCTGTTCCCGGTGCAGAAGGTGCGCTACATGTACTTCACCGGCGAGATGATCGACGCGCAGGAAGCCTACCGCCTCGGCGCGATCGAGCGTGTGGTGCCGCGCGAGCAGTTGCGGGCAACGGCGCGCGAGATCGCGGCAAAGATCGCGGCCAAGAGCCCCGCGATGATCCGTCTTGCCAAGGAAGCGCTGAACGGCATCGAGGACGGCAATCTCGAGGACAAGTACCGCAGCGAGCAGGGCTTCACGCTCGAGGCCTATACCACCAAGGACTCGCAGGAGGCGCGTGACGCCTTCGTGCAGAAGCGCGACGCGAGCTTCTGAATCTCTCGCCGCAACCGTTTGACCGGAGACGCGAACACATGGATCTGGGCTATACCGAAAAACAGCGGACATTCCGCCAGGAAGTCCGTGCCTGGCTCGCGGCCAGCGTGCCGGCGGAGCCGTTGCAGAGCTTCGATACCGCAGAGGGTTTTCGCCAGCACCGCGAGTGGGAAGCGAAACTGAATGGCGGCCGCTGGGGCATGGTGACATGGCCCGAGGAACTCGGCGGGCGCGGTTGCGACCTGATCGAATGGTTGATCTTCGAGGAGGAATACTGGCGGGCCGGCGCACCACTGCGCGTGAACCAGAACGGCATCTTCCTGCTTGGTCCCACGCTGATGGAATACGGTACCGCCGAGCAGAAGAAGCGCTTCCTGCCGAAGATGGCGACCGGCGAGGAGGTCTGGTGCCAGGGCTGGTCCGAACCCGGCGCCGGTTCCGACATGGCGGCGATCCGCTCGCGCGCCGAGCGCCAGGGCGATCACTACGTGATCAATGGGCAGAAGACGTGGTCGACGCGCGCGGTATGGGCCGACTGGTGCTTCGGCATGTTCCGTACCGATCCTGGTTCGGAGCGCCACAACGGCCTGACGTTCATCCTCGTGCCGTTGAACCTCGAAGGCATCACGGTACGCCCGATTCCGCAGCTCGACGGTTTGCCGGGTTTTGCCGAGATCTTCTTCGACAACGTGAAGGTGCCGCTCGACTGCCGCCTCGGCGAGGAAGGCAAGGGCTGGAAGGTCGCAATGGCCACGGCGGGCTTCGAGCGCGGCCTGATGCTGCGCAGCCCGGCGCGTTTCCAGCAGACGGCCGCACGCCTGGTCGAGCTGTACCGGGCCAATCGCGAGAGCGCCGACCGTGATCCGATGGTGCGCGAGGCAGTGCTGCGGGCCTGGATGGACGCCGAAGCGTACTGCCTCACCACCTACCAGACCGCGTGCCGCCTGAATGCCGGTGGCAAGATCGGCGAGGAATCGAGCACCAACAAGATCTTCTGGTCCGAACTCGACCAGCGCATGCACGAGACCGCGCTGAGCATTCTCGGCGCACGTGCCGAGCTGTGGCCGCACGCTCCCGACGCGGGTGCGGTCGGCAACTGGCTCGACGGCTTCCTGTTCGCGCAGTCCGGCACCATCTACGCCGGCGCCAACGAGATCCAGCGCAACATCATCGCCCAGCGCATGCTCGGCATGCCACGTGCCTGAGGGAGGGGACATGGATTTCCGTTTCAGCGAAGACCAGCGACTGTTCCAGCGCACGGTGCGCGAGTTCCTGGTCGCCGAAGTCACCCCTGAACGCATACGTGCGGCGTGGGAAACCCCGACCGGGCGTTCGGACGAACTGTGGGCGCAGCTTGTGGGGCTCGGGCTGACCGGCATCACGGTCGCCGAAGAGCACGGCGGGCTCGGCATGAACGAGCTCGACTTCGTGCTGCTCGCCGAGGAAATGGGCTACGTGGCGCTGCCGGAGCCGCTGATCGATACGGTGCTGGTCGGTGCGCCGCTGCTCGCACGCTGTGCCGATGCCGGGGTTGCCGCCGAGTGGCTGCCGCGCGTTGCTGCCGGCGAGGCGAAGCTTGCGATCGGCCTCGAATGTCACCCGCTGGTTGCCGATGCGCACGTGGCGGACCTGCTGTTGCTGCAGCACGGCGAAGAGATGCATGCGGTGCGGCGTGCGGATGTGACGCCTGTCGCCAACGAGAGTCTGGATCCGTCGCGGCGCCTGTTTCGGGTCGACTGGACGCCGTCGGCGCAAAGCTGCATCGCCGCGGGCGCTGCGGGTCGTGCGCTGATCGATGCGGCGTTGAACCGCGGCGCGCTCGGCGCTGCCGCCCAGTGCCTGGGATTGGCCCAGCGCATGATCGATATCTCGGTCGCGTACACGCGCGATCGCAAGCAGTTCGGGCAGGCGATCGGCACCTTCCAGGCCGTGCAGCACCTGATGGCGAACGTGGCCGTGAAGCTCGAGTACGCCAAGGCGACGGTACATCGCGCTGCCTATGACGTCGCAAACGATACGGCACGGGTAGCGGTGTCGGTCTCGCACGCCAGGATCGCAACCAGCGAAGCCGCACTGCTGGCGGCGCGCAACGGCATCCAGGTGCACGGCGCGATGGGTTACACGTGGGAAGTCGACCTGCACATCTTCGCCAAGCGCGCGTGGACACTCGACAACGCGTGGGGAGACCGTGCGCTGCACAAGCTGCGCGTCGCGGATTTCGTGCTTGCCGAGGGTGCTGCGATCGGCGCCGGCAACACATTCTGAACGGAGGAACACACCATGGCCGAAGCCTACATCGTCGACGCGCTGCGTTCGCCCACCGGCAAGCGCAAGGGTTCGCTGGCCGCGGTGCACGGCGCCGATCTCGGCGCACACGTGATCCGTGCGATCGTCGAGCGCAACGCGATTCCTGCCGAAGACTATGACGACGTGATCTTCGGCTGCGTGGATACCATCGGCGCGCTTGCCGGCGATATTGCGCGCACGGCCTGGCTGGTCGCAGGCATGCCGCTCTCCGTCCCGGGTACCACGATCGATCGCCAGTGCGGCAGCTCGCAGCAGGCGGTGCATTTCGCCGCGCAGGCGGTGATGAGCGGCACGCAGGACGTGGTGCTGGCAGGCGGTGTGCAGACGATGAGCAGCATTCCGATCTCCTCGGCGATGCTGGCCGGGCAGCCGCTCGGATTCACCACACCGTTCGCGGAAAGCATCGGCTGGCGCGCCCGCTTCGGTGATGCCCCGGTCGACCAGTTCTATGCCGCGCAGCGCATCGCCGATCACTGGGGCGTCAGCCGCGAAGCGATGGAGGTGTTCTCGAAGGAGAGTCACGATCGAGCGCTGAAGGCGATCGCCGAGGGCCGCTTCGATCGCGAGGTGGTGCCGTACACGCTGCCGGACGGTTCGGTGTTTCGCATGGACGAGACCGCGCGCCTCAGCACGCTCGAGAAGATGGCGACGCTGGCGCCGGTCAACCCGGTGTACCCGGGCATCACCGCTGCGGTTTCCAGTTCGACCTGCGACGCGGCAGCGGCCGTGCTGGTGGTCTCCGAGGCCGCACTGAAGCGCTATGGTCTGCGCCCGCGTGCACGCATCCATCACCTGAGCGTACGTGCCGACGATCCGATCTGGCACCTGACCGCGCCCATCCCGGCGACCCGCTACGCACTGCAACGCTCGGGAATGAAGCTCGAGGACATCGACCTGGTCGAGATCAACGAGGCCTTCGCCTCGGTCGTGATGGCCTGGCTGAAGGAGACCGGCTATCCGCACGCGCGCACGAACGTGAATGGTGGTGCGATCGCGCTGGGTCACCCGCTGGGTGCGAGCGGTGCGAAGCTGATGACGACGCTGTTGCATGAACTCGAGCGCAGCGGCGGGCGCTTCGGGCTGCAGACGATGTGCGAGGGTGGCGGCCAGGCGAACGTGACGATCATCGAGCGACTGTAGGTCGGCATTCATGCCATGTAGGTCGGCATTCATGCCGACATGGATTTATAGGTCGGCATTCATGCCGACACGCGTGTCGGATTGAAACCCGACCCACCGAACATCTGAACCGAACGGGAGAACTGGACATGGCAGGAATCTGTGACGGACGCGTCGTGATCATCACTGGTGCCGGCGGCGGACTCGGGCGCGAGTACGCGCTGGCTTTCGCGAAGGAAGGCGCATCCGTGGTGATCAACGACATCAACCCGGAAGCCGCTGCACGTACCGTGAGCGAAATCGCCGCTGGCGGTGGCAGGGCGATTGCCAACAGCAACGACATCACGAACTACCAGGATTCGGCGCTGATCGTGAAGGCAGCGCTCGACGCCTTCGGCGATCTGCACGTGGTGGTGAACAACGCCGGCATCTGTCGTGACCGCATGTTCTTCAGCCTCAGCGAACAGGACTGGGACGACGTGATGCGCGTGCACCTGAAGGGGCACTTCTGCATCAGCAGCCACGCCTGCAACCACTGGCGCCAGCAGGCGAAGGAAGGCAAGACGGTGAGCGGGCGCATCATCAACACCAGCTCGGGCGCCGGGCTGCAGGGCGCGGTCGGGCAGTCGAACTACTCGGCGGCCAAGGGCGGTATCGCGTCGCTGACGCTGGTGCAGGCGGCCGAACTGCGCCGCTACAACATCACCGCAAACGCGCTTGCGCCGTCGGCGCGTACCGGCATGACCGAGAACGTGTTTGCGGACATGATGAAAAAACCGGCCGACGGCAGCTTCGACCGCTACGACGCGGCCAACGTCGCGCCGCTGGTGGTGTGGCTTGGCAGTGAGGCCTCGGCCCACGTCACGGGTCGCGTGTTCGAGGTCGAGGGCGGACGCATCGCGATCTGCGACGGCTGGCGCAGCACCACGGGAGTGGACAAGCAGGCGCGCTGGGAGCCGGCCGAGATCACGCAGGCGATGGCCGAACTGCTCGCGAAGGAAGTGCCGGCACAGAAGGTGTTCGGCACCTGAGCGTGACCGGGCGCAACGGCATTCATCACGGGTGATACACGAGGGCTCAGATGGAATTCGCCTTCACCGAAGAACAGCAGATGATCCGCGAGACGGCAGAGCAGTTCCTGGCGGACCATTGCGATTGCGCTGCCGTGCGTCGTGCGATGGCCACCGAGGCCGGTTTCGACCCGGAGCTGTGGCAGAAGATCGCCGGCGAGATGTGCTGGACCGCGATCCATGTTCCGGAAGCCTGCGGCGGCCTCGGGCTCGGCTACGTCGAAGTGGTCGCGTTGATGGAGCAGATGGGACGCCGTCTGCTCTGCGCGCCGTATTTTTCCTCGGTCTGCCTGGGCGCCAACGCGTTGCTGGTGGCGGCTGGCAATGAACAGCAGCAACGCTGGCTGCCGACGATCGCGGACGGTTCATGCCGCGCCACGCTCGCGTGGTGCGACGCGTCGGGGCGCTGGGACGCCAGCGGTGTATCGGCCACCTTCGTGCGCGATGGCGATGGCTATGTTCTTGACGGCGAGTACCGCTACGTCGTTGACGGCCATGGCGCCGATCTGCTGATCGTCGCTGCTCGCACACCCGGCAGCGGTGGCGCGCAGGGCATCGCGCTGTTTGCCGTACCGGCGGATGCGGCGGGCGTGCAGCGCAGCCTGCTGCCGACGCTGGACCAGACACGCAAGCTGGCGGCGATTCGGCTGGAGCGGATGCGGGTGCCTGCCACGGCGCTGCTCGACGCCGCCGGTGAGGAAGCCGGTGCCGCGCTGGCGAAAATCCTTGGACTGGCGACCGTCGCGCTGGCCGCCGAGCAGGCCGGAGGTGCGCAGCAGATCCTCGATATCGCGGTCGCGTACACGAAGGAGCGCCAGCAGTTCGGTCGTACGATCGCGAGCTTCCAGGCGATCAAGCACAAGGCGGCCGACATGATGCTGAAGGCCGAGGCCGCGCGCTCGGCGGTCTACTACGCCGGCTGCGTGGCGAACGAAGCGCTTGCCGACAGCGCCCGTGACGCCGAGCTGCTGGCGGCTGCCAGCCTGGCCAAGGCGTATTGCAGCGAAACGTATTTCTTCAACGCAGGTACCGCGCTGCAGTTGCACGGTGGCGTGGGCTTCACCTGGGAGTACGACGTACACCTGTACTTCAAGCGTGCGCGCGCCAGCGAGAGTTTTCTCGGCGATGCGGCCGAACACCGTGAACGCATTGCAGTGGAGTTGGGACTATGAGGCTCAGTTTCAGCGCGGAGGACGAGCGCTTCCGCCAGGAGGTTGCCGAGTGGTTGCGCGCCAACCTGTGCGGTGAGTTCGAGCAGATCCGTTTCCGCGGTGGCCCGGGCGACGAGCACATGTTTCCGCACGAGCGCAAGCGCTGGGAGCAGCGCCTGGCCGAGGGAGGCTGGACCTGCATCGGCTGGCCGCGCGAGTACGGCGGGCGCGGTGCATCGATCGAGCAGCAGGTGATCTTCCACGAGGAATACGCACGTGCGGGCGGTCCGGGGCGCATGGGGCATATCGGCGAAGGGCTGGCGGGACCCACGATCATCGCGTTCGGCAACGACGACCAGAAGGCGCGCCTGCTGGCGGGGATCCGCAACGGGACCGAACTGTGGTGCCAGGGTTACTCCGAGCCCGGCGCGGGCTCCGATCTGGCGAACGTGAAGACGCGTGCGCGCTTCGAGAACGGACGCTGGCTGCTGAACGGGCAGAAGGTCTGGACTTCGCTGGCGCACGAGTCGCAGTGGTGCTTCGTGATCGCACGCACCGATCCGGACTCGGTTGCGCACGCTGGTCTGGGTTTCTTCCTGGTCAGGATGGAGCAGCCGGGCGTGACGGTGCGCCCGATAGAGCAGATCACCGGCACCTCGGAATTCAACGAGGTGTTCTTCGACGACGCCGTCTGCGAGGCCGGCGACATGCTCGGCAAGCCCGGTGATGGCTGGAAGATCGGCATGGCACTGCTCGGCTTCGAGCGCGGCGTGTCGACGCTGGGGCAGCAGATGCTGTTCCAGAACGAACTCGACGAGCTGATCCGCATCGCCAGGAGCAACGGGCGTGGCAAGGATCCGGTGATCCGCCAGCGCATCGCCGACGCATGGATCGGGCTGCGCATCATGCGCTACAACGCGATGCGCATGCTCTCGGGAACGCAGGACGGGTCGCTCTCGCGCGAGGCAACCGCATACAAGCTGTACTGGGCCGTGTGGCATCGCAATCTCGGCAAGCTCGCGATGGACGTGCTGGGTCCGGAGGCCGAGGTGATCGCCGGCGCTCCGTACGAGCTGACGAGGCTGCAGTCGCTGTTCCTGTTCACGCGTTCGGACACGATCTACGGCGGCACCAACCAGATCCAGCGCAACATCATCGCAGAGCGTGCGCTCGGAATGCCCAAGGAACCGCGGGCGGCGCGCTGAGGTGGCCACAGTGGTCGCCGGAAGTCGCGGCTTGCGCCACGACCCCCGCATGCTCGCTGCGCGGTGAACGGAGGAATGGCGATGAAAGCCGTGACGATGCTGGCATGCGTGCTGGGTTTGGTGTCGGGATCGAGTGTGGCGGACCGACAGGCGCGCGCGGACGACGGTGCACGCACCTACGCTGAGCCGACTCTCGAGCAGCGCATCGACGCAGCGTTCATCGAATTCTTCCCGCTCTACGAAATGGGGCGTGCACGCTTCAATTCGGTGGGCAACCCGCTGAACCCCTATAGGCATACGCCGAACGGCACGCCGGTGCACTGGCGCACCCTGGTCGACCATACGGCGCGCATGACCACCACACCGAACAACGACACGCTGTACTCGGCTGCGTGGCTCGACCTGCACTCGACGCCGGTGCGTGTGCACGTGCCCGTGATCGGGCACGGACGTTACTGGTCGATCGCGTTGCTCGACGCCTACACCAACGATATCGCGGTCCTGGGGCGTCGCAGCGACGGTGACGGTCCGGTGGACGTGGTCGTGGTCGGACCGGACTGGCAGGGTGATCTGCCCGGTGAACGCCTGATCCGTGCACCCACCAACGACGTGCAGTTGCTCGGTCGTTTCCTGGTCGCCGATGCGACTGACATCCCCGCAGTACGCCAGATCCAGGACGGGATCCGGATCGAGGCACTGGATCCCGGCGCCGCGCTGCCCGAGCAGCGGGCACCGGCACGCGATTCGACCGACCCGCAGGATTTCCTTGCGGTGGTCGATGAAATGCTGGTGCGCAACCCTCCCGTCGGCGAACAGGCGCAGCGCGTGCGTGCGTGGTCGGATCTGGGCATGGGAGCCGGAAAGGGCGACTTCGGCCGGCTCGATGCACGGGTACAGGCGGCGTGGCGCAGCCGCCTGCCGGTGCTGCACGAGCGGTTGCGCCCTGGACTGGAGTACGGCGCACGCACGGTCGGTGGCTGGAGCCTGCCCTCGCCAGCCGTTGGCGCCTACGGTACCGACTACGCGTTGCGTGCCGCGGTTGCGTTCGCTGGCCTCGGTGCGTTGCCCGTGAACGAGGCGATGTACCTGAATCTCAGTACGGACCCCAACGGAAAGCCGCTGCACGGCAGCGCTCGCTGGAAGCTGGTGGTGCCGCCGATCGCTGCCGGTGCATTCTGGTCGGTTTCGATGTACGAAAAGGATCCGGACGGGAGGCTGTTCTTTGCGGATAACCCGATTCACCGCTATGCGGTCGGTGATCGTACGCCGGGTTTGCAACGGGATGCCGACGGCAATATCGAACTGCTGCTGCAGCACGATGCCCCGTCCGATCGTGCCAACTGGTTGCCCACTCCCGCTGGCGAGTGGGCAATGACGCTGCGCGTGTACCTGCCGCCGCCGGCAATGCAGCGTGGCGAGGCCGCATTGCCGCAACTGCTGCCGGCCACGGACACGCGCCAGTAGTCAGCGCGCCATCCCGGCGCGTGCCAGATGGAGAATATTGCGATCCACTGCTGCCCTGGCGCATCGAGGGCGGCATAATGCGTACCCTCTGCATGCAATCACAACCCCTTACGCCCTTTGAGAGGCTGCCATGACCCTGTCCCCGCGCTACGTCGAAGGCCACAACCTGCTGGCTGGCAAATCCATCCTGATCACCGCCGCCGCCGGTGCCGGCATCGGCTTCGCAGCGGCAAGGAAATGCGTCGAGGAAGGTTGCCGCGCGATCTTCATCAGCGATATCCACGAAGGGCGCACCGCGCAGGCGGTCGAGGCGCTGAAGGCGCTCGGCGGCACGCAACAGGTGTTCGGGCTGGTCGCCAACGTGACCGACGAGCAGCAGGTGCAGGCACTGGTGAATGCGGCCGAGCAGAAGCTCGGTGGCGTGGACGTGCTGATCAACAACGCCGGGCTGGGCGGTACGAAGGCGCTGGTCGAGATGAGCGACGAGGAGTGGCACCGCGTGCTCGACATCACGCTGACCGGCACCATGCGCATGACGCGCGCGATGCTGCGCATCATGCAGCCGCGCCAGGCCGGCGTGATCGTGAACAACGCGTCGGTTCTCGGTTGGCGCGCGCAGCCCGACCAGTGTCATTACGCGGCTGCGAAGGCCGGCGTGATGGCGCTGACACGCTGCGCGGCGATGGAGGCGGCGCCGTACGGCATCCGCATCAACGCGGTGTCACCGTCGCTTGCACTGCACGACTTCCTGAAGAAGACGACGCCGGTGGACCTGTTGCGCGAACTCGAGCAGAAGGAAGCCTTCGGACGCGGTGCCGAGGTGTGGGAAGTCGCGAACGTGATGGTGTTCCTCGCCAGCGACTACGCGAGCTACATGACCGGCGAAATCGTCGCGGTCAGCAGTCAGCACCCCTGATCGTTTGCAACCATCGATGCGGGCGGTACGAACCAGGGGAGGCGGCAGGCAGCGCTGCCGTGCGACAGACGCAAGGGTGAGGATATGAGCGAGACAAAACCGCAGGATTTCTGGCTGAACGTACGCTTCGACATGCGCTGCCCCGCTTTCGGGACTCCGGCACGCACGCTCTACCCGGAAGCCGTACGCATGGCCGAGTATTGCGACCGTCACGGTTTCCACACCGCCTTGCTGTCCGAGCACCACGGCAGCGAGGACGGCTACGACCCGTCGCCGATGGTGCTCGGCGCCGCCATCGCGGCGCGTACCACCCGGATGAGCCTGCTGTTCGGCGCCATGATCCTGCCGTTGCACGATCCGGTGCGGATGGCCGAAGACATCGCGGTGCTCGACAACCTGAGCGGCGGGCGCGTGATGCTGGCCATCGTCGGTGGCTACGTGGCGTCGGAATTCCGCATGTTCGGGCGCGACCTCAAGGATCGGGGACGACTGGTCGAGGAAGGTATCGATGTGCTGCGCAAGGCGTGGACCGGCGAGCGTTTCGATTACAACGGCCGTCCCGTGCTGGTACGGCCACGGCCGGTGCAGGAGCACATACCGATCATACTGGGCGGTTCATCGAAGGCCGCAGCGCGTCGTGCCGGACGCATTGCCGACGGCTTCATGACGCATCTTCCCGAGCTGTACCAGGTCTACTACGACGAAGCCGAACGAAGGGGGCGAAACCCGCCGCCGTTCACGCTTCCCGCACCGACCTTCGTGCACGTCACCCACGACCCGGATCGCGTGTGGGAGCAGATCATGCCGCACGCCCTGCACGAGACCAACGCCTACGGTGCCTGGCAGGATGAGGCGGGTGTCGAGGGCAGCTTTCGCAGCCTGCCGACCGCCGACGTGCTGCGCGCCAGCGGGGACTACCAGGTCGTGACCCCGCAACAGTGTATCGAGCTCGCGCGTCGCAACGGCAGGCTCGACATGCATCCGCTGATGGCCGGCATGAGTCCCGAGCTGGGCTGGGAAAGCCTCGAACTGTTCGTTGCCGAGGTACTGCCGCACCTGCACTGAAGGCGCGCGCCAGGATGCCGGGTGTCGACGCGAAGCGGAAGGAGAAAGCCATGAACGATGCAGCGCTCGAGGTTCAGGAACCGTGGATCAGCGCCTTCGCATGGATCGAACGCGAACTCGGTGGCCGCATCGTGCGTGCCGAGCGCCAGCCCCGCTGGCGCCCGGCCTGGTTTCTGGATCTCGAGCGCGATGGCGAACTGCTGCCGCTGTATTTTCGGGGCGATCGTGGTTCCACCGACCACGGCATCTACACGCTGGAAGACGAGATGCACGCATTGCAGGTGCTGGCTGCGCACGGCATGCCGGTGCCGCAGGTATACGGTTTCTGTCCGCATCCGCGCGGCATCGTGATGGAGCGCGTGCACGGTCATACCAACCTCGCGACCTGTCCCGATCCTGCCGAACGACGTGCGGTGCTCGAGCATTACATGGAGCTGCTGGCACGCATGCATGCGCTCGACACGGCGCCGTTCATCGCTGCCGGGCTGCGCCCTCCCGCCGATCCGCAACGCATCGCGCTCGGTGATTTCGCGCACTGGGAGCGAGGCTACCGCAAGGCGAAACGACGCCCCGAACCACTGATCGAATTCGTGATCGGCTGGGTGCATCGCAACGTGCCGCGCGAGCGCACGCAAGTGAGCTTCCTGGCCGGTGACTCCGGCCAGTTCCTGTTCGACAAGGGGCGCGTGACCACGATGCTCGACTTCGAAGTCGCGTATCTGGGTGATCCGGCCGCCGATCTCGGCGGCTTGCGGTCGCGTACGCTCAGCGAACCGCTCGGCGATATCGCTGCGGCACTGGAGCATTACGCGCGCGTGCGCGGCGAACCGATCGATATCGCAGCGGTCGACTACCACACGGTGCGCTTCGGCATCTGTACGCCGATGTCGGTTGCGGCGACCGTTGCAGCCCCTCCACCCGGAACCGACTACGTGCGCTACCTGGCGTGGTATCTGGTGTATGCGCGGATGCCGCTCGAGGTGATCGCGCACCGGCAAGGCATCGCGCTCGACGCGATCGCTGAGCTGCGGTCTGCACGCTCGCGCTACGCGGCAGGTCATGATGCGCTGCTCGCACGCCTCGACGTTCCGGCCGGTCTCGATCCCGCTGCAAACTACGAGGCCGACACCACGTGGCGGATCGCCGAATACCTGCGGCGTGCCGATCGTTTCGGTCCCGCCTGCGAGGCAGCCGACCTCGACGAAGCCGCGGCGCTGCTCGGTTTCCGTCCTGCCGACAGCTGCGCCGCCGACGAGGCTCTGGAGAAGCTGGTGGCAGACGCCGGTGCAGAACGTGACGCAGAGCTGGTGCGTCTGTTCCATCGCCGCCTGCAGCGCCAGGAAGCGATCCTGCGACCGGTGATGCGGGAGTTGGAGGATGCACGAGTCCAGCTTCTCGATTGAGGCGCGTGCAGCGCCGCCACCCTCCAGCAACACGATCAACCTGCGTCGCCTGAACGGGCTGCGCCTGATCGTGCTTGCAGCCGAGGTGCTGGTGGCGGCACTTGCGCTCTATCGCTGGCACCTGCCGTTGCCGCTGGTGCCGATGCTGGCGTTGTTCGCAGGCGTCGCGCTGCTCGCCATTGCGACGACCGTGCGTCTGCGCTGGTCAGCGCCCGTCGTGGACGCCGAACTGTTCCTGCACCTCACGTTCGAGGTGGGCGCGCTGACCGTGCTGCTGTATCTCAGCGGTGGTGTCACGAATCCGTTCGCGCCGTTCTACCTGCTGCCGCTGACGCTCACGGCCGTATCGCTGCCGGGCGGCTACGCGTGGGCCATGGTCGCACTGACGATGGGCTGCTACGCGCTGCTCAGCCGCCTCCATCTGCCGTTGCCGGCAGTGCACGCAGGGCACGACGGGGGCACGGTCGGCCTGCACGAACTCGGCATGTGGTCGGGCTTCACGTTCAGTGCGCTGCTGATCGCAGGCTTCGGTGTGCAGATGGGGCGATCGGTGCGCGATCGCGACCGCATGATCGCGGCGCTGCACGAGCAGCAGATGCAGCAGGACCATGTGCTCGCGCTGGGGACGCTGGCTGCGGGCGCGGCGCACGAGCTGGGCTCGCCGCTGTCGACGCTGGCGGTGGTGTTGAAGGACGTGGTGCCGGGCGAGGCGATCGACCACGAGCGGCTGGAGTTGCTGCGCGCTCAGGTCCAGCGTTGCAAGCAGATTCTCGGTTCGCTGGCAGCGTCTGCAGGCGGCTGGCGCGCGGAATCCGGCAGCGCAACCGATCTGGAGCACTGGTTGAGCGCCCTGCTCGAAAGCTGGCGTGCAGGGCGCGCGGGCGTGCACGCCGAGCTCGACCTGGACGGGCCGCGACCCGCGCCGAGGCTGGTGATCGAGCAGACGCTCGAGCACGCGCTGCTGAACGTCCTGAACAACGCGGGCGATGCGTCACCGCAATCCGTCGCGGTCAGGGCGCGTTGGAGTAATGAGGAACTGTTGCTGGAGGTTTGCGACCGTGGCAGCGGCATCGCGCCCGGAATCGGGGAGCTGCTCGGCACCGCCGGCGTCAGCACCAAGCAGGAAGGCATGGGGCTCGGGCTGTTCCTGAGCTTCCATACGCTGCGCCGCTTCGGTGGCGAAGTCAGGCTGTTCGAACGTGAGGGCGGTGGCACGCGTTGCCGTGTGCGCCTGCCGCTCGCCACACTGCGGATCGGCGATGGGCACTGAAAATCCTGCACTGGAGCAGCCGAGCCTGCTGCTGGTCGACGACGACGAGGTCTTCGCGTCGGTACTCGCGCAGGCCTTCCGCCGCCGCGGCTACACGGTGCGCGTCGCGCATGGTGTCGATGCCGGCATCGCACTGGCACAGGCAGAGCCTCCGGAGTACGCAGTGGTCGACCTGCGCATGCCGGGCGCGTCGGGGCTGGAGCTGGTGCGTGTGCTGAAGGATCTCGACGAGAATACCCGTATCGTGATGCTGACCGGCTACGCCTCGATCGCCACTGCGGTCGAGGCAATCAAGCTCGGCGCAGTGCACTACCTCGCCAAGCCAGCCGATGCCGACGAGATCCGGGCGGCGTTTCATCGTGACGGGGGTGATACATCGGTCGACGTGCCCGAGAGGCCGCTGTCGGTGAATCGCCTGGAGTGGGAACACATCCAGAAGGTGCTGCAGGAGTGCGACGGCAACGTGTCGGAGACTGCGCGTCGCCTGAACATGCATCGGCGAACCCTGCAGCGCAAGCTGCAGAAGCGCCCGGTACGCGACTGAACGCCCACTGCGGAGACGGTCGCAACCACATCCGATCGTTGATGCGCACAGCGCGCGGCGATGCATTCGCACCGGTGGGGCGCCGTAAATGCATCCCTGCAGGCTCGAGCGCCGCGTCCCTGCGGCGCACGCCCCCCGATGCGAATGCATCGCCGCACGCTGTGCAGGGTTTGTGCGACAGCCGCTGCGGCGCGACAATCTGTCGCATTCCCATGGCGCCCTTTTCTGACCAGACTCGCGGCCCTTCGTACATGGCCGGTGAGTCCTCATGCCGTTGCATCGCATTGCCTTGCTCGTTGCCCTCGCCCAGGTGGCAGGCGCTGTTGCCGACGACACCGCACCCGCACAGGAATTCGAGGAAGTACTGGTGCGCGGCGCGCGCGTCGAGCTGCTGCAGGCGGTGGGAGCCTACAGCGTCGATGGCGCAGCGCTGGCGCGCATGCGTGCCTCGTCGAGCGACAGCGCGAAGATGCTGCTGAACGTACCGGGGGTGCATGTCTGGGGCGCTGGTGGCGTATCCAGCCTGCCGACAGTGCACGGTCTGGCCGACGATCGCCTGCGGATCAAGATCGACGGCATGGACCTGATCGCCTCCTGTCCGAATCACATGAACCCGGCCATGTCGTATCTGGACCCGTCGCAACTGGCGGCGCTGCACGTCTACGCGGGAATCGCACCGGTCAGCATGGGCGGCGACAGCATCGGCGCGACCATCGTCGCAGAAACCGCCGCGCCGCTGTTTGCTGCACCCGGACAGCGCCCGGTGCTGGAGGGCGAGGCGGGTGTGCTCTATCGCAGCAACGGCCATGGCAAGACCGCCAACCTGGCGGCAACGTGGGCCAGCACGAACGTGTCGCTGAACTATACCGGTGCCACCTCGCAGTCGGACAACTACGTTGCCGGCAAGGCGTTCAAGACCACGCGCGAGACCGGCCGTGCCGGCCACACGCTCGACCTCGACGAGGTGGGCTCATCGGCGTGGAAGACCCGCAACCACACGCTCGGACTCGCGGTGCGCAACGAGCGGCACCTGCTGCACCTCGGCGTCGGCTACCAGGACATGCCGTACCAGCTCTACCCGAACCAGCGCATGGACCTGCTGGACAACGAGCAGAAACGGATCAACCTGCGTTACCAGGGCTCGTTCGACGCGGTCGCGATCGAAGCGCGTGTCTATCGCGAGAGCGTCGATCACTTGATGGATTTCGGCGACGACAAGCGCTTCTGGTACGGCAGCAACTCGGGCAGTGGAGCGCCGTGCGCACCGATCCGCTTCAGCGGTGACCCTGCCGGCACCTGCGCGGCCGGCATGCCGATGTATACGCAGAGCACGACCGTGGGTGCGCTGCTGCGTGCCGACCTGAGACTGTCGCCGGAAAATCTGTTGCGCATCGGCGCCGAATACCAGTCGTACCGGCTCGACGACTGGTGGCCCGCATCGGGCGGCGCCATGGGGCCGGGAACGTTCTGGAACATCCGCGACGGTGAGCGTGATCGCAAGGCGCTGTTCGGCGAGTGGGAGGCGCACCTTGCCGCCGACTGGACTGCGTCGCTCGGCCTGCGCTACGAGCGCGTCACGACCGATGCCGGGGATGTACAGGGCTACAGCAGCGCGATGAATGCCATGGGTGCGCAGTACGCCGACAGTCGGCGCTTCAACGCGCTCGACCGTTCGCGCGGTGACGACAACTGGGATCTCGCCGCACTGGCGCGCCGTGTGGTGTCACCGCGTCTCGACGTCGAGTTCGGCTATGCGCACAAGGTGCGGTCGCCGAACCTCTACGAGCGCTACACCTGGTCCAGCTGGGCAATGGCCGCGACGATGAACAACTTCGTCGGCGACGGCAACGGCTACGTGGGCGATCCGGCGCTGGATCCGGAACAGGCGCATACCGTGTCTGCGGCCCTGGACTGGCATTCGGCCGATCGCAGCCGCCAGTTACGGATCACGCCGTTCTACACGCGTGTCGAAGACTATGTCGATGCGATCGCACGCCCCGGCTTCGCGGTCGGTGCGTTCAATGTGCTCGGCTTTGCGAACCGGTCCGCGCGCCTGTACGGCGTCGATGTCTACGCACGGCTGCCGATCGCGCGTACCGGTATCGGTGAAGTGGGCGTCGAAGCGCTCGTGAACTACACCGACGGCAAGAACCGTGACAGTGGCGACGGTCTCTACAACATCATGCCGCTGAACGCGAAGATCGCGCTGACGCACCGGCTGGGAGGCTGGGACAACGCGCTCGAGCTGGTGCTGGTCGACGCCAAGGACGATGTTTCCGCTGTGCGCAACGAGATCAGCACCGGCAGCTACCAGTTGCTGAACCTGAACCTCAGTCACAACTGGTCGCGAGTGCGCGTCGACCTTGCGATCGAAAACGTGCTCGACGAGTCCTATGCGCTGCCGCTCGGCGGTGCGTACATCGGCCAGGGCACGACGATGAGCATGAACGGTGTGCGGTGGGGAATCGCCGTGCCGGGGATGGGGCGTTCGTTCAACGCCGGTGTCACGCTGCGGTTCTGATCCGCCTGACCGCAAACAGCCTGACCGCAAAGAAATCGCCGCGGTCCCGGACGTTGTGCTAGCCTCGCGACTGCGACACGGCGAGCGGAGGCACCGAACATGACGACTGCTGTGAACGACCGTCCGGATGGCGGGGAGCTGCTGGCACGCACGCTCGCTGCGGCAGGCGTGGAGCGCATCTTCGCATTGCATGGCGGGCATCTCGAATCGTTCTGGCAGGGATGCCTGTGCCACAAGCTGCAACTCACCGATTTCCGCCACGAGGCTTCGGCAGGACACGCGGCTGACGCCTACGCCCGTACCACCGGGCGTCTCGGCGTGTGCGTCATCACCTCGGGACCGGGGTTCACGAACGCGATCACCGCGATCGTCAATGCCTACCTCGACGCCATCCCGGTGCTGTTCATCGTCGGATCGCCTCCGCTGCGCGACGTGGAGACCAACCCGCTGCAGGGCGGTGTGGACCAGGTCGCGATGGCGCTGCCGAGCGTGAAGTGGGCGCATCGCGTCACTCACACCGAACGCATACCCGAGCTCGCCGCACAGGCCGTGCGCACCTGTCTGAACGGACGGCCGGGTCCGGTATTGCTCGAAGTGCCGATCGACGTGCTGCACATCCCGGTTGCCGCGGATCTGGTGCAGCCGCCGCGCGGCCTCAACGTGCGTACCGCACCGGCGCCGGCGCCGCAGGATGTGGCTGCGATCATCGCGATGCTGCGTACGGCCGAGCGCCCGGCGCTCTTGGTCGGCAACGGCATCCGCTTCAGTGGCGCGGAGCCGGAGCTGCGCCGCTTTGCCGAGGCGAGCGGAATCCCGGTCTTTTGCGGCGGTCACGGCTACGGAGCCCTGCCCTACGATCACCCGCTCTGGGGCAAGGATTTTGCGCTGTTGTCGCTGCTCGCGATGACCGGGCAGCCTGGCACCGACGGGGTACTGGTGGTCGGTGCACGCTTCGGCATGTTCACCGGCGGACGTCTGGGTACGCCGATCGCGCCCGGGGTGCCGGTCGCGCAGATCGATCTCGAACCGTCGGAGTTCGGGAAGTTGCGTGAGGTGAACATCCCGGTGCTTGCCGATGCGCGCGAGGCTTTGCGCGCGCTCGCCGACGCTGCCGCGAGGATCGACTGGCCGGACCGCTCGCAGTGGGTGGCAGCCGCCACGGGGGTGAAGCATATGACGGGTGCGGCCTTCGGTGCTCCGGATCCCGAGGCGTCCCCGCTGCACCCGTATCACGCGGTCGCTGCGATTGCCGATGCGGCACCGCCGGGTGTCATCTACGTCGTCGACGGTGGCGAGGTTTCGGCCTGGACGCATATGGTGCTGCGCGTAGATGCGCTGTGGCAGTTGATCGGTGCGGGTTATCACGGCTGTCTGGGCGTGGGGCCTGGAATGGCGATCGGTGCCGCGCTCGGGCATCCGGGCACGCCGGTGCTGCATATCACCGGGGATGGTGCGGTCGGCTTCCATATCCAGGAGTTCGAGACGATGGCACGCCTGGGGCTGCCGATCGTCACGGTGGTGCTGAACAACGGGCTCTGGGGCATGTCTGCGCACGGCCAGGATCTGATCTATGGCCGTGAGCAACGGGTGATCTGTACCTTGCCGGATACGCCGTACGAAGCGGTTGCGGCGGCGTTCGGCTGCCATGCCGAACGGGTGGAACGTCTCGCCGAGCTGGCGCCGGCGCTGCGTCGCGCGCTGGATTCCGGGCGCCCGGCGTGCATCAACGTGCTGATCGATCCCCGCGAGATGCACCCGAGCATGCCGGCGACGGTCGGTGCCGACAACCCGGGCGAGAACGAGATCATGATCCCGTATTACGACAATATCCGGCTCTGAGGAACTGTTCGGGCCCATGCCGGTGCAAGCGTTGCGAACGCGACCGCCGGGGCGCCTTTCGGTCAATTCACCAGGAGCGTGTGATGCGTGCACAGCGAATCGTCTGGCTTGGTGCGGTGACCGTACTCGGCTGCCTGCTGGCGGCCACGAGTCCGGCCAGGGATTTTCGCGACGTGCTCGAGGGCGTCGCGCAGAAGGCGACCACTCCCGCTGCCGCGGTCGATGACCGCGAGGTCGGTGCCGGGCTCAAGGAGGCGCTTGCAAACGGTGTCAGTCGCGCAATCAAGCAACTCGGCCGCCAGGACGGCTTCTGGAAGAACGACGCGGTTCGTATCCCGTTGCCCAAGGCGCTGCGCAAGACCCGTAGCGTGGCCGAACGGCTCGGGCAGGGTGAAAAGTTCGACGCCTTTCATCGCAGCCTGAACCATGCGGCCGAGCAGGCCGTGCCGCAGGTGGCCGACATTTTCGGTAACGCGATCCGCCAGATGACGCTGAGTGACGTGCGCGACATCCTCGCCGGAGGCGATCACGCAGCGACGGACTTCTTCAGGCGCACCGCTGGCGCTGCGCTCGCCGAACGCATCGAACCGATCGTGGCCAAAAGCACCGATGCGGTCGGCGTCACGCATCGCTACAAGGAGTTGATGGCGTCAGACACGGTCAGCGACGCGCTCGGCAAGCTGCAGGGTCTGGGCGGCCATGCCAGCCAGGACTCGCTGGATCTCGATCACTACGTCACCGAGCACACCATCGACGGCCTGTTCCACGTCATCGCCGAGCAGGAGGCAGCGATCCGCAACAACCCGGCGGCACGCACCACCGATCTGCTGAAGAAGGTCTTCGGGCGCGGCGGCTGAGAGGGTGTGCGGGTAGCGCCTGGCCTGCGCTGCCAGCCGGCGCAGCGCGGGCCTCCAGCACATCGCACGACAGCCACAGGGACAGCATCGCCAGCGAGAACACCGGCTTTTGCGCCCAGAACGGCCGGCATGCTGCTGACGGTCATCGGTCGGGGCAGTGAACAGCACCAATCCGCCGGTGCAACGCACGCTTGCGGGCCAGCGTGCGGCAAGCAAGGAGTCGCCCATGAGTGTGGCAAGCAGCTTCACCCTTTCCGATCCCGACCTGCTGCGCGAACGCTGCCTGGTGGGAGGCGAGTGGCGCGATGCCGACAGCAAGGGCCGCTGTGAAGTCCGCAACCCGGCCACCGGCGAGCTGCTTGGCACGGTACCGGACATGGGCGCAGCCGAAACGCGTCAGGCGATCGAGGCGGCACACGCGGCATTTCCCTCGTGGGCGGCGAGGACGGCAAAGGAGCGTGCGCAACGGTTGCGTCGCCTCTACCATCTGATGATGGAAAACCAGGAAGACCTGGCGCGTCTGATGACGGCCGAGCAGGGCAAGCCGCTGGCCGAAGCGCGTGGCGAGGTCGCGTATTCGGCCAGCTTCATCGAATGGTTCGGCGAAGAAGCCAAGCGCATGTACGGCGATACCATTCCCGCCCATGCCGCTGACAAGCGCATCCTCACGATCCGCCAGCCGGTCGGCGTGGTGGCCGCGATCACGCCGTGGAACTTCCCGTCGGCGATGCTGGGTCGCAAGCTCGGTCCGGCACTCGCCGCCGGCTGCACCGTGGTGTGCAAGCCGGCGTTGCAGACGCCGTACTCGGCGCTGGCCATCGCCGCATTGGCCGAGCGCGCCGGCATGCCGCCCGGCGTCATCAACATCGTCACCGGCCGTGACGCGGCGGCGATAGGCACGGAGATGACCTCGAATCCACGGGTGCGCAAGCTCAGCTTCACCGGCTCCACGCTGGTCGGCAAGCGGCTCGCGGCCCAGTGCGTGGACGGACTCAAGCGTGTCTCGCTCGAACTCGGTGGCAATGCGCCGTTCATCGTGTTCGAGGATGCCGACCTCGATGCCGCGGTGGAAGGAGCAATCGCCAGCAAGTACCGCAACACCGGGCAGACCTGCGTGTGCGCGAACCGTCTCTACGTGCATGCCGGCGTGTACGAGGCGTTCGCCGCAAGGCTCACGGCTGCGATCGGCACGTTGCGCGTCGGTGACGGACTGGCCGGTGCCACCGATCAGGGGCCGTTGATCGACGAACAGGCACTCGCCAAGGTCGAGGAGCATGTGGCCGATGCAACCGCCCGTGGCGCTCGCGTGGCAGTTGGCGGCAAACGCCACGCGCTGGGTGGCACCTTCTACGAGCCTACCGTACTGCTCGACGCGAATGCCGGCATGTTGATCGCGCACGAGGAAACCTTCGGGCCGGTTGCACCGCTGTTCCGGTTTTCCGATGAGGCCGAAGTGATCGATCTCGCCAACGCTACCGAAGTGGGGCTGGCCGGGTATTTCTATACGCGGGATCTGGGCCGTGCCTTCCGTGTCGCGGAAGCGCTCGAGTGCGGCATCGTCGGGGTCAACACCGGCCTGATCTCGACCGAGGTGGCTCCCTTCGGCGGCATCAAGCAGTCGGGCATCGGTCGTGAGGGTTCGCGCTACGGACTGCATGATTACACCGAGCTCAAGTACGTCTGCATCGGTGGCGTCTGATGCGTGGCCGTGTCGTTCCGATCGCGCAACGTGCAGCAGGAGCCAGGCTGCGCGATCCCGACCCCCCAAGTTCCGCAGCTAATCACGCAAGTGTTTGATTTGACTTGGTGACGTAAGTCAAAAATGCCACAACAAGCGCTTCAGGCGGGTGCTTTGACGGTCAAGGCCTCGAAGAGTTGGAGTTGCTGGGGTGTGATCTTGCCAATACCGGTCAGGTGTTGCGTGCCGATAGTGACGCGGTGCTGCTGGATTCGCCGCAGCAGCTCCAGCGCGGTCTTCGGGCTGTGGACGCTGCCGTGCTGCTTCAAGCGCATGCGCATCACCCGATACAGCAGCAGCGCCAGGAAGCAGATCAGCGCGTGCGCGCGGATGCGATCCGGGAGGCGGTGGTACACCGGTGCAATCGCAAGGTCGCTCTTGAGCACCCGGAAGCCGCGCTCGATGTCGGCCAGGCTCTTGTAGCGCTCGACGATCTGCGCGGCTGTAAAGTCCTCGACATTGGTCAGCAGTACCAGCTTGCCGTCGAAGGTCTCCGCGCGTGCGATGGCCGCCTCGTCGAGGGTATAGCTGAAGCGCTCGGCGTGGTATTGCGGCTTCACGAAGCGAGTCAACTCGGCCTCGGCAACGGCTTGCTGGAAGCGGCTGTAGGCACCGCGGTCGCTGGCCTTGCGGCCGCGTTCGGTGAGGCCTTTGTCCTGCGCGTCGAGCTTGGCGACAAGCTGGTCGGCGAAGGCTTCCAGTTCGGCGATGCGTTGGTGGCGGCTGGCCGTCTGCTCGGCCGCTCGGGTCGGATCGTGCGCGACCACCAGCCGGTGCTCGGCGAAGCGGCCTTCGGCCAGACCCTCGCCGAAGCTCATCGCATCGAGCGTGCCGCCCAGCTCTGCGTAGCGCCGTGCCGGCACCGCCAGGATGAACTGCAACTTGCGCTCGGTCTGCCGGGCCAGCTCGCCGATCTGGGCGATGTTGTCCAGACTGAGCAGACCGCGGTCGGCGACCAGGATCACCCGCTCGACCGGGAAGCGCGCCAGCACCTGTTCGAGCATGGCCTTGAGGGTGGCGGTCTCGGCAACGTTGCCGGCATGCACGGTGTGCATCAGCGGCAAACCCTCGGCCGACTGCACCACGCCCAGCACGAACTGCCGGGCGATGCCGCCAGTTTCCTTGTTCATGCCATAGGCACGTACATCCTCGGGAACATGGCCCTCGCCGTGGATGCGCACCGTGGTCAGATCGTAGAACACCACCGACAATTGCTGATCGAGCATCGGCCGCAACAGCTGGGCCACCTTCGCCTCGACCTTCCCGGCGCGATCCATCAGCGCATCCAGCGTGCGCAGCAGGTGATCGTGCGAGACCGCCTCGGGCATGCCCGGGATCGCCACCGTCTCCAGCCATTCCAGACAGCCGAGCTTGGAATCGGGTGCACACAGGCGGTTGAACACCATCGCCCGCACCATCGCCTCGGCATCGAATGCGCGGCGCGAGGAGCGCAGGGCCTGACGTACGGCATCGCCCAAACCCAGACTCGACCACAGTTCATTCAGGGCATGCACATCGCCCAGCGCCCGTGCCGAGTCGTACTCCGGCACGGGTGCCGAGATCGGCACGCGACCGAGCGCACGCTGCAAGCCGTGGATGAGTGGATCGAGTTTCTTGCCGTCCAGCTCATCCAGGCGACCGAGGTTGGCGACCACGCGCTGGCGCACCCCGGCCTGGGTGCGGAAGCCTTCGACGAGTTGCAGGTAGCTCCGGCCGCCGGAGCGGGTGATGCGCGTGTACATGTGTCAACGCTATCACATGCCAACCCGCCATTAAAGCCATCAAAACGTTAAGGCGTGACACAACACGATTGTCTGGAAATCGGGCTTGCGGCACGCCCAAGTCGTTGAAATCATGGAGTGTGGCTAGCGGCGACCCCGCCAAAACCGGGCACGAAGTGCGGAACTTGGGCGACCCGGGTGCCGTTCATGTCGGGCTTCGGTGGCACCACCGTGATGATGTTTTCGACCGGTGCGGTCTGCTACGGCGTTGCCGTGAGGGGCATGCTTTCACAACCCCTGGATGCGTGCGCCGGCAATCAGCCCCAGCATCTCGTTGCAACCGTCCTCGATCATCGAGGCTCGCGCATCGCGCAGCAGCTTCTCGACCGGGTACTCGCGGCTCAGGCCGTTGCCACCGAAGATCTGCAGTGCCTCGCTCGCTACCTCGAAGGCGGTGCTGGTCGTGAACACCTTGGCCGCGATCGCGTGCTGGACCGACGGCGGATTCACCGCCAGGTACAGCGCCGTGCGCCGCGCCAGCGAACGTGCGGCCTCCACCTTCATGAACATGCGGAACAGGCGCTGGCGCACGTTCTGGTGGTGACCGATCGGCACACCGCCCTGCACGCGTTCCTGCGCGTAGGCCAGCGCGTGGTCGAGCGCAGCACGCGCCACGCCGATGAACAACTGGCTCATGCCGGCGTTGCCCTGGCACAGCATGGCTTCCAGCACGAACGGGTAGGTGTCGGGGCCGGCAACGAGGTACGAGGCCGGTACACGCACGTCGCTGAAGAATATCTGCCCCTGGTTCAGCGAGCGCTGGCCGATCTTGTCGAGCGGGCGCGGGCGCTCCACCCCCGGCAGGTCCAGCGGCACCAGAATCACCGCACCGCCACGAAAGCCCCGTTGTGGTTCCAGCGTGCAGAACAGCACGGCGATATCGGCAATGCTGCCGTTCGAAACCCAGGCGGCCTTCTGACCGTTGATCACGTAATGGTCGCCGTCCCGGCGTGCGATGCAGTTGGCGCGTACCTTGGGGTCGTCGAAACAGGTTTCGGTGAAGGCGACCGAGTCGCTGCCGTGGTCGGGTTCGGTGAGTGCCCAGCAGCCGATCGTGAGCCGTTCCGGATCACAGAAGCGCTCGTGCAACTCGGCATTGCCGCACTGGGCGATCCACGGCTGGTGGAATTGCGACAGGCCGAGACTGATCGTCAGCCCGACGTCACCCCACGCCAGTTCCTCGTTGACCACGCACATCATGCGCGCGCGGGCGACAGGATCCATCGTGGTGTCGGCGTACACCTGGTGCAGGCCGAGTTCGCGGTACTGACGAAACATGTCCCACAGCAGCGAATCGCGTGCGATCACCTGTGCCGGGTCCTGCAGGCGATCGAGTTCGATGCCGACCGGACGCAACACATCGCGCGCAAAGCGGTGGCAGGTGTCGCGAACCGCAAGGTCTTCCTCGCTGAGTCCGATCTCGATATCGGGCAGGGCCATGAACCGTCTCCTGATCGCCGTTGCTCGGGGGTTGCCGCGGAGGCTACGACTACATGCAGCGGACGGTCAATCATGCGGCGGCCCGGATATCCGCACGGGCGACCGGCCTATCTGTACGGGCGACCGGCCGGTCGCCCCTACGGGCACGACGAATCCCGTACGGGCGACCGGCCGGTCGCCCCATGCGCACTGCGGCCACGCGCTCGCGCTCGCGATGGCGTCGCGATCCTTGCTCGCGTTGTCGGGCCTGACGCAGCCGGGTTCGAAAGGCACACCGTCACAAGCGCCCTGGGTGTGGTTTTCCAGGTATTGGTGGTCGGACCTGCCCGCGATGATGCCCGCCTGCTGCGGCCATCAGCAGCCACGCGCGGCGCCGGCGCAATGTCCTCATGCGTCGGTCATGTCGACGCTCGAAGGGCTCGTGCGGCGACCGCTTCATCAATCCAGTAGTCAGGACGATTGACCTCCGTCGTGCTGCTGGCGCATAGTCCAGCGACTCTGCAAATACCCTCGAACCTGCCGCGCATGGAGACCAGAATCATGAGACTTTGCGCTGTTGCGAGCTCCTTCACCGGCCTTTTCGTCGCATCGGTACTCGCGGCATCCGTGTCGGCCGCCGCACCGGCAAGCGAAGTCCAGGCGCCCGCAGCGCAGGATCTGCTGGCAGAGGTGGAGATTGCGCGGCTCGCCACCACCTACGGGTGGGCCGTCGATGCCAAGGACATCGACACACTGATGACGATTTTCAGCGAGGACGCCGAGTACGATCTCAGCGCTTATGCGCGGCCGCCCGCAAAAGGCAAGGCCGCAATCCGCGACGTGTTCCTCCACGGTGTGTTCCCGTCGGAGAAGTGCTCGTTCAGCAGCATCTCGAACGTCAGGGTGCAGATCAACGGTGACCAGGCCAGCGGCGGGGACTACTTCATCCACTATGGCTACAACCCGCAGCGGAGCGCGGGCAATACACGAACCCAGGTGGAGGGGCAGCATTTCTACCGTTTCGTGAAGGAAAACGGCGCGTGGAAGATCGCCTGGATGCAGGGTCATCCCGTGTTCGAGGCAAGCGCGCCGATCGAGGGCTCACAACTGCGCGACGCCGCCTGCCGGGTCGACTAGACGGGATCCCGTGATCCGGACGTTAGCAAAAAGTGGCTCATTTCATGAGCAAAGCCGAGCCCCGCGCCCAGCATATCGATCCGGCTCTTGCCGCTGTCGGCAGGCATGCGGCGGCAGGATCGTTGTATTCCATTTAGCTGCGTTCACTCATGTCCTTGCCCGATGGTCTGTATGACTTGCTGCTGACGCAATCCTTGCTGCAAGGCACCAGCGAGTCGCAGCGTGCGCTTGTGGACTTGCCGGCCACGGAAGTGGCGTGGCGCCTGTCGGAAGCGCTTGCACGCCAACTGACGCAGGTCCTCGATGAATTCGGTGGTGACCCCTCCGAGCGACAGCGACAGCAGTTGCAGTTGGCGAATGCGCTCTTGCAGCACGCGCGCTCGCAGTTGGCTGATGTCGACCTTGCCCCCGACCCCGTGGTCCAGCCCTTACAGGTACTGCGCGCCGTCCATCGGGGTGTGACTGCCCCTGAGTGGCCGCAAACCGGGCTCGTCTTGCCGTGGCTTTTCACGGCAGGCAAGGGTTCGCCCTCGCTGCTGTACGAGTTGCGCCGTGAGCTGGCGGCCTGCGACCAGGTAGACATCCTGGTGAGCTTCATCACCCACTCTGGCGTGCGCAAACTGCTTGACGTGCTGCAGACGGCGACCGCCATCGGCGCCGACGACCGGCCACGCACGCGGTTGCGCATCATCACGACGACTTACACCGGCGCCACCGAACTCCGCGCGCTCGATGAGCTGGCACGCTTGCCCGGCTGCGAAATTCGCGTATCGCTGGACGGGCGACGTACCCGGCTGCACGCCAAGGCCTGGCTGTTCCAGCGACAGAGCGGCTTTGGTTCCGCCTACGTGGGCAGCGCCAATCTGTCGGGTGCGGCGCTGATGGGTGGACTTGAATGGACGGTCAAGTTCACCGAGCGTGGCCAGAGCGATTTGTTCGAGCACGCCAGGGCACACTTCGAAACCCTGTGGGAAGACAGCGAGTTCCAGCCCTACGATCCGGCCAACCCACAACACCGTCGCGCTCTGAGCGAGGCACTCCGGCAGGAAGCCGGCAACGGCGTCATGGCCCAGCCGACCTATTTCGATCTGCAGCCCAGGCGCTACCAGCAGGACATGCTGGAGCAACTGCAGATCGAGCGAGAGCACGGTCGCTGGCGCAACCTGGTGGTGGCAGCCACCGGCACCGGCAAAACCGTGGTGGCTGCGTTTGATTACCGGCACAGCTGCGAACAAGTAGGTGGCCGTCCGCGTCTGTTGTTCGTTGCCCACCGCCAGGAAATCCTGCGCCAGGCGTTGCGCACCTACCGGGAGGTGCTGCGTGATCATGGTTTTGGTGAGTTGCTGGCGGATGGTTCCGAACCCGAGCAGCACGACCACCTGTTTGCCACCATCGACAGCGTGACCAGCCGGCAATTGGTGCATCGATACGGCGCCTCCCACTGGCATGCCGTGGTCGTGGATGAGTGCCACCGTCTCGCCGCCGATCGCTTCGATGCCTTCGTGACTGCCGTTGAACCCAAGTTGCTGTTGGGCCTGACAGCAACGCCTGAGCGCAGCGACGGCAAGCCCATCCTCGGCTACTTCGACAATCGTCCCGATGGTTCGCCCGCCGTGGAGCTGCGGCTGTGGCACGCGCTGGACTTGCAGCTGCTGTGCCCCTTCGAGTACTACGCCTGCGACGACGACACCGATTTTTCCGAAGTTCCCTGGAACCAGGCGGGCGAGCTGGCGGCGCTGGACAAGCTCATCACCGGCAACGATGTCCGGGCACGGCTGGTGCTGCAGGAATGGCACCGGCTGGCGGATGACCCGACACGTGGCAAAGCGCTGCTGTTTTGCGTTTCGGTGGCGCACGCCGAGTTCATGACGGCCAAACTCAACGCTGTCGCCATTGCGGCTGTCTGCGTTGTCGGCAGCACCCCGGCCGATGTGCGGCGCAGTGCTCCCGAACGGCTGGCGCGTGGCGAGATCGCCGCCATCGTCACCTGCGATCTGTTCAACGAAGGCGTCGACCTGCCCGCGGTCGATACCTTGCTGCTGTTGCGCCCTACTCACAGTCCGGTGCTGTTCCAGCAGCAGATCGGTCGGGGTCTGCGTTTGTCACCCGGGAAGGAAAGCTGTCTGATCCTGGACTTCGTCGGCCAGCATCGGCGCGAGTTCCGTTTCGATCGGCTGCTTGGCGCGCTCACCGGTCTGCCGCGCGGGCAGTTGGTCGAGGCGGTGGAACACGGTTTTGGCCAGTTGCCGCCGGGTTGCCATATCCAGCTTCAGCGCCAGACGCGCGAACAGGTACTGGTAAGCCTGCGTGAACTGATCCAGCTGAACTGGCGACGCCTGCGCAGCGAATTGCAAAGCTACGCGGCATTGCGCGGGCGCAATGTCGTCACGATGGTTGAATTCCTGCGTGATCAAGCGATAGAGCTCGACGATATCTATCGCGGCAGTGGCCGTTCGGGCTGGACGCAGCTCAAGCGCGACGCAGGCCTGCTGGCTGGTGAGGCCAGCATGGGGCAGGACAAGCTCGGACGGCGCTTCGTCGACCTGCTGCACTTTGACGAGCCCGAGCGCATCGACCAGTTACGGCGGGTGAGCGAGGAGCGTGGCAACTACCGTGTACAGAGCCCACGCCAGCAGCGTCTGCTGCAGATGCTGAGCTACCAGATCGAGGCTGCTGGCACGCAGACCTGCAGCGGTGAGGATTTTCTGGGCCGGCTCACGCAATATCCCGAGCTGTGCGATGAACTGGGAGAGCTGGCGCAGGTGTTGGCCTCGCGTTCACTCAAGCCGGTGGTACGAGTCCCCGGGCTGGAAGACGTGCCGCTGAGTCTGCATGGCAGCTATGGCATTCGCGAAATTCTGACGGCTGTCGGCTGGCTCACGGCAGAGCGGCGCACGCCATTTCAGGCGGGTGTTCTGGCCTTGTACGAACGCCAGGCAGAGTTGTTGTTCGTCACCCTGGACAAGCGTGATGGCTACCACGAACGCATCGCCTACCATGACTATGCCATCAGCCCCGAACGCTTTCACTGGCAATCACAAAACGCCGCCGGACCCGAGACCAAAGCAGGCCAGCGCTACCTGAATAGCCCTCACAACGGCTGGCAGTTCCAGTTGTTTGTTCGTGGCAGCAAAGGGAAGCCCTATGTGGCTTGCGGTCCCGTGGTGCTCGAGCGCGCCGAAGGTGGCAAGCCGATGACGATTTACTGGCGTCTCGAAACCTCGCTGCCGATACGGTTGTACCAGGAGTTCAGCGTTCTGCGCGACGCCTGATCGTCGCAGCGCGTCTTGCGGACTTGATGAACCATCAGCCCTGACCTTGTGCCACCGGCAACTCCAGCCGCGACGGGCGCGCGTGGTCGTGGAACACCTGCTGTACCGCCTTGCGGGCGTCGCTGGCGACGCCGAGCGCAGGCGTCACGCGCGAGTTCAGGTTGCGGTCGAAGCGCGGAAAGTTGCTGCTCGAGACCTCGAGCCGCAGGCGGTGTCCGGACAGGAAGGTATGGGCGATATCCCACAGGTCGATGCGAAACTCGGTCGGCTCGTTCGGCACCAGGAACACCTCGCGCGCGCGGTCCTCGCGGTAGCGGGCGCGGATGATGCCTTCGGCGATGTTGGCGCAGTAGCCATCGGGCTCGACGTCGACCAGCTTGGCAGTGAAGTCGGTGTCCTCGGCGTCGCTCGCGGCGTGCAGCACCAGCGTGATCGGGCCGTTCAGCACCAGCGGCTCGGCCAGGCAGGCCGAGGTGTAGACGAGCACGTCCTGGCGTTCCTCGACGCTCGACTGGTCGGCAACACCCGTGGGCACGTCGATCATGCTGCGCCCGCCGGTGGTCGGTACCGGATCGAAGGGGGCGTAGACGAAGCTGTCCACGGCCTCGGCATCGGGTGCGCGGGTGTCCAGCGTGCCGTCGCCACGGCGGGTGTTGGCGCGTCCGCCGCTGTGCAGGTAGTACGGCCTGAGCGTGTAGGTGGGCGGCCAGGCGGGAGCTTCGCGCCAGCGGTTCTCGCCCATCTGCCAGTAGCGAACGCCGTGCTCGGGCAGCTCGCGCAGCGGTTCGCCGCGCAGGTGGTGGCCGAACCAGTCGAAGGCCATTCCCGCCAGCACGTCGGGGCCGGTCATCGCGGTGGGGCCGAAGTCGCGCTCGCCGGCGTGGCAGGGCCGCTTGTTGTAGTAGGCGCTGTGGTCGGTCGGGCCGATGATCAGGCGATGGCGCGAGCGCAGCGCGGGATCGCCGTCGCGGCGCAGCGCCGCGTCGAAGTCCATGTGTCCCTTGAGGCAGGTGTCGTACCAGGCGCTCAGGTGCATTACCGGCACCTGGATGCGTCCGGCGGCGGCGACGTTGTCGACGCTCGACCAGAAGGCGTCGTAGGCAGGGTGCGAGAGCCACTCGCGCCAGTACGGGGCGGCACCATCCTGGTAGGGCGGGAAGTCGATCAGCGGCAGGAAAGCGGCCGAGCCGTTCATGTCGGTGGCTGCGGCGTCGATGCGCGCCATTGCGGCGGTCCGCTCTGCGTCGCTCAGCCCGAGGCGTGACAGCGTGTCGCGCGCCAGGATCTTCCACACCCACGACATCTGGAAGCCCAGTTCGAGCGCGCCGCCCGCGGAATAGGCCCAGCCGCAGTGGAAATCGGTTGCGGTCATGTAGGCAAACACGGCTTTCAGATGCGGGGGTGCGGCAACCGCGCCCTGGATGGCAGCCAGTCCCAGGGCACAGGCACCGTAAAGCCCCACGTTGCCGTCGGACCAGGGCTGGGCGGCGGCCCATTCGACCGTGTCGTAGGCGTCGTTGCCTTCGTCGCCGTAGGGTTTCCACTCGCCTTCGGAGCCGGCGCGCCCGCGCGCCTCGGCGGAAACCACGACGTAGCCTTTCTGGGCCGCGATCAACGGGCTGAACAGCAGTTCGTGCACCACCAGGAAGCTGTCGTTGTCGTAGGGGTGAACGTTCACCAGCGTCGGGTGTGCGGCATCGTCGCGCGGGCGGTAGATGTCGGCAGCGAGCCGCGTGCCGTCGCGCATCGTGATCATCACGTCGCGCTCGACGAGGATGTCGTGAGCCATGGGAGGCCTCCGTGAGCCGGTGCGAATGGGTGTGGGCATCATCTTAGGGTCGAACCGGGGTGAAGTAAATTTCCCTGACTAAAAATCGATTCTCGTCGTGTCGTTTCGGCATTGATGCCGGTCAATACGATCCCCCGGGTGGCTTGTGGTACCCTGCGCGCCTCTTGTCGTACCCAGGGAGTCACGCATGGTTGCGTTTCAGGGGAAGCCCGAACTGGTGTGCCCGGCCGGAGGCTTGCCGGCGCTGAAGGCGGCCGTCGACAACGGTGCCGACTGCGTCTACATCGGACTCAAGGACGAGACCAACGCGCGCAATTTCGCCGGCCTGAATTTCGATGCGAAGACCGCCGCCGAAGGCATCCGCTATGCGCACGATCGTGGGCGCAAGGTGCTGTTCGCCATCAATACCTACGCGCAGGCGAAGGGCCTGGCGCGCTGGCGCGCCGCGGTCGACCGCGCTGCCGAGCTCGGTGTGGATGCCGTGATCCTGGCCGACATGGGGCTGCTCGCCTACGCCGCGAAGACGCATCCCGCGCTGCGTTTGCACCTGTCGGTGCAGGGTTCGGCGACCAACTACGAAGCGGTGAACTACTGCCACGAGATGTTCGGTGTGCAGCGAGCCGTGCTGCCGCGCGTGCTGACGATCCCGCAGGTCGAGCACGTGATCGAACACACGCCGGTCGAGATCGAGGTGTTCGGTTTCGGCAGCCTGTGCGTGATGGTCGAGGGGCGCTGCCTGCTGTCTTCCTACGCAACCGGCGAGTCGCCGAATACCCATGGTGTGTGCAGTCCGGCGCGTGCCGTGCGTTGGCAGAAGGGCGAGCAGGGGCTGGAGAGCCGGCTGAACGGCATCCTGATCGACCGCTACCGCGACGACGAGAACGCCGGCTACCCGACGCTGTGCAAGGGGCGCTTCGAGGTCAACGATGAGACCTACTACGCGCTCGAGGAGCCGACCAGCCTCAACGTGCTGTCGGTGCTGCCGGATCTGTTTCGCATCGGCGTGGCCGCGATCAAGGTCGAAGGGCGCCAGCGCAGCCCGGCCTACGTGGCGCAGGTCACGCGCACGCTGCGCGCGGCGATCGACAGTTGCGGTATCGACGGGCAGCGCTATTCGGTGCGCCCGGCATGGAGTGCCGAGCTGAACAAGGTGGCCGAGGGACACCAGGCGACGCTCGGCGCGTACAACCGGCCGTGGAGATGAACCCGCGATGAAACTCTCTCTGGGACCGGTGCTGTACTACTGGCCGAAGGAGCAGTTGCTGCAGTTCTACGCCGATCTCGTCGACGCGCCGTTCGATGTCGTCTATCTCGGTGAGGTCGTGTGCTCGCGGCGTACCGCGATGCGCTTCGACGACTGGATGGGGCTCGCGCGCGATCTGCGTGATGCGGGCAAGGAGGTCGTGCTGTCGACGCAGGCGCTGCTCGAATCGGAAGCAGACCTGCGGGCGCTGCGCAGGATGACCGGCAATGGCGAGTTCGCGGTCGAGGCGAACGACCTCGGCGCGGTCCGGTTGCTCGCACGTGCTGGCGCGCCGTTCGTCGCGGGTCCGCACCTGAACATCTACAACGCGGGCACGCTCGAGTGGTTTGCCGGGCAGGGGGCGACGCGCTGGCTGCCTGCGGTCGAAGCCTCGCGCGAGATAGTGCTCGAGATGCAGTCGACACGGCCTGCCGGGATGCAGACCGAGGTGTTCGTGTTCGGACGCATGCCGCTCGCGTTCTCGGCGCGCTGCTTCACGGCACGCCATCACAACCTGAACAAGGACAGTTGCGAGTTCCGCTGTCTCGACGATCCGGACGGCATCACGCTGCGCACGCGCGAAGGCGAGCCGTTCCTGACGCTGAACGGCATTCAGACGCAGTCGGCGCTGAGCTACAACCTGCTCGCCGAGGTGCATGCGCTGCAGTCCGTCGGTATCGATGTGCTGCGGCTCAGTCCGCAGTCGACGCACATGCGTGAAATCATCGACGCGTGGGCCGTGGCGCTGCGTGGCGAAACGCCGCCCGACATCGATTCCCTGCTGCCCGTTGGCCCCTGCGACGGCTACTGGTTCGGCCGGCCGGGGATGGAGAAAAGTGTGCCGGAGGCGCTGCGATGGGAGTGACGTCGAGGTTTCCCGCGCCGTTGGCACGTTTGATCGAGCGCCTGCCGCAGTGGCCGCACGGCATTCCAGCTGCGCTGGCGTTGAATCTTGCGCGCTACCTGCGCCTGCTGCCCGAGGATCTGTCGGCGCTCGAGGGGCGAACCTTTGTAATCCATGTGCGCGACGTCGGCGCGCGCTTTCGTTTCCGCTACGAGGGCGGGCGCTTCCGGCCACTGTTCGGGCCGGGTGAACCCGATCTGATGTTCAGTGCCGATACCGCCGAGTACCTGAAGCTGCTGCGTCGCGAGGAAGACCCCGACACACTGTTCTTCAACCGCCGGCTCGATATCGAGGGGGATACCGAGCTCGGGCTGATCGTGAAGAACATGCTCGACTCGCTCGAGCCGCTGAGCTGGACTGCGATCGACCGCGCCTTGCGCGAGCGAATCAGGCCCTCACCACCGCCGTCGGCGTAGCGTCGTCAGGTCCGTCGCCTGCACTGCGCATCACGCCGAGATCGCGAGTGCGGCAGCCGGGCAGGAATTCGGTCGAGATGCCGCGCAGGCGCAGCTTCGCGTAGATGCGGTTCAGGTGTGTGCGCAGCGTCGCCCGCGAGATGCCCAGATGGGTGCCGATTTCGGCATTCGTGTTTCCGCGCAGCGCCAGCGCCAGGACTTCCTGCTCGCGTGCGGTCAGTCCGGCATGTGCGTAGTGAGCCAGTGCGCTGTGCTGGCGCTCATCGAGCGGCTGCAGCAGCGTCGTGATCCGCTGCGGACTGCAGATCATCGTCACGTCGTACAGCGCACCATGGATCAGACGGTTGCCATAGGTGCTGCTGCCCCAGTCGCGCCACTGGCGGTCATGATCGGCGGCGAACAGCGCCATGCAGCCATCGCTGCACACCGTGCCGCTGCGCTCGCCACAGATTTGCCGGCAACGTGCGTCCTGCATCAGGACGCGCCCGTTGCCATCCTTTACGCACACGGCGACCGCGCCGTCGACCAGCGCATCGTGCAGTGCGGTTGTTTCGGGAGTCGAAGTTTCCATGCCGTTACTCTAATCTGACTTCGTGCCAAGTAGAACCCGAATTTTTGTGTGCGGCGTCGAGCAGGCGAGCGTCTGCGCGGGCGTGTCGTTTCTGGAGGTATCGTCGTGATGAAGTCATTGGATGCACCTGCGGGCCGGATCACGGCGCAGGACTACATCGTGCTTGGCGACGGGGGCGCGTACCTGGCGGGCTCGCGCTGCACCGCCTGCAATGCGGTATTCCTTGGCGAACGACGGGTGTGCGCGGCCTGCGGCGCCCGCGAACGCATGGCGACATTGCGACTTGGTGATCGCGGTCGCGTCTACAGCTTCACCACCGTGTGCCGCAGCTTTCCTGGCGTGCCGGTACCGTTCGTGATGGCGGTGGTCGATCTCGACGACGGCCCGGCGCTGCGCGGCACGCTGTGTGATGTCGATCCGCAGCAGGTGCGCTTCGACATGCCGGTGCGTGTGGTGTTTCGCGACAGCGGTCAGCGCGATGCGAGTGGCGCTGCATACATCGCCTTCGCCTTCGTTCCGGATCTGGAGGAGCAATCATGAGCAGCGTGTACGTGATCGGTGCCGATATGATCGGCTTCGGCCGCTTTCCGCAGCGCAGCGTCGCGGATCTGGCAGCCGAAGCCGCGCTGCTCGCGCTCGACGACTGTGACCTGTCGATTCGTGACATGCAGGCGCTGTACTGCGGCAACCTGTACCAGTCCGCCTCGATGGTCGGGCAGCGTGTGCTGCGCGAAATCGGCATGAGCGGGATTCCGGTGGTGAACGTCGCGAATGCGTGCGCCACCGGTGCCACCGCGCTGCGCGAGGCGTGGGTCGCGATCCGTGCCGGCATCTGCGATCTGGCGTTGGCAGTAGGTGTGGAACAGATGGGCAAGGGATTGCTCGGCGCCGGTACGGGTGATGGCTTCGTCGCCGAGGGAGCGATCGGCTCGGATACCATGCCGGCAATGTTTGCGCTGATCGGGCAGGAGCATACGCGCCGCTTCGGCACCACCTTCGAGCAGTTTGCGCGCGTGGCGGTGAAGAATCACCACCATGCCACGCTGAACCCGAAGGCGATGTACCGTGTCGAAACGCCGCTCGAGGAAGTGATGAGTGCGCCGATGATCAGCTACCCGCTGACCCGGCCGATGTGCTCGGTGAACGTGGATGGTGCAGCGGCAGCGGTGCTGGCTTCGGAGTCGGCAGTCAGGCGTCTGGGGCTTGGCGCACGAGCGGTGCTGATCCGCGCTTCAGCGATGGCCAGCGATCCCTTCGAGGCACGTGCCCTCGCGAGCGCCGACTTCAACGCGGTGACGCGGCTCGCAGCGCGTGCGGCCTGGGAGCAGGCGGGGTTGGGGCCGCAGGATCTGGATCTGGTCGAGTTGCACGACTGTTTCGCGACCGCCGAACTGGTGCATTACGAAAACCTCGGGCTGTGCGCAGACGGCGAGGCGGGGGCGCTGATCGACAGTGGCGAGACCGCGCTTGGCGGGCGCATTCCGGTGAACGTCTCGGGCGGGTTGCTCTCGAAGGGGCATCCGCTCGGTGCGACCGGGATCGCGAACGTCTGCGAGATCGTCACTCAACTGCGCGGCGAAGCCGGCGCGCGCCAGGTGCCGGGGGCGCGCATCGGACTCACGCACGTGGTCGGCGGTGGGCAGAACATGGGCAGTTCCTGCGTGATCCATGTCTTCGAGAAGACCTGAAGCCCAGATTCGATCGGAACACCCGTCGGGTTGAAACCCGACCTACGTAGGTCGGCATTCATGCCGACATGGACGTTGATGCCGATGCAGATCCACCGGTCACCCGCATGCGTAAATGCAGGCATGGAATCATGGCTGCATTTTGACAATCGCTTCGTCGCCGAACTGCCGGGTGATCCCGAACAGGGCACGCACGTGCGACAGGTGCACGGTGCGCTGTACTCACGGGTGCGCCCGACACCGGTCTCCGCACCACGTCTTCTGGCGTACTCGGCCGAAGTGGCGGCAGAACTCGGCATCGATGTGGATGCGCTCGACAAGGCGCATCTTGCCGGGATATTCGGCGGTAACGCGCTGCTGGCGGGCATGGATCCGTGGGCGGCGAACTACGGCGGTCACCAGTTTGGTCACTGGGCGGGACAGCTCGGCGACGGACGTGCGATCTCGCTCGGCGAAGCGATCACCCGAGCCGGCGAGCGTCGCGAACTGCAACTCAAGGGTGCCGGCCCTACACCGTACTCACGCCATGCCGATGGGCGTGCCGTGCTGCGTTCGTCGATACGCGAGTTTCTCTGCAGCGAGGCGATGCATCACCTCGGGGTGCCGACCACGCGTGCACTGTGCCTGGTGGCGACCGGAGAAAATGTGGTGCGCGACATGTTCTACGACGGCAATCCGCGTGCAGAGCCAGGGGCGATCGTATGCCGCGTTGCGCCCTCGTTCATCCGCTTCGGCAGTTTCGAGCTGCCGGCCGCGCGTGAGGATCTCACGCTGCTGGAGCGGTTGGTCGACTTCACGATTGCGCGCGATTTTCCAGCGCTGGACGGCTCCCGCGAACAGAAACGTGCCGCCTGGTTCGCCGAGGTCTGCGAGCGCACCGCGCGGCTGGTTGCCGCGTGGATGCGGGTCGGCTTTGTGCACGGGGTCATGAATACCGACAACCTGTCGATTCTCGGGCTCACGATCGATTACGGTCCGTATGGCTGGATCGACGATTTCGACCCCGACTGGACGCCGAACACCAGCGATGCAGCGACGCGTCGCTATCGCTTTGGTCATCAGCCCGGGATGGCGCGCTGGGGGCTGTTGCGACTCGCTGGCGCGTTGCTGCCGGCATTCGCCGACGTGGAGGTGCTGCGCGAGGGGTTGCGTCGTCATGACGAGGCCGCGCACGAGGCCGAACGGCACAATATTGCCGCGAAGCTGGGTCTGGTCGAGTGCCGCGACGACGATCCCGGGCTGATGGACGAGCTGCAGCGGCTGCTGCATGCGGCCGAGGTCGACATGACGCTGTTCTTCCGCAAGCTCGCCGATGTGGAGCCGGCGCGAGTCGATCTGCGCGCATTCGGCGATGCGTTCTACGACGAGCGCAAGCGCGACGCGTCTGCCGCTGCCTTCAGCGCCTGGTTCGCGCGTTACGCGGCGCGGCTTGCGGGTGACCCCTTGCCGGTGGCGGAGCGCCATGCCCGCATGCGGCAGGCCAACCCGCTGTATGTGCTGCGCAACTATCTGGCACAGCAGGCGATCGATCGTGCCGAACAGGGCGACATCGCCGGCGTCCATGAGCTGCTCGATGTGTTGCGCCGGCCGTACGAGGAACAGCCGGGACGCGAGCACCTTGCGCGCAGGCGCCCCGACTGGGCGCGCGAACGCGCCGGCTGCTCCCGGCTGTCGTGCAGCTCCTGATCCGGGCGTCGTGCTCAGCGCCCCTCGAAACGCGGAGACCGCTTCTCGAGAAACGAGCGGAAACCTTCCTCGAAGTCGCGGGTTCGCAGCAGCGGCAGCGTCTGCAGGTAGACGCGTTCGATGTGCGCGCTGAAGTCCTCGCCAAGCCCCGAGCGCATCATGCGTTTCGCGGCCTGCACCGCGAGCGGTGCGCTGCTGGCGATCTCCTCGGCAAGCGCACGCGCCGCCGGCAGCAGTGCATCCGGTTCCATCACGTGCGCGACCAGTCCGAGCCGTTCGGCTTCGGCAGCACTCAGCGTGCGACCGGTGAACACCAGCTCCGCCGTGCGTTGCCAGCCGATCAGTCGTGGCAGCAGCCAGGTGCCGCCGGTCTCGGGCAGGATGCCTCGACGCGTGAATGCGGCCGAAAGCTTTGCCTGCGTGCTGCAGAAGCGCACATCGCAACCGAGTGCGAGGTCGAGGCCGAAGCCTGCCGCTCCGCCGTTGATTGCGCAGATCACCGGGGTGTCCATGCCGTGCAGCACCACGGGCGGGAAGGTACGCAGATCGAGTGTGGTCGCGAGCGCGAAACCGCCACGCGCCACACCTTCGTCGCTTGCCGCGTCCTGCAGGTCGAGCCCCGCGCAGAAAGCCTTGCCGGCGCCGGTCAGTACCACGGCGCGTATCGCCGGGTCCTGCTCGCAGGCGAGCAGGGCCTCGGACAGCGCGAGCAGCATCGGATGCGAAATGGTGTTGAGCTGCTGCGGGCGGTTCAGCGTCACGGTGGCCACGGCACCGTCGCGGTCAAGCAATACGTCGCTCATCGTCACATCTCCCCTGGTCAGGATTCGTCGTGTCAGACTGTGTGCAGCCGCGCGATCGTCGCACGCATCAGGTCTTCATCACGGCGCGCCTCGTCGAGCAGCGTCAGCGTGACCGTGTCGAACAGGCCGTCGGCCTTGGCGCGCACCGCGTCACCGAGCCGGTCGTAGGTGGCGACCACCGCCCACTCGTCGAGCATCTCGTCGGTGATCAGTGCCGGCATATCGGCCCATTTGCCCGCGAGCGACAGCTCATGCAGGCGCAGTCCGGTTTCTTCCCAGCCGTGGTACTCGAGCACGCGGTGGTACGAGCGCGTGGAAGCGTAGAACGAAATCTGCTTGCGCACGGCATTCTTCGCCTGTTCGACGTCTGCCTCGGTGCGTCCGGTGGCGAGGAATGGTGCGCCGACCAGGTCGAATTTCGCCGGATCACGACCGCTGCGCGCCGCGCCCTCGGCGATTGCCGGCAGGATCACCTCGCGGGTATGGCTGAAGGTCGAGATCGGATGCAGGCGCAAGCCCTCGCACAGCTCGCCCGCCAGGCGTGCCATATAGGGGCCGACGGCGGAAATGTAGAACGGCACCTCCGGGTGTGCGATCGGCCCGGGGTTGAAGAACGGAGCCATCAGCGTGAACTGGTAGAACTCGCCCTTGAAGTAAGTCGGCTTGGCAGGGTTCTGGAAGCTGGCGAAGATTGCCTTCAGGCACAGCAGGTACTCGCGCATGCGCGGCCCCGGAGCGCTCGGCCACGGCGTGCTGTAGCGCTTCTCGTTATGCCCCTTGACCTGGGTGCCCAGCCCCAGCGTGAAGCGTCCACCGGAATAGTGCGCGAGGTCCCACGCCATCTGCGCGGTCACCATCGGGCTGCGTGGGAATGCGACGGCGACGTTGGTGCCGATGATCAGGCGTGAGGTGTTTGCGGCGGCGATCATCACCGGCAGGAAGGCGTCGTGGCCGGCCTCGGCCGTGGTGATGCCGTCGAAGCCGATGTCCTCGAGCAGACGGCAGGTCGCTGCCATCTGTTCCAGTGTTACGCTCGGTTGGCCGTGTCCGGCGTACTGATTGGTGTCGGGGCCGAACAGCGGTGTTTCGACGCGCAGTGCCATGATGGACGCTCCTGGTGCATGTGGGCTGATCGTAAAGCGCGCATCCAATCACAGCGCTGGCGTGATCTCAACGGTGTGCGCGGACGGGCTTGTATCAAAAGCTGCCGTCGTGGTGTCCCGGCGTGCTGCGTGAGTGCTGCGAGAGCGGCTTGTCAGCCGGGAAATGCACGGTGATGATGTCTGGCGTGACGTCCAGGCCTGCGAAGGAGGTTGCAGTCATGAGCACGGTGGATGTATTGCCGCTCGACGGCATGAGTGCGTTGGTCACGGGCGGTTCGGGAGGTATTGGCGTAGCCTGTGCCGAGGCGTTGTTGCGCGATGGAGCCTCGGTCACCCTGAGCGCACGTCGTATCGAACCACTCGAAGAGGCGCGCGCGCTGCTTCGGTCCAGCGTACGCCCTGGCGCACGCCTTGCAATCATTGCCGGCGACTCGATGGTCGCGACTGACGTCAAGGCCGCGCTGGCGCTCGCCTGCGAACATACCGGTCGTGTCGATATCTGTGTGCCCACGGTCGGTGGCGGCGGGATCCGGCCGTTCCTGCTGCACGACGAGAAGAGTTTTCTCGCCGAAATCGAACTGAACGTGATGTCGGCATTTCTCGTGATCCGGCATGCCACACCGATCATGGCAAGCCATGGCGGGGGCAGCATCGTCTGCGTTTCCTCCAATGTGGCCAAGCTCGCTTACCCGTGGCTGTCTTCGTACGTGACCGGCAAGGCTGCGCTGGAAGGCATGGTGCGTACGCTGGCCGAGGAGCTTTCGCGCTTTCGTATCCGTGTGAACGCGGTGCGCCCGGGGCTGACGCGTACCGAGGGAACGGCACCCGTCTACGCCGACAGAGAGACCTACGATCAGATGGTCATCGAAAACCCGCTGGGGCGTATCGGGGAGCCAAGGGATATTGCGGCCGGCGTGCGCTACCTGGCCGGTCCGGAGTCGTCGTGGGTGACGGGCGAGAGCATCGCAATCGACGGTGGCAACGAGATGCGCAAGGCCGGTGACATGTCCTTGCTGGCGGAGAGGATCTACGGTGCAGAAGTGTTTGCACGCCTGCTGCGCGGCGAGGATCCGTTGCAGTCGGCCGGGGGCGATGCGGCGATCGGAGGCCGCGACAGCGGGCGGGAGTACTGAGGCGGCAAGCGGGTTTGCGGTGCGCGGCTGCCGGTGGCGGAAGTGTGATCGGGGCCGGGCAGTGGCTTGGCAGTGCTGCGCGCGCACAGTAGAGTTCCGCAGTCGTTTCTTTCATCTTCAACCCGGGGGTCTGTTCGATGTCGTCTGCTGTCTGGAAGGTCTTCGATCTCGAACAGCTCAAGCGATCGGTTGCCGGTACCGAACCACGGATCGTCGAGTTCCTGCGTGGAACGCAGATGTCCTGCGCGATCTACCGCCTGCCGGTCGGTGCGCGCGACATGCAGGCACCGCATCTGGAGGACGAGATCTATGTCGTTCTCGAAGGCAAGGCGCGGCTGCGCATCGATGGGCAGGAACGGGATGTGGGAGCCGGCACGGTGCTGTTCGTCGGGGCAACCACCGAGCATTCGTTCTTCGACATCCGGGAGGATCTCACGCTGCTCGCGATCTTTGGCCCCGCGGGTGACGGGCCCTGACACGGCGGTTCGTGCCGTGATGGCAGGAGGCGTGGGTGAGCGTGCGTGACGGGCCGGTCGGGCTGATCGGTCTGGGTCATCTGGGCCGCGCGATCGCAACGCGACTGCTGGACGAGGGGTGTGCGCTTCTGGTCTGGAACCGCACGGCCGACGTTTGCGACGCGCTGGCAGAGTACGGCGCCGAGCCCACGGCCACGCTCGGCGAACTCGTGGAACGCTGCGATGCCGTGCTGCTGTGTCTCGACGATACCGCAACGGTGCAGGAGGTCGTCTTCGGTGCCGACGGGGTGGCCGTGTTTGCCGCCGATGAGCAGATTCTGGTCGATCTGTCCGCGACTGCGCCGACAGCGACGCGCTGGTTCGCGCGCGAACTCGCGCAACGCAGCGGCATGGCCTGGGTCGATGCGCCGGTCGTCGGCGATCTCGAGGACGCGCAACAGGGTTCGCTGCTGGCAACCGTCGGCGGCGCCGAAGCGGACGTGGCGAGGGTACGGCCGCTGCTCGAACTCTTCTGCGCGCGGGTCAGCCGCATGGGCGAGGTCGGCACGGGGCAGGCCGCTCGCCTGTGCCATGCGATGCTGGCGGGTGCGACCGCGCTGGCACTGGCCGAAACGATTGCCTGGGCCGAGCGCAACGGGGTCGATACCGAGCAATTGGCTGCGGCTCTTGCGGGGGCGCCGGCTGATTCGCTGCTGTTGCAACGCATGGGTACGCGCATGGCGGTACGTGAGTTCGATCCCCTGCTGGTCACCACGGCCGCGTTGCGCCACGATCTGGATCTCGCGATCGACTGTGCACGAGCGAGCGGTGCCGCGCTGCCGCTGGTCGCACTGGCAGCGCAATTGCTGCATCAGCACGGATTGCGCGCGCAGGCGGATGCGGATCTGTCGACGCTGATCGAGCTCTATACGGAATGATGCTGACAAGGGAGGCATGCGAATGAAGGATGGTGAGACAGTGGCAATTCTGGGAGCCAGCGCCGACCCCGAGCGCTATGCCTTCCAGGCACAGCGGTTGCTGAAGGAGCACGGACACCGTGTGGTGCCGGTCAGCACCCGGGAGCCGGCGATCGACGGTGACGCTGCGGTGCCGGACCTTGCAGCGATCAAGACGCCGGTGGACACGGTCACGGTCTACGTGCGCCCGGCCATCTCGAGCACATTGCGCGAGCAGTTGCTGGCCTTGCGCCCGAAGCGGGTGATCTTCAATCCGGGCACCGAGAATCCGGAACTGGAGGCCGCGTTGCGCTCGGCCGGAATCGCCGCACAGGACGCCTGTACGCTGGTGCTGTTACGTACCGGCGAGTTCTGACGGGGGAGTGGCAGGCGTCCCGCCGCGTGGACGGGACGCGCTGTCCGGCGCCTTTCTCAGGCGGTGGCGCTTGTCGGAGCCTCGGGTTCCGGGGTCACCTTGGCGGTGGGTGCGGCGGGCCTGCGCTTTGCAACCGCCTTCTTTGCCGCTGCGCGCTTCGCTGGCGCCGACTTCACTACGGCCAGTTTCGTCGCAGCCGGCTTTGCCTTGGCTCCAGCCTTTGGGCGTGCGCTGCGCTTCGGCTTTGACTTCGGCTTCGACTTCGCAGCCGCGCGCTGTTTGCCTGGCAATGCAGCGCGTGTCTTGTCGGTCTTGTCCGTGTCACGGGGTCCCCGTTGCTTGCCCACGACTTTCGCCGACTTGCCGAGCAGCATCGAGTGCAGTTCCTCGTACGAGGCCTCCAGGCATTCCCGATAGAACTGCGGGTCGGGCATCTGGTCGCGGTCGGCAGTGATCGAGACCGCGATCTTGCCGTTGAAGCTGAACACGGCATGGAACAGCCCCAGACCGGGGTTGATCAGCCCGATCGGATAGAAGCTGACCAGCCGTGCACCGGCACAGTAGAGATTCATCGACGGTCCGGGTACGTTCGTGATCACCGTAGCCTGGCCCAGCGGCAACCGGCGCGTGAGCTTGCGGCGTACGTACATGCGGGCCAGTGGCTTCGCCAGTATCGGCGGCAAGGTTCCAGGTAGACTGACCACACCGGCGATCGGCGTGTCGATGTACTGCTTGCCCTCGTCCAGACTCTTCTTGATCGCCTGCAGGCGTTCGACCGGGTCCTCGATGTTGGTGTGCAGCATGGCGGTCATCGAGCCGACCTGGTTGTTGTCGTCGGTCTCGCCGACGCGCGCACGCATGTTGACCGGCATCGAGGCGAGCAATGACTCCTCCGGCAGCTCGTTGTGCGCCTGCAGGTACTTGCGCATCGCACCGGAGATGATCGTCACCGCGACGTCGTTGATCGTCAGCCCGGCCGCATCCTTCATCTTCTTGAACTCGGACAGTTCGAACTGCCGCGCCTCGAACACGCGGTTGTGGCCCACCGGTTCGTCGAAACGGACCTTGGGTGCCTTGATCTGCATGGGCGGCAATTCGTGTTTCGCGATGCGCCTGAACATCGACCCGAAACCGCCGATGGTGCGGCCGACCGCTCTTATACCGCCGGTGAAGCGCGATCCGCTCTTGAGCAGCGCTCGGCCCAACAGGTAGGTCTTCGACGGTTCGATTTCGGCAAACCGGACCACCTGTTTGCTCCCTTCGTTGTCGTTGTCTGTCGACGGCACGGGCTCGAGGTCGTGCAGTGCGCTCATGAAGCTCTGCCCGCCGGCACCGTCGACCAGCGAGTGGTGCATCTTCGTGTATACCGCAAAGCTGCCCTTTGGCAGGTCTGGAATATTGTCCAGACCTTCGATGACGTAGACCTCCCACAGTGGGCGGCTCATGTCGAGAGGGCGCGAATGCAGCCGCGCGACCTGGATGCAGAGCTGGCGCCAGTCACCCGGCTTTGGCAGCGCGATATGGCGGATATGGAATTCGACGTCGAAGTTCGGGTCGAGCACCCAGTACGGACGATCCAGGCCGAGCGGCACTTCGACCAGCCGTGTACGGAAGATCGGCAGCTTCGCCAGGCGATGCTCGAAGCTCGAGAGCACGTCCTTGAAGCGAACGAATTTCCCGGGTGCAGTGGATGGATCGTAGATCCCCACACCGCCGATGTGCTGCGGTACCGTGGGGTTCTCGAGGTTGATGAACGTGCTGTCGGTGACTCCTAGCTGGCGCATGCTCGCGGTCCTGTGGTAGTGGCTCCTTATCGGCAGCAGTTTAACCACCGACGCTTTGTTCTGTCATGGCAATTTGCCGTGTCCGTGTGTGTGAATGTGTCACGGCTGCACCGGCCGTCGCAAAACGCGGCGAAACGGGTGGCGAAGGCTTCGCAGCGGGGGCGTGCGCCGCAGGCACTCAGCCACGACGTGGTGCAAGCAGTTCCAGCGCACGTTCGTCGGGTCCCATCTCGCCGTCGGGGCGAAACGCCTGGATGCATACGTGGTTGGCGCCGGCGCCATGGTGCGCTGCGATGCGTTCGCGCAGTTGCGCTTCGTTTCCCCACGCGCAGATCGCATCGACCACGCGGTCGCTGCCGCCGTTGGCGAAATCGGCGTCGGTGAAGCCGTACTCGCGCAGGTTGTTCTGGTAGTTCGGCAGGCCGAGGTAGATCGCCATGTGCTTGCGTGCAACCGCGCGAGCGTTGACCGGATCGCTGTCGAGCACGAGCATCTGCTCCGGGCACAACCAGGCGTCTGGACCCAGTGTCGCACGCGCACGTGCGGTGTGTTCGGGCGTGACGAAGTACGGATGCGCTCCGCGCGTTTTTTCAGCCGCCAGCTTCAGCATGTTCTGCCGCAGTGCGCCGAGCACGACAGGCGCTTCCTCCGTGGGTTCCTTGCCGAGATAGAGCGCCTTTTCCATCGCCTCGAGGTACGCGCGCATCGTTGCCACCGGCTTCGTCGAGTAGTCGTGACCGCGCACTTTCTGCACCAGGTGCGCGTGCGACACACCGAGCCCCAGCACGATCCGGCCCGGTGCCATTTCGGCCAGCGTCTTGCGTATCGCCTGCATCGTCATCGGATCGCGTGCATAGATGTTCGCGATGCCGGTAGCGAACACCAGCGAGCGCGTGTGCGCGCTGAGGTAGCCGATGGTCGCGAACGGGTCGCGGCCGACCGCCTCCGGAAGCCACAACGCCGAATAGCCCCAGGCCTCGACGCGCTGTGCAAACGCAGCGAGTTCCGGTGCGCTGAAATTGTCGACGAAAGCCCAGACGCCGAGACGGCCGATATCGGTTGCCATGACGCGCTCCTTCTTGCTGTGTTGCCTGATTGGGTGCGAAGCCCAGTCTAGCGAATACGCGCACCTCGGGTCATGCGTTGCTGCCGTCGCACGCAGCGCGCTGTTAGCATGACGACGCTGTTCACGCTGGCGAGGAGACATGCCGATGACACGACCGATCCGACCGCTGACCGGGCTTCGTGTGCTGGAACTGGGGCAACTGCTGGCGGGGCCGTTCTGCGGGTCGATGCTCGCGTATTTCGGTGCTGAGGTGATCAAGGTCGAACCGCCAGGAGGTGACCCGATCCGTGGCTGGCGTGTGCTCGACGACGGTGGCACCTCGTACTGGTGGCGTTCGCTAGGGCGCAACAAGAAGTGCATCACCGTCGATTTGCGCAGTGAACGCGGACAGGACACGGTGCGCAGGCTGGCGGAGCGCTCGGACGTGCTGATCGAGAATTTCAGCCCCGGAGTGCTCGAGCGCTGGGGGCTCGCGCCGCAAGCGTTGAAGGAGCTGAATCCGCGGCTGGTGATCGCGCGGATTTCGGGTTATGGGCAGGACGGTCCATACGCTTCCCGCCCGGGTTTCGCGTCGGTCTGCGAAGGGATCAGTGGCTTTCGGCATCTGAACGGCTTTCCGGGCGAAGTGCCGGTGCGCCAGAACCTGAGCATTGGCGATACGATCGCGGGACTGCATGCGGTGCTCGGCATCCTGCTGGCGCTGCGCGCGCGTGACGCCAGCGCGGACGGCGCCGGCCAGGTGGTGGACGTCGCGCTCTACGAGTCGATGTTCAACCTGCTCGAGGCAGTGGTGCCCGAGTATTCGGGCGCCGGCGTGATCCGTCAGCCGGCAGGTACCACCGTGACCGGCATCGTGCCGACCAATACCTACCGCTGCAGCGACGGCAAGTGCGTCGTGATCGGCGGCAACGGCGATTCGATCTTCAGGCGTCTGATGGAGACGATCGAACGCGAGGACCTTGGCAACGATCCGCAGCTTGCGAGCAATGCCGGACGGGTCGAGCGCGAGCCGGAAATCGATGCGGCACTTGCTGCGTGGTGCGCCGTGCGGCCGGCGGCCGAGGTGCTCGACCTGTTGCAGCAGCGGCGCGTACCGGCCGGGCCGATCTACGACGTGGCCGATCTGAGTGCCGACTCGCATTGCCGTGCCCGCGGCCTGTTCGAACGCGTCGAGGTCGATGGCAAGGTGCTGGAGATACCCGCGCTGATGCCGCGCCTGCGGGATACGCCGGGTGCTACCGAGTGGCCAGGGCCAGTCATTGGCAGCCATACCGACGAGGTCCTGCGCGAGGTGCTCGACCTGGACGAACAGGCGATTGCGGCACTGCGTGCCGACGGCATCATTTGAGGGCGAGCCGGGCATACTGCGCCACGGCTGTGACGAAGAGCCCATACATGCGGAGAATGCCAGAATGCTCATCGGGGTGCCCAGAGAGATCAAGACCCACGAACATCGCGTCGGTCTCACGACCGCGAGCGTCAGCGAACTCGTGCACCACGGGCACCGGGTGATCGTCGAAGCGGGGGCGGGTGTCGCCGTCGGGCTGGATGATGACGCGTATCGGCGTGCGGGTGCCGGGATTGTGGATACGGCTGCCGAGGTATTCGCGCGTGCCGAGCTGCTGGTCAAGGTGAAGGAGCCGCAACCGCAGGAGTACGGCATGTTGCGCGAGGGGCAGGTCCTGTTCACGTACCTGCATCTGGCGCCCGATCCCGTGCAGGCGCGTGCCTTGCTCGAGTCGGGGTGTGTCGCAATCGCATACGAGACAGTGACCGGTCCCGGGCGCACGCTGCCGCTGCTCGCACCGATGAGCGAGGTCGCCGGGCGACTGTCGATCCAGGCAGGCGCACATTGCCTGGAAAAGGGGCAGGGAGGTTCAGGCGTGCTGCTGGGGGGCGTCCCGGGCGTAGAAGCTGCACGGGTGGTCGTGGTCGGCGGTGGTGTCGTCGGCAGCAATGCGATCCGTGTCGCGATGGGCATGCGTGCGCACGTCGCGGTGCTCGACAACTCGTTGCAGCGCCTGAAGGAACTCGACTTCCGTTTCGGTTCGGCGCTGGATACGGTCTTCTCGACGAGGGAGGCGCTGGCGCGGCATGTGAGTGGCGCCGACCTGGTGATCGGTGCCGTACTGGTTCCGGGAGCGCGTGCACCGAAGCTCGTCACGCGCGACATGGTGAAGGCGATGCGACCGGGCTCGGTGGTGGTGGACGTGGCGATCGACCAGGGCGGATGTTGCGAAACCAGCAGACCGACCACGCACGCCGCACCGACGTTCGTGGAGCATGGTGTGGTGCACTACTGCGTGAGCAATATGCCGGCGGCGGTGGCGCGCACGGCGGCCTTTGCACTGAACAACGCGACGCTGCCGCTCGTGCTTGCGCTGGCGAACCAGGGCTACCGCAAGGCGTTGGCCGAAGACCCGCACCTGCGTGACGGCCTCAACGTTCATCGTGGGCATATCACCTGCGCGGCGGTTGCGCAGGCGCTCGGGCTTGCGTGGTTGCCGGTGGCAGAGGCGATGGCCTGAGCGTGGTCAGCATCGATGCGTGCGGTATTGCCGCTCGTGGACCATCCGACTACCCTTCGCGGCACAAGCGCAAATCGGCAACGGAAAGGGTGGCAGCATGACTGGCAGCAGAAGGTGCGTGCGACTGTCGGGACGAGTCGCACGGCTGGTGGCAGTGGTGCTCGTATTGGCTGTCGCGGTCGTGTCGTGCGCCGGACAGCCGCGACGCGAGGCAGCCCGGCAGAGTCCGGACGCGTTGTACGCCACGCTGGAGCTTGCGATGGCGCGCTATCGGGACGGGCTGCACGGTCTGCGCGGGGGTGACGTCGAGGGTGGACCCGAGCTGATGCAGAGTGCAAGCGCAGAGCTTGCCGCTGCCGGCAACGCCTGTGTCACGACGCCAGGCTGCGAGCCGCAGCGCTTCATGGCGGCGTACGGAAACCTGCTGGCGCTGCGCAGCTCGGTGCTCACCGGCGATGCCGAGGGCTTCGCCGAGCTGACGCCGGAGCCACAGCGCGAGACGCGCATGCTGACCGATGACGTGCCGGAAGCTGCGCGCAGCGTGAATTTGCTGCATGGGCACGATCTGGCGAAAGTGATCCGCATCAACGGACCGGTAAAGGCCGCGCTGCACGACTGGCTTACCTGGATGCGGCCGAATCTGGTCAATGCGTGGGAGAACTACGCGTACATGCGTCACCTGATGTGGCCTGCCTATGAGCGGGCGGGGCTCCCCGAGGCGTTGCTGTTCGGCATCCTGGCCAAGGAGTCGGGTGGCAAGGTGCACGCGGTGTCGCCGGCCGGTGCTGCGGGGCCGCTGCAGTTCATGTACCACACCGGCATGCGCTTCGGCCTGCGCAACTCGGACGGATTCGACACGCGTTTCGATCCGGCAGCAGCGGCACAGGCCAACGTCGCGTACCTGCAGGAGCAGTTCCGGCATCTCAACAACAGCCTCGAAATGGCGCTTGCTGCATACAACGGCGGTGAAGGCCGCATGCGGCGCATCGCGGGCAGCGCGCGCAACAAGGATTTCTGGTCGGCCGAGATCTTCAGGCAACTGCCGAGCGAAACGCGCGAGTATGTGCCCTACGTGCTTGCGGCTGCCTGGCTGTTCCTGCATCCGGAGGAATACGGGCTGGAATTCCCGCAAGTCGACGGAGCACCGGGAGAGGTTCATCTTGCCCAGGCGATGACGCTGGGCGAACTGACGATCTGTCTCGGCCAGGCGGGCAGCCGCGATGGCTGGTTCCGTACCCTGCGCAACCTCAACCCGCGTGTGGATCCCGACCGGCGCCTGCCGGTTGGCAGCACCGTGGCTTTGCCCTCGCGGCTGGTCGCCGTCTACGACGCACAGTGTGTACGCGGACGCATGGCTGAACTTGCGGTGCTGTTGCAGGATGCACGCCAGTCGCGCAGTACGACTCGAACCGCGACGGCGGTTCCCGGTGGGCGCCAGTATGTGGTGCGCAAGGGCGATACGCTGGCGAGCATCGCGCGCAAGCACGGTTGTGCCAGTCCGCAGGCACTGGCACGGGCGAACAATATCGCTGCGCCGCGCTACATGATCCGGCCGTCACAGTCGCTGCGTCTGTCGGGCTGCACGGGCTGATCGCGTATCCGCTGCGTCAGTCGTCGGCGTCATTGCGGCGGGCGGCCCCATAGTCGGCGAAGCGCGCGATCACCGCGCGCATCTGCGTGGCGTCGAGCAGTCGTGGTTCGCCTGCCGTCAGCGCGGCGAGGTACTGCGCCGCGAGCTCCTCGACTTCCACGGCCAGAGCGAATGCTTGCCCGAGGTTCGAACCAAGCGTGAGCTGACCATGGTTCGCGAGCAGGCACGCACGCCGGCCACTCAGTGCCTGCAGCGCGTGCACGGCAAGTTTCTCGCTGCCGAACAACGCGTACGGAGCGCAGCGTATCGAGTCACCACCGGCAGCAGCGACCATGTAGTGGAACGCCGGTATGTCACGCCCGCAACACGCGAGCGCTGTTGCATGGCGTGAGTGGCAGTGCAGGATCGCGTCCACGTCGGGACGTGCGCGGTAGATCGCCGCGTGCAGTGGCCATTCGCTGGAAGGGCGCAGTGCACCAGCCAATACCTTGCCGTGCAGATCGACCGTGACCGTGTCGGTGGCCTGCATCGTCTCGGGCTCGAGTCCGCTGGGGGTGATCCACATGCCTTGCGGGCAGCGGATCGATGCGTTGCCGGAGCTGCCGTGCGACAGTCCCTGTGCTACCGCGCGTCGCATGCAGTCGGTCAGTGCAGTCGCGGCTGTTACGTATTCCATCGTTGTTGTCTCTGTCGGCATGAATGCCGACCTACGTGGGTCGGGTTTCAACCCGACGGAATGGGTGTGAACCTCTGTCGGCATGAATGCCGACCTACGTGGGTCGGGTTTCAACCCGACGGAATCGGCGTGAATCCCTGTCGGCATGAATGCCGACCTGTGTGGGTCGGGTTTCAACCCGACGGAATGGGTGTGCATCCCTGTGTCGGCATGAATGCCGACCTGCGTGGGTCGGGTTTCAACCCGACGGAATCGGCGTGCATCCCTGTCGGCATGCATGCCGACCTGCGTGGGTCGGGTTTCAACCCGACGGAATCGGCGTGAACCTCTGTCGGCATGAATGCCGACCTGCGTGGGTCGGGTTTCAACCCGACGGAATCGGCGTGAACCTCTGTCGGCATGAATGCCGACCTGCGTGGGTCGGGTTTCAACCCGACGGAATGGGCGTGCATCCCTGTCGGCATGAATGCCGACCTGCGTGGGTCGGGTTTCAACCCGACGGAATCGGCGTGAACCTCTGTCGGCATGAATGCCGATCTGCGTGGGTCGGGTTTCAACCCGACGGAATGGGTGTGCATCCCCGTCGGCATGAATGCCGACCTACGTGGTGGCTGCATCAGTCGGTCGTTGCCGCCTTGCGGGCACGACGGTGGCGGTGCAGCAGTGGCTCGGTGTAACCATTCGGCTGCTCGCGACCCTTGAATACCAGGTCGCAGGCGGCACGGAACGCGATGCTGCCGTCGAAGTCCGGCGCCATCGGGCGATACAGCGGATCGCCGGCGTTCTGGGTATCGACGACCGCTGCCATGCGTTGCAGCGTTGCCATCACCTGCGCAGTGTCGCAGACGCCGTGACGCAGCCAGTTGGCGATGTGCTGGCTCGAAATGCGCAGCGTGGCGCGGTCCTCCATCAGGCCGACGTTGGCGATGTCGGGCACCTTCGAGCAGCCCACGCCCTGATCGATCCAGCGCACGACGTAGCCAAGGATTCCCTGCGCGTTGTTGTCGAGCTCGTGCTGGATTGCCGTGGCGTCGAGTGCACGTCGATCCCGCAGCAGCGGGATACGCAGGATGTCGTCGCGCCGCGTGCGCGCACGTCCGGCCAGTTCGTGCTGGCGTGCGGCAACGTCGACCTGGTGGTAGTGCAGCGCGTGCAGGGTGGCTGCAGTCGGCGAAGGCACCCACGCGCAGTTGGCTCCTGCCAGCGGGTGGGCGAGCTTGCTGTCGAGCATCTGCGCCATTTCGTCCGGCTTCGCCCACATGCCCTTGCCGATCTGCGCGCGCCCGCGAAAGCCGCTCGCGAGTCCCGTGTCGACGTTGTGGTCTTCGTAGCAACGGATCCAGCTTTCGTCCTTCATCGCCTCCTTGCGCACCACCGGACCGGCTTCCATGCTGGTGTGGATCTCGTCGCCGGTGCGATCGAGGAAGCCGGTGTTGATGAAGATCACACGTGAACGTGCCGCCCGGATGCATTCCTTCAGGTTCAGTGTGGTGCGTCGTTCCTCGTCCATGATGCCGATCTTCAGCGTGTCGCGCGCGAGACCGAGTGCGTCCTCGACCGCGGTGAACAGATCACAGGCGAGCGTCACTTCGTCTGGTCCGTGCATCTTCGGTTTCACGATGTAGACGCTGCCGCGACGCGAATTGCGTACCCCCGACCGACGCCGCAGGTCGTGCACCGCGGCCAGCGTGGTCATCATCGCGTCGAGGATGCCCTCCGGAATTTCGGCACCATCGTGGTCGAGCACCGCATCCGTCGTCATCAGGTGTCCCACGTTGCGAACCAGCATCAGGCTGCGACCGGGCAGCACCAGGGCAGTGCCGTCGGCGGCCGTGTATTCGCGATCCGGGCTCAGGCTCCGGGTCAGCGTGCGGCCGCCCTTGTCGAAATGCTCGGTCAGATCACCTTTCATTAGCCCGAGCCAGTTGCGGTAAACCAGAACCTTGTCGGCGACGTCGACCGCGGCGACCGAGTCCTCGCAGTCCTGGATCGTGGTCAGCGCGGACTCGAGGACGACATCGCGAATTCCCGCAGGATCGTCGCGCCCGATTGCGTGCGTGCGATCGATCAGGATTTCGATGTGCAGGCCGTTGTTGCGCAGCAGCACCACTTCGGGGCTTGTCGGGTCGCCACGGTAGCCCACAAAGCGTGCGTCATCGGCGAGCGTCGTCGTGCCGCTGATCGTTTGGGCGCGCAGGACGCCCGCGTCGACCGCCAGGCCCGTGACTTCGCTCCAGGAGCCCGCATGCAACGAAACCGCCTGGTCGAGGAAGCGCCTTGCGAACGCGATCACCCGTGCGCCACGCACCGGGTTGTAGGCGCCAACACGCGCGGCGCCGTCGTCTTCGGCGATCGCGTTGGTGCCGTACAGCGCGTCGTACAGGCTGCCCCAGCGGGCGTTGGCCGCATTCAGCGCGTAGCGGGCGTTCGTCACGGGTACCACCAACTGTGGCCCGGCGATGCGCGCGATCTCGTCGTCGACGCCGTCGGTGCCGATCGTGAAGTCCTCGCCTTCGGGCAGCAGGTAGCCGATGCGCTCGAGAAAGTTCCGGTAGGCCGTGCGGTCGAAGTCCGGTCCGGGGTGTGCGCGATGCCAGGCGTCGATCTGCGCCTGCAGTTCATCACGGCGCGCAAGCAGCACGCGGGTGCGCGGTGCAAATTCGCGCACGATGGCGGCGAGCCCGCGCCACACGGCGTCGGCTCCGATGCCGGTGCCGGGGAGCATCTCGTCGAGCACCAGATCGTGCAGTTCGCGGGCAATCTGCAATCCGTGGATTTCGATACGCTCTTGCATGGTCTGGGTTCTCGGCAGGGGGGGGGCGAGTGTCCGATTCTAGGGTGGCGTGGCAGGGTGTGTTCAATTATGGCGACAATGCCCGCTATTCATGGTGTGAATCATTCGATGCCTGTCGAGACCCCGTCATCGATTTCGCGTGCCACCTCGATGATCAGTCGGCGCAGCCACTGGTGCCCGGGGTTGCGCTGCAACAGCGGACTCCATGCCATCTTCAGTTCGAACGGCGGGATTTCGAACGGCGGCGATTCGATGGCCACCCGTGGATCGTCGCGCATCAGCAATGCAAGCTTGCTCGGTACGGTGACCACCAGATGCCGCTGCTGCGCCAGCAGCACCGCGACCTGATAGTGACGCGTGAATACGCTGATGTGCCGCTTGCGCCCGAGGCGACCCAGTGCCTCGTCGACCCAGCCGAGGTCCTGCACTGCGCTGGGATCGACGCCGACTCCGACGCCCATGCCGGTCTTGCTCACCCACACGTGCTGCGCCTGGAGGTATGGCTCGAGGCTGAAGCCGGGCAACAGGGGGTTTTCGACGCTCAGCAGGCAGGAAAAATCATCCTGCCATACGGTCGTCTGGTGAAAGGACTGTGGCATCGAGTCGAAGCGGTTGATCACCATGTCGACCTTGCCCTGTTCGACGTTCAGATAGCTGACGTCACTCGGCGTCATGATGTCGAGCGCCACGCTGGGCGCTTCATGGCGCAGTCGCGCGAGCACGGCTGGAATCAGCGTGGATTCCGCGTAGTCGCTGGCCATGATGCGGAACACGCGCGTCGATTGCGCGGGATCGAACGGCTTTCTGGGTTGGATGGCGCGCTCGACCGCGCTGAGCACGCTGCGCACCACCGGTTGCAGGTCCATCGCGCGCTCGGTCGGCGTCATCCCCTCGCTGGTGCGCACCAGCAGCGGGTCGTCGAACACTTCGCGCAGTCGCCGCAGTCCGTTGCTCATCGCTGGTTGCGTGATCCCGAGGTAGCTCGCGGCCCGTGTCACGTTGCGTTCACGCAGCAGCACGTCCAGGTAGACGAGCAGGTTCAGGTCGATCCTCTCTATATTCATAGTGCGAATGCCAGCGATACAAGCGATAAATTAGATCAATTTTCGCGTGATACCTACACTGTGTCCATCTTTACAGGGCCAGGGAGCCGATCCGATGAGCATTCACACGTCCACACGCGCCGAGCAGATCGCACTGCTGGAGAACGATTGGGCAGAAAATCCGCGCTGGAAGGGCATCAGGCGCGGCTACAGCGCCGCCGACGTGGTGCATCTGCGCGGTTCGCTGCAACCGCAGCACACGCTGGGTGAGCTTGGTGCGCAGAAGCTCTGGAAGTACATCAACGAGGAAAACTACATCAACTGCCTTGGAGCGCTGACCGGTGGACAGGCGGTACAGCAGGTCAAGGCCGGAGTGAAGGCGATCTACCTTTCCGGTTGGCAGGTCGCTGCCGACAACAACTCGGCACAGACGATGTATCCCGACCAGTCGCTGTACCCGGTGGACTCGGTGCCGGCAGTGGTGCGGCGCATCAACAACGCGTTCCGTCGCGCCGACCAGATCCAGTGGGCGAGCAATATCGCGCCCAGCGACCCGAAATACGTCGATTACTTCGCGCCGATCGTTGCGGACGCCGAAGCAGGCTTCGGTGGCGTGTTGAACGCCTTCGAACTGATGAAGGCGATGATCGAGGCAGGCGCGGCCGGTGTGCATTTCGAGGACCAGCTCGCGTCGGTGAAGAAATGCGGCCACATGGGTGGCAAGGTGCTGGTGCCCACGCAGGAAGCGGTGCAGAAGCTGATTGCTGCGCGCCTGGCGGCGGATGTGTGCGGCACTTCGACGATCGTGCTGGCGCGCACCGATGCCAACGCGGCGACCCTGCTGACCAGCGATCATGACGAGAACGACAAGCCGTTCGTCACCGGCGAGCGCACCGCCGAGGGCTTCTACAACGTGCGTGCCGGGCTGGATCAGGCGATCAGCCGTGGTCTTGCGTACGCTCCGTACGCGGACCTGATCTGGTGCGAGACGGCGAAGCCGGATCTGGCCGAGGCACGGCGCTTCGCCGAAGCGATCCGCCGCGAATACCCCGACCAGTTGCTGGCATACAACTGTTCGCCGTCGTTCAACTGGAAGAAGAACCTCGACGACGCGACGATCGCGAAGTTCCAGCGCGAGCTCGGGGCGATGGGCTACAAGTATCAGTTCATCACGCTCGCTGGCATTCACAGCATGTGGTACAACATGTTCGAACTTGCCTACGGCTACGCGCGCAACGGCATGACGTCCTACGTCGAGCTGCAGGAGAGGGAGTTTGCGGCCGCCTCGCGTGGCTACACCTTCGTGAGCCACCAGCAGGAAGTCGGTACCGGTTACTTCGACCAGGTCACCACCTGCATCCAGGGCGGTGCTTCGTCGGTCACCGCACTCACCGGTTCGACCGAGGAAGAGCAGTTCACCGTCGTTGCGAGCCATTGAGGGCGGGGCGACATGAGCTCGAGCACCTGTGATCTTTGCGACAGCCACCCCGGACTGGTTCGCGTTGCCGATCCGTTGTTTCGTGACTTTGGCGGTCGTGACGCGTTTCATGGTCGCATCGTCACGGTGAAGTGTCACGAGGACAACTCGCTGGTGCGTGACCTGGTCGCAGAACCCGGATGTGGTTGCGTGCTGGTGGTCGATGGCGGTGGTTCGCTGCGCCGTTCGCTGCTCGGTGATCAGCTTGCGGAGAAGGCGGTACGCAATGGCTGGGAAGGAATCGTGGTATTCGGCGCCGTGCGCGATGTGGAGGCGCTCGCGCGCCTGGGTCTTGGCGTGAAGGCGCTTGCCGCGATCCCGCTGAAAACCGACAAGCGCGGGATCGGTGACCGGGATATCACCGTACGTTTCGCCGGGGTGGACTTCATCCCCGGCGAACACCTCTACGCCGACGCCAACGGGATCATCGTTGCAGCGACGGCGCTCGATGCGGGCTGACGACTAGCGCGGCAGCAGTTTCTTGCGCAGTTCGCTGGCGTTTTGCACGTCTTCCACCGTTGTGACGCCACCGCCGGGCCGGCGCGTATCGCTGGCACCGTACATGACGCCGTCGCGCAACATCAGCGATTGTGCATTGCCGAACAGCGGTCCGGCAGCGCCGATCGTATATCCCATGGCAGTGAGCAGGGCGGTGGTGTCGGGGCTGATTCCCGGTTCGAGGTAGAGCTCGTCGGGAAGCCACTGGTGATGCACGCGCGATTGTGCGCTCGCATCGGCGATGTTCAGGTCGAACACCAGCGTGTTCAGCAGGATCTGCAGTACCACCGTGATGATGCGCGGGCCGCCGGGAGCACCGGTGGCAAGATACGGCTGACCGTCGCGCAGCACGATGGTCGGCGTCATCGACGACAGCGGACGCTTGCCTGCCGCAACGGCGTTGGCTTCGTCGCCGGTCAGCCCGAACGCGTTCTTCACGCCCGGAGCCACGGCGAAATCGTCCATCTCGTTGTTCAGGAAGAAGCCTCCTCCGGGAACGGCAATGCCGCTGCCGAACGAGAAGTTCAGCGTATAGGTGTTCGATACCATGTTGCCATCGGCGTCGACCACCGAGTAATGCGTGGTCTCGGTACTTTCGTGCGGAAATTCCGTCGCCGGCAGGATCTGCTGCGACGGCGTGGCACGCTGTGGATCGATGGCGGCACGGATGGTGCGCGCATACTCCGGTGATGTCAGCGCGGCGACCGGCACCTGGTGGAAATCGGGATCGCCGAGATGACGGCTGCGATCCGCGTAGGCGTGCTTCATCGTTTCCGCGAGCACGTGGATGTAGGCCGCGCTGTTCAGTTGCAGTTCACGCAGCGGGAAGCCCTCGAGCACGTTCAGCATCTGCACCAGATGCACACCCCCTGAAGAAGGAGGCGGCATCGATACGATCTCGTAACCGTGGAATGTCCCGCGCACCGGCTCGCGCTCCACGGCTCGATACGCTGCGAGGTCATCGTACGTGATCAGACCGTGCCCACGCTTCATTTCGGCAACGATACGATCCGCGACGGGCCCCTCGTAGAAACCGGCGACGCCGCGGTCCGAGATCTGGGTGAGCGTCCAGGCGAGATCGCGCTGGCGCAGGATTTCGCCGGGTTCCCACGGCGTGCCGTCGGGGCGGAACAGGTAGTGCGCTGCCGCCGGATTCGTGAGCAGGCGTTTCCCCCACGGACTCGCCAGCGTGTTCGCGAGCGTGAAGCTGACCGGGAAACCGTGCTGGGCCAGGTCGATTGCCGGACGCATCACGGTGGCGCGATCGAGGCGGCCGTATTTCTCGTGTGCGAGCAGGAGCCCTGCGACCGTGCCGGGAACACCCGATGCGAGGTGCGTGCGCTGCGAGCGGCCTTCGGCGACAGTGCCGCGCTCGTCGAGGAACATGTCGCGCTGCGCGGCCCTGGGCGCCACTTCGCGGTAGTCGATCGCGACCGTGCGCTTCTCCTTCGCAAGATGGACCAGCATGAAGCCGCCGCCGCCGAGGTTGCCGGCCTGCGGATACGTGACCGCCAGAGCAAAGCCGGTGGCGACGGCCGCGTCGACCGCGTTGCCGCCGACGGCGAGGATGTGCGCACCGACACGGCTGGCGATGCTCTCGGCGCTGACCACCATTCCCGCCTTCGACAGCACCGGGTGGAAACGCGCGTCGTAGCCGACGATGGGTGTGGCGGCTTGCCTGGCCTGCTCCGCATGTGCGGTTGGAGCAAATACGAGAACAGCGGCAATCAGCAGTCGTGTCACACGTGCGTGCAGGGTAGTGTGCATGGATCAGGCACCGTTACGCAGCGCGGCGATGCGCGCATCGAGCGAAGGGTGCGTTTGCAGCAGCGCCATCAGCCCCTGTTTCAGATCGCCGCTGATGCCGAAGGCGGTCAGGGCTTCCGGCATCTCCTTCGGCTGGTTCTGTTCTGCCTTCAGCCGTTCGAGCGCGGCGATCATCGCGTTGCGCCCGCCAAAGCGTGCTCCCGCTGCGTCGGCGCGGAATTCGCGCTGGCGGCTGAACCACATCACGATCATCGACGCGAGCAGCCCGAGCACGATTTCGGCAACGATGGTCGTCACGTAGAAGCCGATGCCGTGGCCGCGTTCGGTCTTGAACACGACGCGGTCCACCGTGTGGCCGATCAGGCGTGCGAAGAACATCACGAAGGTGTTCACCACGCCCTGGATCAGGGCCAGCGTGACCATGTCTCCGTTGGCGACGTGGCCGATTTCGTGCGCCAGTACGGCGCGCGCCTCGTCGGGGCGAAAGCGAGCCAACAGTCCGTCGCTGACCGCGACCAGTGCGGCGTTGCGATTCCAGCCGGTGGCGAACGCATTTGAGCCATGCGAAGGAAAGATGCCGATCTGCGGCGTATCGATCCCGGCGTCACGCGCCAGCTCGGTGACCGTCTGCACCAGCCATTGTTCCTCGCGAGTACGCGGCTGTTCGATCACGCGCGTGCCGGTGCTGCGTGCAGCCATCCATTTCGACAGGAACAGCGAGATCAACGCTCCGCTCATGCCGAACACGGCGCAGAACACGAGCAGGGCGTTGAGGTTCATGTCGACCCCGTTCGCCGCCATGATCGAGTTGAACCCGAGCAGGTTCAGCGTGACGCTGGCGAGCACCAGGACTGCCAGGTTCGTCAACAGGAACAATCCTATGCGCATCATGGATGGAGGCTCCTCATTGCGGTTGATTCGTACCGCGCTCAGGTGGGGTGTGGCAGGTGAAGTTTCAAGTCGGCGTGGCTTCGGCGCCTGCGGTGTCGGTGCCTGCATCCGGAACGCCGTCGGCGATGGGATTCAGTACCTCGACCACCGGCAAGCCGCGCTCGTCGGTCTCGCAGGCGATGATTTCACCACGCAGCGCAAAGTCCTTGACGTTGACCTCGAAGAGTTCGTTCACGGCCATATCGCGATGTGGTGTGCGAAACAGCGCCGGTGGGTGGCTGCCGTCGATCCACTCGTGATTGCGCCCCAGGTAATGCTGATGCTGGTTGCGGATCACGAACAACTGCTTCACGTCTGCTCTCCGAGCCCTCTGTGACACCTGGGCGCGTGTGGGCGGTGCTTCACATGTCGGGTTGAAACCCGACCTACCACATGTCGGGTTGAAACCCGACCTGCGTGGGTGACTCCTGGGCGCGTGCGGGCGGCGCCTTCCCGTAGGTCGGCATTCATGCCGGCACAGTGACTCCTGGGCGCGTGCGGGCGGCGCCTTCCCGTAGGTCGGCATGCCATGCCGACACAGTGACTCCTGGGCACGTGCGGGCGGCGCCTTCCCGTAGGTTGGCATTCATGCCGACACAGTGACACCTGGGCACGTGCGGGCGGCGCCTTCCCGTAGGTCGGCATTCATGCCGACACAGTGACTCCTGGGCGCGTGCGGGCGGCGCCTTCCCGTAGGTCGGCATTCATGCCGACACAGTGACTCCTGGGCACGTGCGGGCGGCGCATTCTAGCCAGCCCGTCACGCCCGCGCCAGCGCGTGGGGGCATGCCGAGGGACTTGCCGTTCCGCATCCCTGCGGCACACGCCCCGGTCATACGAAGGTATCGCCACGCGCCTCGTAATGTTTTGCGACACTCTCTATAGTCATGCCTCCCGGCAATCCGGAGCAGTTTCCCATGATCATTCCCGCCTCGACCGTAATCCTGTTGCGCGATGCCGCAGACGGTCTGCACACGTTGCTGTTGCGGCGCAATTCAGCGCTCGGCTTCGCCGGTGGTGCGTGGGTGTTTCCGGGCGGACGTGTGGATCCCGAGGAAACTGCGACGGCGCCGGACGAGCTCGCCGCAGCGCGCGTTGCTGCAGTGCGCGAGACGCTCGAGGAGGCGCAACTGTCGATCGTCGCGGAGTCCCTGCACTATTACTCGCACTGGACCACGCCGCCGGTGTCACCGAAGCGCTTCGCGACCTGGTTCTTCGTTGCAAGAGCCCCGCTCGACTGCGCCGTGACGGTCGATGGTGGCGAGATCCACGATCACCTCTGGGTGCGTCCGGCCGAAGCACTGGAAAAGCGCGCCAGCGGCGAGATCGAGCTGCTGCCGCCCACCTTCGTCAGCCTGATCGAGCTGGCGCAATGCGCGGATGTCGAAGAGGCGCTGATGCGTATCGCGCGACGCCAGCCGCCGGTGTTCGAGCCCTGCTTCCTGATGCGTCCGGATCGCACGGCACAGTCCATGTACGCGGGGGACGCCGGCTACGCCACCTCGGATCCCGATGCCCCGGGGCCGCGCCATCGCACGGTGCTCGGCAAGACCGAGTGGCAGTACCTCAACGAAGGAGTCGTGCCGTGGTGAGCGGGCGCAGTGCACGCAGGCCGAAGGCATTCCTGTTCGATTTCGGAGGTGTATTCACCGATTCGCCGTTCACCGCGGTGGAGGAGTTCGGGCGTGTCATCGGCGCCGATCCGCGTGTCGTGAGCGAGATCGTGTTCGGTTCCTACGAGCACGATGGCGAGCACCCGTGGCACCGGCTCGAACGGGGTGAGCTGGCACTCGATGTCACGCGTGAGATGATTCTTGTACTCGGTCGTGCGCGTGGTCTCGAGGTCGATCTCTGGGACCTGTTTGCACGCATGGCAGCCGCCGATCCGAGCGCCGGCAGCAGCAGTCGCGGTGAACTGGTCACGCTGGTGCGTACGCTGCGCGGCCGTGGCTACCGCACCGGCATGATCACCAACAACGTACGCGAGTTCGGCGACGCCTGGCGCACCCTGATCCCGGTGCACGAGCTGTTCGAGTTCGTCGTCGATTCGAGCCATGTCGGGGTGCGCAAACCCGACCGGCGCATCTTCGAAATCGCACTCGCCGAGCTCGGCAACCTGGGGGCGGACGATTGCGTATTCCTCGACGACCACCCGGCAAACGTCGAAGCGGCGCGCGCACTTGGCATGCACGGCGTGCTGGTTGGTCCGGACCCTGCGCGTACCATCCGCGATATCGAGGTCCTGCTCGGTTGAACGGGCGGGTGCAACCCGACCCACGTCGATGGTCGGAGCCGATACCTGTCGGGTTGAAACCCGACCCACGTCATGATCGGGGCCGATCCCTGTCGGGTTGGAACCCGACCCACGTCGATGGTCGGAGCCGATCCCTGTCGGGTTGGAACCCGACCCACGTCGATGGTCGGAGCCGATCCCTGTCGGGTTGGAACCCGACCCACGTCGATGGTCGGAGCCGATCCCTGTCGGGTTGGAACCCGACCCACGTCGATGGTCGGTGCTGATACCGGTCGGGTTGAAACCCGACCCACGTGGGTCGGCATTCATGCCGACGGAATTACCGCCACGCGCCGCCTCGCAGCGTTTTGCGATGGCCTTTGCAGGCGCATCTACGCCCCCTCCGGGCGAACCCCGAAGTCAATTGTGGCCAGTCGGATCGGTGCTTTCACGCAGGGGCGCGGGTCGCTATAGTTCGCGGCTGACATGAAACCACGGCAGAGAGGTGCGGGCGATGCGGCTGCAGGGCAAGGTGGCTCTCGTTACGGGAGCAGGGCTGGGAATGGGCCGGGCGATGGCGGAACTGTTCGCTCGCGAAGGCGCGAAGGTGATCGCGGTGGACCTTACGCCTGGCGATGTGAACGACACGCTGACGCGCATCAATTCGCGCGGTGATTGCTGTGCGCTGACCGCGGACATATCCGACAGTGCCCAGGTCGGCGCTGTCTTTGCCGAAGTCGAAAAGCGCTACGGACGCCTTGACGTACTGGTAAACAACGCGGGTATCGGTACAGCGCCGAACGACGGCTACGACAAGTTCTACGAACGTCTCGGCGAACTGAACGCGCAGCTCGCGCGTGGCGAAACGCCGACTGTGCACCTCGATCACATCGTCGACATGCAGGACGACGGCTGGCAGCGCGTGATGGACATCAACATCAACGGTGTCTTCTACAACAGCCGCGAGGCGGTACGCCTGATGATCAAGTCCGGCGCCAAGGGATCGATCATCAATATCGCGAGCACCTCCGGATTGAACGGTACCGGTGCAGTTCACTACTGCGCCTCGAAGGCTGCGGTGCTCGGCTTCACCAAATGCCTGGCGCGTGAACTCGGCGGGCGCGGCATCCGCGTCAACGCGATCTGCCCGGGAGCGACCAACACCCGCATGATGGCCAACCTCGATCCGGCGTATGCCAAGACGATCACCGACCAGATCCCGCTGCTGCGCATGGGTGAGCCGGTCGAGGTGGCGTACACGGCGCTGTTCCTGGCCAGCGACGAAGCGTCGTATTTCACCGGGCAGACGCTGGCCGCCAACGGCGGCAGCCACATGCTCTGACGGGGAACGGCATGTAGGGGCGTGCCGCGCACGCCCGATGGGGTGTAGGGGCGTGCCGCGCACGCCCGATGATCCGTACGGGCGTGCCGCGCACGCCCCAACAACGACGCCCGAGGCAACACAGGAGAACGCACCATGGCAGGAAGACTCGAAGGCAAGGTCGCGCTGATCACCGGCGGCGGCACAGGCATCGGCGCGGCGAGCGCGCAGCGCTTTGCGGAAGAAGGCGCACGGGTAGTCGTGTGCGGGCGGCGCATCGAGCCGCTGGAGCAGGTGGTACGAGCGATCCGTGATGCGGGCGGCACGGCACGTGCTGCCCTGCTCGACGTGAGCGACCGCCAGGCTTTCGCGGATGTGGTGCAGGGAGTCGAGCACGAGGAAGGGCGTCTCGATATCCTGGTGAACAACGCCTACTCGATGGTCGGCGCAACCATCGTCGACATGAGCGAGGACGACTGGCGTGCGAGCTTCCGCGTCTCGCTCGACGGCACGTTCTTCGGTATCCAGGCAGCCTTTCGCGTGATGGAGCGCCAGCGTGGCGGCGCAATCGTCAACGTGTCGTCGGTGTGCGGACTGCTCGGCTCGATGTACACGTCGGCGTATGGCGCCGCGAAGGCCGGTGTGCTGAGCCTCACGCGCACGGCGGCGCTGGAAGGCGCACCGCACAATATCCGCGTCAATTCGGTCATCCCGGGTGTCGTGATGACGCCAGGGACGGAAATGGCACTGCCCACCCGCGAGGCACAGCTTGCAACGGCGGCAGGTGTGCCGCTCAGGCGCATTGCCGACCCCGTGGAGGTCGCCAACGCGATCCTGTTTCTCGCCTCGGACGAGGCCTCGTACATCACCGGCACGCAGCTCGTCGTCGATGGCGGCAAGACCTGCGAGCTGCAGACCGGCTCGGCGTCGATGGGTGACATGGACGCAGTCTGAAGCGGAGGATGCCATGAGTTCTGATTCCGACCTGCTGGCCCGCATCGATCGCCTCGAATCGCTGGAGGCGATCCGCCAGCTTCCGGCACGCTATGCCCTGTCGCTCGATATGCGCGATCTGGACGCGCACGTGAACCTGTTCGCACCGGATATCCGGGTGAGCCGCGACAAGGTCGGGCGCGCGCATCTCAAGCGCTGGCTCGACGACACGCTACGGCTGCAGTTCACCGGCACCTCGCACCATATCGGCAACCACATCATCGAATTCGACGATGCCGACCACGCCCACGGGGTGGTGTACTCGAAGAACGAGCATGAAACGGGTCCCGAGTGGGTGATCATGCAGATGCTCTACTGGGACAACTACGAGCGCGTCGACGGCAGCTGGTACTTCCGGCGCCGCCTGCCGTGCTACTGGTACGCCACCGATCTGAACAAGCCACCGATCGGCGACAAGAAGATGCGCTGGCCGGGCCGCGAACCCTACGATGGTGCATACCACGAGCTGTTCCCGTCGTGGAAGGAGTTCTGGATCAATCCGCCGTCGAACGACGAGCCCGAAGTTGCCACGCCGGCACCGGTCGGGGAGTTCCTGAAGCGCATGCGTCGCACCACGGCGGAACCGCGCATTCGCGTGCGTTGACCAGCGGCGGCCGCCGCAAGTCGTGGCGGTCGCGATCCAGCCGACATTCTGACCGGAGTCTCAATGGCATGACCGTACACCTGTTCGAACCCGTGCAACTCGGGGAACTCAAGCTCGCCAACCGTATCGTGATGGCGCCGATGACGCGCAGCCGTGCCGGCGAAGGCGACGCACCGACCGCGCTCAACGTCGAGTATTACCGCCAGCGCGCCAGCGCAGGCCTGATCATCAGCGAGGGAGCACAGCCGAGCATCCACGGCAAGGGTTATTGCCGCACCCCGGGGATCCATACCGAGGCGCAGATCGCGGGCTGGCGCAGCGTGACCGACGCGGTCCGTGCCGAAGGTGGCAGCATGGTCGTCCAGCTCATGCATTGCGGGCGCGCCAGCAGCCGCCTGAACAAGGACCCGGGCGCGGAGACCGTCGCACCGTCGGCGGTGCGCGCGAAGGGCGAGATCTATACCGACGCGGCAGGGATGGTCGAATTCGACGAGCCGCGGGCGTTGCGCCTCGACGAGATCGCGGGTGTGATCGGCGAGTACGCCCACGCCACCAGATCGGCGCTGACCGCCGGTTTCGACGGCGTCGAGCTGCACTGCACCAGTGGCTATCTGCCGGCGCAGTTCCTGTCCACCGGAGCCAACCTGCGCACCGATGCCTACGGCGGCAGCGTGCAGAATCGCATCCGTTTCGTGATCGAGGTGCTGGAAGCGATGATCGCGGTTGCCGGCAGCGGACGCGTCGGCATGCGCATCTGCCCCGGGAACCCGTTCAACGACCTGCACGATGATGATCCGAGCGAGACCTTCGCCGCGCTGCTCGATGCGACGCGTCCGCTCGGCATCGCCTATCTGCACGTGGTGCGCTCGCCGCGACGCGATCTCGATGCGATTGCGCTGGCGCGCAAGCACTTCGGTGGTCCGCTGATCGTCAACGATGGCTATCGCCAGGAGTCGGCCGAGCGGGTGCTGGCGGCGGGCGATGCGGCAGCGGTGTCGTTCGGGCGTGCCTATCTGAGCAACCCGGATCTGGTGCGCCGCATGCGAGACGGGATCGAACTCGCGGTATTCGACCGCACGACTCTCTACACCCCGGGGCCGAAGGGCTACACCGACTATCCCCCTGCTCCGTGAGGCGGCTGCCGACGACGGGAATTCATCCCGCGTCGGCACGCTTCGATTCTCCTTGCGCGCCCGACGCGCACCCTATACTTGCTGCCGTTCGTACGGTCCGTCACGGAGAGCGCTCATGAAACTCGGCTTGCAGCTCGGTTACTGGCAGAAGCATCCCACGCCGCGATTCATCGAACTCGCACAGATCGCCGAGCGCATCGGCTTTGATTCGGTGTGGACCGCCGAGGCCTACGGTTCGGACTGTTTTACACCGCTGGCGGCGATCGCTGCGCACACCAGTCGCATCCGGCTCGGTACCGGGGTCATGCAGATCTCGGCACGCACACCGGTCTGCGCGGCGATGTCGGCGCTGACGCTCGACCATATCTCCAACGGGCGCCTGCTGCTCGGTGTCGGCGTATCGGGTCCGCAGGTGGTCGAAGGCTGGTACGGCCAGCCGTTCACGAGGCCGCTCGAGCGCACCCGCGAATGGCTGGAGATTTTCCGCAAGGTGATCGCGCGCGAGGAGCCCGTTGCCTTTCAGGGCGCCCAGTACCAGTTGCCGTGCAATGACGGCGTTGGCCTGGGCAAGCCGCTGAAGAGCATCACCGAGCCGCTGCGCAAGCACATTCCGGTGCTGCTCGGCGCGGAAGGTGCCAAAAACGTTGCGCTGGCGGCCGAACGCTTCGACGGCTGGCTGCCGATCTTCTGTTCGCCGTACAAGATGCATATCTTCGACGACAGTCTGGCGGCAGCACGCCCCGGCTTCGAGATCGCGGCGATGGTGAACTTCGGTGTGGACGATGATTTGCAGCGGGCGCTGCTGCCGGGCAAATGGACGATGGCGTTGTACCTTGGCGGCATGGGTGCCAAGGGAATGAACTTCCACCAGAACCTGCTCGGGCGCATGGGCTACACGGACGAGGCGCAGAAGGTTCAGGATCTGTTCCTCTCCGGTCGTCAGCAGGAGGCGGTCGCTGCCGTGCCCGATGCGCTGGTCGACGAGATTTCGTTGCTCGGCCCGCCCGGGCGCATACGTGAACGCCTGCAGGACTGGAAGAAGACCCGGGTGAGTTCGCTGCTGATCGGACACGCCAACGATTTCGATCGCACCGTGGCGAACATGGAGCTGATTGCGAAGGAGATGCTCTGAGCCGCACACCCCGTTTGCGTAGGTCGGGTTTCAACCCGACATTCCCGTCGGCATGAATGCCGACCTACGAATACGACCCCGCCCCCGTAGGTCGGGTTTCAACCCGACATTCCTGTCGGCATGAATGCCGACCTACGAATACGGCTCGCCCCCGTGGGTCGGGTTTCAACCCGACATTCCCGTCGGCATGAATGCCGACCTGCGAACACGACCCGCCCCCGTAGGTCGGGTTTCAACCCGACATTCCCGTCGGCATGAATACCGACCTGCGAACACGACCCCGCCCCCGTAGGTCGGGTTTCAACCCGACGGGGCAGCCTCAGATCAGCTCGCGGCTGGCGAGTTCCTGCTTCAGGTACGCGTAATAGATCGGTGCGGCGATCAGGCCCGGAATGCCGAATGCGGCTTCCATCACCAGCATGGCGATCAGGATTTCCCAGGCGCGCGCCTTGATATGACTGCCGACGATGCGCGCATTCAGAAAATACTCGAGCTTGTGGATCAGCATCAGGTAGAGCAGCACGCCGAACGCGACGAACAGTGACTGGCTCAGCCCGACGATACAGATCACGGTATTCGAGATCAGATTGCCGAGGATCGGGATCAGCCCGGCGATGAAGGTCACCAGGATCAGCGTTTTCGTGAACGGCAGCTCGGCGCCGAGCAGCGGCAGCACGAAGACCAGGAACACCGCGGTCAGTATGGTGTTGATCGTCGAGATCCAGAACTGTGCGAACACCACCCGGCGGAAAGCGTCGCCCAGGCGCCGTGCGCGCTCGGCAAGCGAGGCGCTCAGCGGGCGCGCACGGCCTTGCGAGCTGGCTGCCTCGAGCGACAGCAGCGCACCGATCACCATGCCGAGCAGGATGTGCACGAGGGCAACACCAAAGCCCGTACCCGCGACCTGGAAGAACGCGGCGTTCTCCTTCAGCCAGGTAACGGCGGCCGCGCGCAGTGCATCGGCATCGGCCGGCATGGAGGCGATCAACCACGATGGCAGGCTGTCGCGCGAGTTGTCGATGATCTCGGCCATGCGGTGTGCGAGCAACGGCAGGCTCTCGCCGCTGTGGCGCAGGAACGACACCAGCCCGCCCATCGCGAGCGCGACCAGGGTGATCACCACGATCGCGATCAGCGTCACCGCAGCCAGACGTGCGCCTTCGTGACCGAGCATCGGCAGTCCCAGCCGAGGCACCAGTGCCCCGACCAGCGCGTAGATCAACAATCCTGCGAGCAGCGATGGCAACAGGTGCAGCGGCAGCACCAGCAGCAGCGCGAGTGTGAACAGCGTGCAGACTGCGAGATCGAGACGTGGTGCGGACATCGTGTTCATCGGCGGCTCATCGCGATGGCGATTTCGATGCCGCTAGCATAGCGTGCACGGCACATGGAAGCGCAGCGTGCAGAATTACACGCCGATATCCGTCATGAAGTGCTGTACCAGCGCGAGCAGTTCGGCCTCATCGGCGAGGCGCTCGGCGGCCTGGACCGCCCACGGCGCGAGATAGCGTTCGCGCAGGCCCGCGACCAGCGCTGGCTCCTCGCGCTCGATCGCGAGTGCGAAGACCTCGCATGCCGGTGCCAGATGATCCGGGGGCAGGCGGTGTTCGCTGCCTTCGAGGCCGAGATAGTTGGCCGCACGCATCAGGTCCTCGCGCACTGCGGCGCCGTCGCGTCCGAGCAGTCCGTGCAGCAGCAGCGTCACCGGGGGCTGCGGGTTGCCGACGTGGAAGGCGTTCCAGTAGGCGATGCGCACGGTGGTGAAATCGCCGGGCAGATCGAGTGCGTGCCATGCCTCGGCGTGTTCGTCGTCACCGGCGAGCGGACTCCACAGGCGTCCCCACGCGAGCAACCGCAGCGTCGAGGTCTTCGGTCCGCTGGCGGCAGCGTTCATCCGAGCGCCAGCCAGCCGGGACTCACCGATTTCAGCCCCGCACGCTCCTGCGAAGCGCCGGCCCAGACGGCCACCGCGATCTGGCGCCGGGTGGCAAGCGCAGCCCATTCGGGAATTTCGAACACCACCTGCCACCGACCGTCGCTCCATTCGGCACTGACGCGCGTGCCATCAGGTGGCGCCGAACGCTGCACGGTGCCCAGCCCTTCGGCGCGGATCCGCCACGGCTGTTCGCGATCGGCCTTCCACAGGAAACCCTCGACGGCCTGCTCCGGTGCCCCCATCGTGATCCACGGTGCATCGTCCGCGAGCGGGGCAAGTACCGCGCAGGCGTCGGGAAAACGGTCGGTCTCGTTGGCGGTGTGGCGCACCGGCGCTGCACAGGCCCACGACAGCGTGATCCGCCAGCCGTTGCCGGTCGCCACCGCCTCGAGCGAGGCCTTGGGTGTCAGGGCTGCGGTGCGATCGGCGAACGCGGCCGGGACGTAGCCGCCGGGCTGCATCGCGGTGGGCGCTGCGCTCAACTCGATGGTCGTGTTCATGTGGATGCTCCCAGCGCGGTTCAGCTCAGCACTTCGCGCTGGTGCGCGTCGAGCTTGAAGTTGTCGTTCCAGTTGTATGCGATCAGCAGGTCCATCAGCTCACTGTTGCCGCCGCGACGCGTCTTCTCGCGCTCGGCGAGCAGGATATCGAGTGCAGGGCCAACCGCCTTGCCGAACAGCGACTCGAGGTAGGCGAGCGGGATGCGCGGTTCGTCGGTCGGGCGGCCGTCGGCATCGAGCTTCGGCGGGCTCATCGGCGGCACGTAGAACACGTTGGGGCCGAGCCCGTATTCGGGGTGCAGCGGAATCGCGACCTTCCACTTGTCCACCAGCTTGTGGATCGGGCCATCCGGATCGTCGCGATAGCCGACGAAGCGCAGCCGTCCCGGGCACTGGCGGGCGCAGGCCGGTGCCACGCCTTCCTCGATGCGCGGCATGCAGAAGATGCACTTGCTCGATACCTGGCGCACGTGGTCGTAGTAGACCTTCTTGTACGGACACGCTGCGACGCAGAACCGGTAGCCGTGGCAGCGATCCTGGTCGACCAGCACGATGCCGTCCTGCTTGCGCTTGTGGATTGCCCCGCGCGGACAGGCATCGAGGCACGCCGGGTGCGTGCAGTGATTGCACAGGCGCGGCAGGTAGAAATAGTGGTTCTCGGCCGGATACTCGCCGGCGCCATGATCCTCGTCGAAGTTCGGTCCCCACTTGGCTTCCTCGCGCGGTCGCAGCCATTCCTTCACCGGCGCACCGGTCGAGGCCAGCACATCCTTGTGGTTGAAGGTCCAGGCGCGTCCGTAGCCGGTGTCGATATTGGGAATCTCGCCGCGCTTGGTGTTGCCGTCGAGGTCGCGCCCCGCGGTTGCCGGGTCGTGGACATTTGCCGGGAAGCCTTTGCCCGGCATCGTCTCGACGTTGTTCCAGTACGCGTAGTCGGTGCCCTGGTCGGTGTTCCACATCTTCTTGCACGCAATGCTGCAGGTGTGGCAGCCGAGGCACTTGTTCAGGTCGAGGACCATCGCGATCTGACGGTCCGGAGTCGGGACATCGTATTTCATGCGGATTCACCATCGCTGTGAGGGGTTGCCACGGGCTTCACACCGGTGGGTTGTCCGGTCCACGGGCGGATGCCGATGCGCGTGTCCTGTACCGCGCTGCCCGGCTGGTAGCGGTTCATCAGATGTTCGATCTGGCCGTAGCCGCCCGCCATGTGCAACGGGTTGACCAGACCCGGAATCAACTGCTTGTAGGATTCGTGGTTCGGGAACTGGTGCGGCTCCCACGCGTGGTAGTAGTAGGCCACCCCGGGGCGTACCGTGGTCGAGTGTTTCACCCGCATGCGGATCGAACCGTAGTCGTTGTAGAGCTCGGCGTAGTCGTGGTCGGCGATCCCCAGATTGCCGGCCTCGGTCGGGTTCAGATACACCACGGGCTCGCCGCGCTGCAGACGCAGCATCATCGGGGTATCGCGCCAGCTCGAGTGGATCGACCAGCGCGCATGGCAGCTCACGAACATGAACGGGTAGTCGCCACCCGCCTTGGGGCTGTTCTTGTGCGTCGGGAACTGCTCGCGCAACTCGATGAACCACGGATGGTCGATGAACGCGGTGAGCCGCCCGGACCAGGTCGGCCACGGTTCCTTGTGCTCCGTGAAGCGCGTCAGTGTGTTCAGCACTCCGGTGCCATCCCAGTCGGGGTTGTGCAGCACGCTCTGCTGCAGGCTGGCGCCGGTGGCGGTGTAGCGTGCGTAGCCGTCGCGCTTGAGTTGCTCGAGCGTGACGCCTTCGGTGGCGCTGCTGCGCAGGATTTCGGTGACCAGCTTCTCCGCGTCCTTCTGTCCGAGGTCGCCGTGGTTGCTGTAGCGCTGGTGCAGCGTCTTCCAGTCGCTGCTGCCGCGTCCGCAGCCGTCGAACACCGGCAGGTCCATCGTCTTCGCCTGGCGTTCGATCTCGCGCGACAGCAACCAGTAGATCTCGAACTCGTCCTTCGACTCCGCGAGCGGCTGCACCGCGACGCCGCAGTAGTGCACGTACGGGATGTACGCCATCGTGTACTTGATGCCGGGCTTCTCGTACCAGCCGGCTGCAGGCAGGATGTAGTCGGCCTGCGTGCCGGTGTACGAGAACTTCGGATTGATGTCGACGATCAGCTCCATCTCGTCCCAGATGAAGGCCTTCAGGTACTGCGGCAGGTTGTTGCGCCGCAGCAGGTTGGCGCCGCCGCTGAAGAACACTTTCGGAGGCGCTTTCACGGGCACGCCCGGTCCCCAGCCCTTTTCGTTCGATTCCTGGTGGTAGGCCGCGAGCGGGCGGGGCGACATACCCTCCTGTTCGCGGTTCAGTGCGTCCAGGTAGCCTTCGGCAGAGAAGTTCACGTTGACCACGTCGGTCGTGCACAGGCGGTTCTTCGTGTAGAAGAGTTCGCCGTCGCGTTCCACCTCGTTCTGCGTCTTGCGCTTCATCGCCAGATCGAGGACCGACTGGAACAGCATCGCCGGCTCGATGGTGCCGAGCAGTGCACCCAGGCGTCCCGTGATTCCGGCGCGCTCCATCTGCATCGCGTTCGAAAAACCGTCCAGTCCCACCCAGCCGCATGACTGGTAGCCGGTGCCCTTGCGGCCGATCGCTCCCTTCAGCGCGAGGCAGAGGATCTTCGCGCGGTTCATCAGGTCCGAGTGCATGTAGCGGTTCGCACCCCACGACGACAGCACCATCGGCCGCTCGGCGCGCGCCCAGCCATCGGCGAAGCGGCGGATCTGTTCGACGTGCAGGCCGGTCACGCTGGCCGTGTGCTCGAAGGTCCACGGGGCCAGATGCTCCTTCAGCATCGCGCCGACCGGCACCACGGCGACCTCGGTTCCGTCCTTCAGTCGCAGCGTCCACTGTCCGTCGATCGGCGGTTCGAAATCGAGCACCAGCGAGCGTACCGGATGGCCGCCGCAGCCGGGCGCGGGCACCGGTTCGTTCTTCTGCGGATGCCACAGGTAGAGCTGGGTTTCGGAGCCGCTGTCGCTCAGGTCTTCGGCACGCAGGAAGCGCCCGTTGTCGAGGCGCACCAGCAGCGGCAGGTCGGTCTGCTCGCGGATGAACGGCAGGTCGATCGCGCCGACGTCGAGCAGGTGTCGTGCCACGGCGAGGCCCAGTGCGGCGTCGGTACCCACCGCGATCGGCAGCCATTGGTCGGCGTGCACTGCGGTTGCCGAGTACACCGGATCGATCACGACCAGCTCGCTTCCCTTGTAGCGCGCTTCGTACAGGAAGTGCGCATCGGGGATCTGTGTCACCGACGGGTTCATCATCCAGACGACGATGAAGTCCGACAGGAACCACTCATCGGAGGAGCCGCCGACGTGGGCGACACCCAGCGCCATCGTGGCGCCTATGTTCAGGTCGCCGATCTCTGCCCAGTTGTCTGCGAACAGGCCGGCAGCCATGTACTGGAACTTGAAACGACCGGCGGTGGTCGGTCCGAAATCGAAGTTCGGTCCCAGATCCTGATAAAGCGTCTCGGTGCCCCAGCGGCTGGCAGCGCTGATGCACTTTTCGGCGATTTCGCTCATCGCCTGGTCCCAGCCGATGCGCTCCCATTTGCCCGAGCCGCGTGGTCCGACGCGCTTCAGCGGCACGCTGGTGCGCGACGGTCCGTACATCACTTCCGTGTAGCACGCGCCCTTCTGGCAGCCCCGGGGGTTGAAATCGGGGACGCCGGGTTCGGATTGCCCGTAGGTGGCGGTCTGCTCCTCGCGCACGACCACGCCGTCCTTCACATAGAGGTCCCACGCACACGCCGAGCGACAGTTGGCCCAGCCGTGTGTTCCCTTGGTGATCGTGTCCCAGGTCCAGCGCTGACGGTAGAGGTCTTCCCAGGTGCCTAGCGGCGGTGTGGTGCGCGGCCCCACCCGGGTGGCTTCATCCGCAGAAACGAAGCGGAAATGGAACAGGGGCAAGCCCACCGCGCCGATCGCGGCGCCGGCTGCGGCAAACTTCAGGAACTGGCGCCTGCTCGTCGATACCTCGCTCATGTTCTTCTCCCTACTCTTTGATGCCGGGACCGGACTCGACTGATACGACAGGATGATAGGCAGGAAGCCTGATCAGAACCTTGAGTTTGAACAAACAATCGGGCGTCAGCCTCGTGCGACTCGCGCGGCATGATGGGGTCGCACCGTCTGGCATGAAACCCCCGGGTTCCCCGATCCGGGCAGGTGCGCGCATCGCCTGCGCGTCAGCGGCGGACCACCCGCACACAACGCGGGCAGGGGCGGTGCAGTCAGGTGCACTCGGGCAGCGTGTACTCATGCCGTGTTGACAGCGCCCGGATTCGGCTATACCGTAACAAACATACCTGCACGCAGGTAGATAGAAGCAGTCCAATGCTCGCCCATCTCGGCGACAAAAATGATTCGAATCTGAATGGGGAGTTACCATGCGCCGAGTCGTTGCTCGTTCTTTTGTATATCGTCATCTGCCACTCTCGCTGCTCGCGGCCGTGATGGCAGTACCCGCTGGTGCGCAGCCCGCGCTGGAGGAAATCATCGTTACCGCGCAAAAGCGTGAGGAGTCCCTGCAGGACACGCCGATCTCGCTGGCGGCCTTCAACAGTGGGGAGCTCGAGGCCAAGGGCATTTATACGATTGCCGACCTGCGAGCGAACGTGCCCAACCTGCAGCTCACGCCGCATCCGTCGAACACCACTGCCTTGCGTGTATTCATGCGCGGCGTGGGCAACAACGACGCGCAGTTGTCGCAGGACCCGAGCGTCGCGGTGTACCTCGACGGTGTCTATGTGGCGCGCAGCCAGGGACTGACCATGGAGGTCGCCGATATCGAGCGGGTGGAAGTCCTGCGCGGTCCGCAGGGCTCGCTCTACGGGCGCAACGCAACCGGCGGTGCGATCAACTTCATCACCCGGGCTCCCGCGCTGGGCCAGTTCGAATTCAGCCAGTCGCTGACCGGCGGCAACTACAACCTGCTGCGCAGCCGCATCATGGTCGGCGTGCCGCTCGGCGAGAAGGCCGCCGTGCAACTGGCTTACCTGAACGCCGGCAAGCACGGTTTCGTGAAGAACGAAGGCACCGGCAAGAGGCGTTTCGGCGAGCAGGATCGCGATGCGTGGCAACTGTCCGCGCTGTGGGAGCCCACCGACGCGCTGCAGGCGCGCTACAGCTACGACCGTTCGCAGATCGACGATACTTCCTCGTTCGTTGCTGCGGTGCCGTTGTATCCGGCCCAGGCCAAGCGTCCGCGCCACGGTTCACCCTACGTGCAGGATCTGCGTCCGAACGACATCACGGCGCAGGGGCATACACTGACGCTGGAGTGGGCGATCAGCGACGCGCTGACGCTGAAATCGATCAGCGGTTACCGCAAGCTCGACAATGAAAACTTCCAGAATTACCTGACGGGTGCCAACCCGGCCATACCGACGATGGCGCTCAGCCTGAGTACCACCAAGTACAGCCAGGATCAGAAGAGCCAGGAATTCCAGTTGATCGGCGATGCCTTTGACGATCGTCTCGAATACGTTGCCGGCATCTACTGGTTCGACGAAAAGGCCGATGGTCGCGGGCGCAGTGCAACGCCGCCACGGCGTACCGTTGCAAGTACCACCTATCGCATCGAAAACACGGCGTACGCCGTCTACGCGCAAGGCACTTACACCCCGACGGTGCTGGACGATCGCCTGCACTTCACACTCGGCGGGCGCTGGTCGAAGGACGAACGCCACTCACGTGTGCTCGAGCTGACCAGTACGGCCGGCGGTCCGGGTGTGATCACGCGGCAGGGCGACGGCAACAAGGACTTCAACGACTTCAGTCCAACCGCAGTGCTCGCCTACGACCTGCTCGAGAACACCAACGTCTACGCGAAAGTGGTGAAGGGCTACAAGACTGGCGGCTTCAACGAGCGTGCCAGTTCGAGCGCCCGCTTCGCCGAGGGCTTCGATCCGGAGACCTTGCTCTCCTACGAACTGGGGATCAAGTCCGAACTCTGGGAGCGGCGCCTGCGCGTCAACGCGGCGGTTTTCCGCGCCGATTACAAGGACATCCAGATCAATGTACAGTCGGACCCGGGGAACACCCGCATCACCGACGTGCTGAACGCGGGCAAGGCAGTGATCGACGGTGTCGAGCTTGACGTCACTGCGCTGCTGACCGAAGGCCTGAGCGTCTCGCTGAACTACGGTTATCTGAACGCCAGATACAAGGAAATCAAGAACGGCGCGGGTGTCGATGTCGTCTCCCAGTTCGAGTTCGTGAACGCACCGCAACACAACTACAACATTTCGGCGGAATACGAATTCCCGCCGACGCCGATCGGTGTGGTCAATGCGCGCCTGGACTACTCGTGGCAGGACAGGAAATTCTCCGGCTCATCGGTGGTGCCGACCCGCTACATCATCGATGACTACGGACTGCTGAACGCGCGTGTGGGGCTGAGCGAGATTCCGGTGGGAGTGGGTGAGCTGCGCGTTGCGATCTGGGGACGCAACCTGGAGAACAAGGACTACTACCTCGACCACTTCAACGCCGGCATGCCGACGGCGATCTTCGGCGATCCGCGCAGCTACGGAATCGACGTCGTTTACGAGTATTGAAAAAATCCAACCTGGAGACACGATGATGATAAAGAGTACCCGTTTCCCACGCGGATTCGACCGTTGTGCGCTTGCCATGGCACTGGCCGCGGTCGCAGCCACCACGCATGCCCAGCCGGGCGCCGAGAAGAAACTCGAACTGGACGAGGTCGTCGTGACCGCCGAGCGACGCGAACAGTCGCTGCAGGACACGCCGGTCTCGATCGTCGCGCTCGGAGCGGCGGATCTCGAAAGCAAGGGCATCCGCGATATCGTCGAACTTCGTACCTCGGTACCGAACTTCCAGCTCGCACCGCATCCCACGTCGTCGAGCACCGTGCGGTTGTTCATGCGCGGTGTGGGTAACAACGACGATCAGATCACCCAGGATCCGAGCGTCGCCATTTACCTTGACGGAGCCTATATCGCGCGCAGTCAGGGTCTGGCGATGGAAGTTGCCGATCTCGAGCGGGTCGAGGTGCTGCGCGGTCCGCAGGGCGCCCTGTATGGCCGCAACGCCACGGGCGGTGCCATCAACTTCATCACCCGCAAGCCCGATCTCGACGAGTGGGGCTTCAGCCAGGGTGTGAGCATCGGCAATCGCAGCCTGGTGCGCACGCTGACGCGCGCAAACATCCCATTGATCGAAGGGCGGTTGGCGGCGGGCATTGCGTATCTCTATTCGAAGCAGGATGGCTTCATCGACAACGCGGGCAGTGGCTCGGACCATTACGCCGACCGCGATCGTGACGGCCTGCGCCTCGATGTGCTCTGGGCCATCAGCGATGCCGTCGAGCTCCGTTATGCGTACGACCGCTCCACGATTGCCGACAGCCCCGCGTTCCTCGCCAAGGTCAACCCCCTGACGGACAGGCCGAAGATCCCGCACCGCGGAAGCATCTACGACCAGTTGAAGGACAGCGATATCACGGCTGACGGGCACTCGCTCACGCTCACCTGGCAGCTCAGCGAGAAGGTCGAGCTGAAGTCGCTCACCACCTACCGCGAGCTGGAAAGCAACGTCCAGAACAACATGATGACGGACACCTACTCGCGTTTTCCGGGCAGACCCGTCATAGCGAGCCTGGGAGATCTCGACCAGGATCAGTTCTCGCAGGAGTTCCAGATCACCGGCGATGCGTTTGGCGGGCAGCTCGAGTACGTGGCGGGGCTCTATTACTTCAAGGAAAGCGGTGACAATACGGGCTTCACCCGCACCGGAAATTTCATCCCCGTTCCGATAACGGCCGGCGTAACCATCTCTACGGCGGACAACGAGGCAACGGCTGTGTTCGGCCAGGCGACGTATACCCCGAGTGCGCTCGGTGATCGCCTGCACCTCACACTCGGCGGGCGCTGGTCCGAAGACAAGCGCGAAGCCACGCTGGTGATGGCAACGGCTGCTGCCGGCGTCATCACACCGACGGGTATGCCCGGTGACGGCAACAAGACGTATCGCAACGTCAGCCCCACCGCCGTGGTTGCGTATGACATCACCGATGACGTCAACGTCTACGCAAAGGTCGCGCGCGGGTACAAGAGCGGTGGATACAACACGCGTGCAAACGGAATCCCTCGCTTCAACCAGGGCTTCAAGCCGGAGGAGCTGACCTCGGTGGAGCTTGGACTGAAGTCGCAGTTCCTGGACAATCGCATCCGCTTCAACCTCGCGGTGTTCGATGCGGACTACGAAGACATCCAGGTCAACACATCGTCCGTTGTGGGTAATCCGTCGATCACCGACGTGCTGAACGCCGGCAAGGCGAAGATCAAGGGCGTCGAGGCCGAGCTTACCGCGGTTCTGCTCGAGGGGCTGACGTTTCATGCCAACTACGGTTACCTGAAACCGGAGTACAAGGAGATCATCGGTGCCGATGGCGTGAACCGCGCAAACGTCTACACCCCGATCAACTCGCCGAAGAACGCCTGGTCGCTCGATCTGGAATACGTGTTCCCGTGGCAGTTGCCCGGTGAGCTCAGTGCCAACCTGAACTATTCGTGGCAGGACGAGATGCACACGTCGACCAGCAATCCGACCTTCCTGATCCCGGAGTATTCGTTGTTGAACGCGCGGCTGACGCTTGCCGACGTGCAGGCCTTCGGTGGATCGTTCCGCGTTTCGCTGTGGGGCAAGAACCTGCGTGACAAGGAGTACTGGCTGAGCCTGGCGCGCGTGATCGATCCGTACGCCCTCTACGGCGAGCCGCGCAGCTACGGCGTGGATTTTACCTGGGAGCTGTGAGTCGAGGGTTGCAGCGGCGCTTCCTCGAAAGGGGAGGCGTCGCGTCTGCCCGGATGGTGTCTGCAAGGAGTCGAGATGGCACGCCCTGCGGGTAGTCGTGGTGAACTGACCCGCGAACGTATCCTGGACGAGGCGGAGCGGATCTTCGCCGAGAGCGATTATTCGGCAACCCGTCTCGAGGACGTGGCACTCGCGGTGGATATACGCCGCGCGTCCATCATTTATTACTTCCCGACCAAACAGCAGTTGTACGAGGCCGTCCAGAGCAGGGCCTACTCGGCGCTGGTTGACTACGTGTGCGAGCGCGTCGGACAGGCCCCTGCGTATCCCGAGCGGCTGTTTGCACTGCTCGATGCCACGCTGGATTTTCTGGTGGCCCGCCCGACGCTCGCGCGCATCATCCTGCGCGACAGCGTCTCGAATTACGAGAATGAGGACGTTCCGGTGCGCTATTCCGGTCCGATGCTGGAACTGTGGGAGAGCGTGGTGCGGGACGGGCAGGCGGCCGGTGAGCTGGCCGATGTCACGCCGATTCACCTGATGAATGTGCTTGGTGCCGGGATCATGTTCTTTGCGGCCACGGCCGGTGTGGTCGGTAGCGTGCGCCGCTACGATCCGGTTGCGCCGGATCAGCGCGAGACTTACCGTGCATTGATGCACGCGGCGGCCCGCAGCGTGTTGCACCGCCCGGGAGAGGCTGCATGAACGTATCGCGTGTGCTTGCTCCGTTGCTTGCCATCATGGTCGCGGCGTGTGCGGCGCCGTCCGCAACTCCGCCGGCGGCGCCGCTGGTGGCGGCGCCCGACGTGCCGCGCAGTGCCCAGCCGCTGGTGCAGGACCCCGCAGCGTTTCGCTTCGTGATCGTCGGCGATCGTACCGGCGGGCATCGGGCCGGCGTGTTCGAGCGGGCGATGGAGCAGATCAACCTGCTGCAGCCCGATTTCGTGTTGAGTGTCGGCGACCATATCGAAGGGTATACGGAGGATCGTGCCGAACTGGCGCGCCAGTGGCAGGAGATCGCCGACGCGGTCGGAAAGCTGCAGATGCCGTACTTCCACGTCGTCGGCAACCACGACATGGGCAACGAGACGATGCGGGCGGTGTGGCGGCAGCGGCTCGGGCGTGACTACTACCATTTTCGCTACCGCGACGTGCTGTTCCTGGCGCTGAACACCGAGGATCCTCCGGTGCTGCGACCCGGCAGGGAATCGTTCTCGACGGCCAAGGCCGACGAGAAGGGCTATGCGCTGTTTCGCCAGGCGGTCGCGCTGATGCAGAACGACCCCGAGGAGGCCAGGCGCGCGGCGCGGACCGATCCCGCACTCGCGCGCGTCATGAAGATCCTGCAGGATCTCGACAAGGTGGCGATCAGTGCCGAGCAGGTTGCGTACGTGCGCGAGGCGCTGGCTGCCAACGCCGATGCGCGCTGGACGGTGTTGCTGTTGCACAAGCCGGCATGGAAATACGATTCGCCGGAGTTCAGGCAGATCGAGGCGATGCTCGGCGATCGGCCGTATACGGTCGTCGCGGGACACCTCCACTACTATTCACTCGCCAGCCGTAACGGTCGCGACTACATCCAGATGGGCACCACCGGTGGCACCCTCGATACGCACCCGCCCGGACCGGGAACCATGGATCACGTGATGTGGGTCACGATGACTGCCAAGGGGCCCGAGATCGCGAACATCAGGCTCGACGGTCTGCTCGATCGTTGCGGTGCCGAAGGGTGCACGCGCCCGACCGTGGCACATTGATTCACACTGGCAGCAACAAGGAGTCATACGAATGAGCGCGACGAAAGCGGTTTCTCTGGGTGGGGCAATCGTGACCGGAGGCTGTTCCGGCATCGGCGCTGCGTGTGCCGACGTACTGGCAGCGGAAGGCCGTGCAGTTGCGGTCTGGGATCTGGATGAGCAGCGCGCCGCTGCGATTGCCGGACAGCTCACCGCACAGCACGGCGTACCCGCAATCGGCCTCGGCATCGATCTGCGCAGGACCGACGGCATCGCCGCGGCGGTGGAGCGTACCCGTGCTGCGATCGGTGCGATCGGCGCGCTGGTGCACGCGGCGGGCGTATCGAACGCGATTCCGCTGAACGAGCTGACGTCGGATGCCTGGGATACGGTGCTGAACGTGAACCTGCGCGCGCTGCCGTTCATCGTGCAGGCGATCCGCGCCGATCTCGCGGCGGCACGCGGCGGTGCGGTGGTTGGCATCGCGTCGATCAACGCGACGCTCGGCAACGCGGCCAACCCGGCCTACAGCGCCTCGAAGGGCGGCATGTTGTCGCTGGTGCGCTCGCTGGCCGACGAACTGGCGGCAGACGGGGTGCGCATCAACGCCGTTTCTCCAGGACAGATCCGCACACCGATGCTGCAGCCGGTGCTCGATATCCTGCCGGCGGGGACCTTCGAGCGCCGTATCCTGCTCGGGCGTGTGGGTGAGCCCGTCGAGATCGCCCGCGCGGTGCGTTTCCTGCTGTCTGCGGACGCGAGCTACATCACCGCGACCGAGCTCGTGGTCGACGGGGGCAATATCTCCTCGCAGCGCATGTGACCCCAGGTCCGGGCGTCGGGGACTTCGGTTGCGAGCGGCAAGCGCGGTGGCGAAGTCAGGCCGCGCTGCAGTCCGGTGCCTGATCCCGCGGCTGGATCGCCGAGCGATCGACGCCTTCGCCGCACGTCGGGCAGTGCGGGTCGCGCTGCAGCCTGAGCTCCGTGAAGCTCATCGCGAGAGCGTCGTAGGTGACGAGGCGACCGACCAGGCCCCTGCCGATGCCGAGGATCTGCTTGATCGCCTCGGTGGCCTGCAGAACGCCAAGCACGCCGGGCAGTGTGCCGAGCACCCCCGCTTCCGCGCAGGACGGCGCGGTGTCCGCGGGCGGTGGCTGCGGGAAGAGGCAGCGATAGCACGGTGCCCCATCGGCGGCGAAGGCTGTCAGCTGTCCTTCGAAACGCTGGATGGCCGCGTGGATCACGGGCTTGCGAAGGCGCAGAGCCGCGTCGTTGATGAGGTAACGGGTCGCAAAGTTGTCGCTGCCGTCGACGATGAGGTCGTAGTCCGCGAGTATCGCGAGCGCGTTCGCGGCGCCGAGACGCTCGGCGATGCGAATCACCCGGACATCCGGATTGAGGGCGCGAAGCGTTTGACCGGCGCTGTCGACCTTGGGCATGCCCAGGCGGTCGCTGGCGTGGAGCACCTGTCGCTGCAGGTTGCTCAGTTCGACGACATCGGAATCGACGATCCCCAGTGTGCCGATTCCGGCAGCCGCGAGATACAGGCCGGCGGGTGAGCCGAGACCTCCCGCACCGACGCACAGCACACGCGCCGCCAGCAACCTGCGCTGCCCCGCCACGCCGATTTCCGGCAGCCGCACGTGGCGCGCGTAGCGCGTTGTCTGCTCGGCGGTGAGCGGCGCCGCACGGCCGTCGGCATCGCCTGCGGGAACGACCCATGCGTGTCCGGCGCGTTGCCATTCGGCGAAGCCGCCGCGCATCGAACACACGCGCGAGTAACCCAGGTCGGCAAGCGCCTGCGAGGCAAGCTGCGACCGCACGCCGCTGCCGCAATAGGCGACGATGAGGCGCTGCTTGTCCGGGACGAGCTTGGCAATGTGCGTGGCGATCAGCGCGCGCGGCAAGCACAGGGCGCCAGCCACGATGCCGGCAGCGTGTTCGTCGGTTTCGCGAACGTCGAGCACGACCAGCGCCGGTGACTGCTGCAGCCACGAGGCGACCTCGTCGACACTCGCTTCGTCGACTGCCACCTCAGCCGCCACTCAGCGCCTGGATGATCTGCAGCACGTCGCGTGGATCCACGCGCTGGCGCAGATCGAAGCACTGCTCGCCATTGATGAAGATGCGCATGTGCGGGCGCACCTCGCCCTGTTCGTCGATCAGTCGATGACGGATGCCCGGGAACTGCCGCTCGAGATTGACCAGGGCGTCACCCAGTGTCGCGCCGCAAGCCGCAACTTCCCGCTCGTTCGTGTAGGAGCGCAGCGGGCCCGGAATCACGACTTTCACGGCACTAGACCTGCGCAGTTTCCACGGCGTAAATCTCGGGAAGATGTTGTGCGATGCACTTCCAGTGCGCGCCTTCGTCGGCCCCCATCCACAACTCACCGCTCGTCGTCCCGAGATACAGGCCGACCGGATCGCGCGCATCGCTCGTCATCGCTTGCCGCTTCACGGTCCACCACGCCTGGGATTCCGGGAGCCCCGCATCCAGGCGGCGCCAGGTCCGGCCGCCGTTGCGCGTGACGTAGACGGCCGGTTTGCCGGCGAGGCTCACACGGGGCCAGACGGACGAGCCATCCATCGGGAACACCCAGGCAATGTCGTCATCGTGTGGATGCACGACCATCGGAAAGCCGACGTCGCCGATCGACTTCGGCATCGTCTTGCCGATGCGTGTCCAGCGCCGGCCGGGACGGTCGAGTCGATAGATGCCACAATGATTCTGTTGATAGAGGCGGTCCGGATTGCTGGGGCAGATGCGGATGCAATGCGGATCGTGAAACCAGACCTTCGAGGGATCGAACATCTCGACGACTTCCAGCCCGTCGATCAACGGCGCCCAGCTTTGTCCGCCGTCGGTCGATTCGTGCACGCCGCCACTCGACATGCCGAGATAGAGGTGGTTTGCGTCCCGCGGATCCACGATGACGGAGTGCAGCTTCGGGCCATCCGGTGTGCCATCCTGCGGGCCGCCCATCCACTCGCGGTACTGCGGATCGTCGTTGAGGCCGGCGCATTCCTCCCACGAGTCGCCGCCATCCTCCGAGCAGAACAGGCCGTGCGGCGACGTGCCCGCGTACCAGACACCCGGTTGCGATTCGAGCCCGGGTGTCAGCCAGAACGTGTGATTGACGACCCGGCCCTTCTCGCCTTCGGGAACCTTGGCGAATGCCGGCGGCCGTTTGACCTCGCGCCAGCTGCGCCCGCGATCGAGCGAACGGAACAAGGTTGGCCCGAGGTGTCCGGTGCTCGCGGCCGCGAGCAGGGTCCGGCCGTCGCGCGGATCGAGCACCAGGTGATGAATGATGTTGCCGAGGAAGTGCGGGCCGTCGATCCGCCACCGCTTGCGTGCCCCATCGCCGTGCAGTATCCAGGCACCCTTGCGTGTCGCGACGAGCAGCAGGGTCTTGTGTGCCATTGCCCCCCTCCGAGTCCCTCAGGTTGCCAAATTGCGCGCTGCAGCGTGCCGGCGCCACGGCATTCGCGTTGCCGTCTCGCGTCGAGTTTACGCCAACGCAGGGAAGCCGCCACCGGTGTGGTGACGCTGGTGGCACGCCCGCGCGTGGCCCGCTGTCGACTGGGTCGCTGGTGATGGCGTGAGTGGCGCCTCCGCGAGGTGCATGGATTGGGAGCAGGGACGCTGGCGATCGGCAGCGGACGCCGACGATCCGCTGTTCCGACCCGATTCGAGCAGGCGGGCAGGGTGTCGAGCGGGATCGCTCCAACCAGACAGGTGCTTATGCGTTCAGCAAGCGCCGCCGAGCGTGCGAAACGGCGCCACAAGCAGTTGAAGGCAAAGGGGGAAGCCGGGAATGATCCGACGAGGCTGGGGGAGGGTCGTGTTCATCCCAGCGACGCCATCAACAGATCATGAGACCTCTGCCTGATGATGGGGTCTGATCCACCGTAAGGAAAAGGAGGTTCAGGATCGTATTCGATGCCGACCTGGATGGCCTGAGCCGTCACCGGATCAGCAATTTCGGCACACAGGACCAGCGCCAGGTCGATTCCGGCAGAAACGCCTGCTGCCATGAACACCTTGCCCGACCGGGTGAAGCGTTTCCCACTGTAGTGCAGCCCCATCTCCTCGACCGTCTCAGCCGCCTCCCAGTGCGTCGAGACATCACCCTGGGTGACGATCCCGGCTGCGATCAGGATCAGTGCACCCGTGCAGACCGAAGCCGTGATGCGCGTTTGGGCATGCTGCGCCTGCAGCCAGCGCTGGACGGACGGGTCCTGCGCAACCGGCATCACCTTTGCAGGTGGCCCACCGGGCACCAGCAGCACATCGGAGCGACCTGCGGCAGCCACGTCGCAAGTCGGCAGGAAACGCATGAACCCCGTGTCGGACGTGATCGGCTCGTTGTCCAGCGCGACGAACTGCAGTCTTGCTCCCGGCAGCCGGCTCAATACTTCATAAGGTCCTACCGCATCGAGCATCGTCATGCCCGGATAAGCCAGAATATTGATCAGCATGGCTCGTTCCTCGTCGTACGTCGGCAACCCTGCCTGCTCGCAACCTGGCCAGTCGGGCTCGAGTGCATGATGCGTCATCGAAACACACATGAAAACGGCGTGCGCCAGGGATCACCCTTGGAAGGCTCAAGGCTCAAGCGTGTCGCCGCAATGGGTGCCACAGATGGCCGGTGCGGTCGAGCTGCTGCGCGCGACTCATGGTGCCGCGCTTTCCCGGTCGGCGAGGCCTTGCGTGATCGCCTCGATACGCGCCTTGACTTCGGGCGTCAAGCCGGGCAATACGGCCATGGCGCCCAGGTTGTCCTGCAACTGACTCAGCTTCGACGCTCCGGTGATGACGCTGCTCACGCGCGGGTTGGCCGCCGCCCAGGCGATCGCCAGTTGCGCCGCCGTGGCGCCGAGTTCGGCGGCAAGCGCTTCGAGTTCGGCCACCGCGGCGGTCTTTGCCTGGTCGGCCAGGTCTGCGTGCAGGAACGACATGCCTTCCATCGCGCCGCGGCTGCCGGCGGGAACGCCGCGGCGGTACTTGCCGCTCAGCAGTCCGGACGCGAGCGGGCTCCAGGTCGTGAGGCCAAGCCCGATGTCCTCGTAGAGCCGCGCGTACTCGTGTTCGACGCGCCGGCGATGGAACAGGTTGTATTGCGGCTGCTCGACTACCGGCTTGTGCCAGCCGTGGCGTTCGGCGACGGCACAGGCGGCGCGGATGTCGTCGGCGCTCCACTCGCTCGTGCCCCAGTAGAGCGCCTTGCCTTGCTCGATGATGTCGCTCATCGCGCGCGCCGTCTCCTCGACCGGCGTCTGCGGGTCGGGGCGGTGGCAGTAGATCAGGTCGATATGGTCCAGGCCGAAGCGTTGCAGCGAGCCGTCGATGGCATCCAGCAGATACTTGCGATTCAGCGTGTTCTTGCGGTTGACCGCCCCGGCGTCGCGCCCCAGGCCCCAGAAGAACTTGGTCGAGACGACGTAGTTCAAGCGCGGCCACTTGAGTGTCTTCAGCGCCGCGCCCATGACGACCTCGCTTTGTCCTTGGGCATACGCCTCGGCGTTGTCGAAGAAGTTGACGCCGGCGTCGAAGGCGGCGGCCATCATCTCGACCGCCGCATGGTGGTCCACCTGGTTGTGGTAAGTCACCCAGGACCCCAGCGACAAAGCGCTGACGCGCAGGCCGCAGCGGCCGAGACGGCGGTATTGCATGACGAAACCTCGCTGGTTGGCAGACCCTCAGCGTAGACGATCGGTAAGGTGCTCGATCGGTCAGGGTTTCACAGGCTCTCAGCCCGGCGGCAATGCCGGTGCGTTATTGCTGGCGTTGGCGGGTGTCGGTGCCGGCGTTCTGTGGTCGTGGCTGCCCGGCAGCCTGCCGGCGGGGCTGGCGTTGTTCGTCTTTGTCGTCGTGCTGACGGCGTCGTGCACCGGGCTCGTGAGCGTTGTCGCGCTGACCACGTGAGGGCTTGCCGCTCGAGGAGCGCATCGCTGCCGACCGCAGCAGCGTGCTGTTCGCCCATCACGCTGACTTTCGGCGCCCATCTCGAGACTGGCTCCACATTCCTCTACGGGATTCGTTTGTACGGGGATTGATGAAGCGGGGCGGCGGGTGCGCGAGAACGGGAAATCGGATTGACCCATCGTGAGCTTTTGAGGTCGCGCTGGATGGCTCTCTGGTGGAGCTGATGGCCCTCCGGGTCCTTGTCGTCGGGGATTTCGCTGGGTAGTGCCGCGTACTGGATGCACTCTTCTTTATAGTGAATAGTGACCTGCGCTTGGTGCGGATTGCTGCTTACCCTGCTGGCGGCGCAGTATGAATGTCCCATCCACTCAATAATCCAGCGCGATAAATTTGCTGATGCATCCCGGCTGATCCTGTTGTTCCGGTAACAAACGATGCCTCGCCTATTGAGGCTCCCGACGAGGATGGCGAGTTGCCGGCGCAAAAGGTAGTGACTCTTGCGGAAGACAATATGCGCGCTGACCCGGGCTCAGGAGCCGCCGGTATGGCAGCGGAATCCCCCGGGAGTACCGACCTCTTCAGCGAAAGTGCTCAGGGAGATCCTGTTCCGGTAGCGCAGCAAGCAGTTTCGACACCCGTAGAATACAGCGACACTGCCGACGCGTCCCAAGGCGCTCCTGTCAGCGGACGTCGTCGCGAGTCTCCGCCACGAACATCCGCCGGTAGCAAACCAAAAACGAACGAAGGCCGCCCGAAGGCTAGACGAGCTAATCAAGCCGAAGCCTCGAAGCCAGAGAACCTGGAGGCAGAAGGAATCTGATGTGTGTTCAAGCGTTCTTCATCGCGCGCTTTGCGGGCTGGCGCCCGAGTGCACCTGGCAGCGCACGGCCCTTGATTTCCTGCTCGCGGCGCTTAGACAGCAGCCAGCGGTGCAGACGCTCGATCACCACATCATCGCCGATCTGATCAGGCCCCTTCAGCGCGCACTCCCATACGATCGCGACTCGCCATCCCGATTCGCGATAAATGTGCAGGTTGCGCCGGTCTCGCAACCGGTTCTGGCGGACCTTCTCCTTCCAGAATTCGCGGCGCGTCGAGGGAATCCTGTATAGCGGACAGTTGTGACCATGCCAGAAGCAGCCGTTCACCAGCACTATGGCCTCATATTTCGGCAGCACGATATCCGGCCGACCGGGGATCTTGCGCACGTGCAGTCTGTAGCGAAAACCTGCGCGATGGAGGCCGCGCCGGATCACCATTTCCGGCCTTGTGTTCGCGCCCCGTATGCCGGCCATCATGCGCGAGCGTGTTTGCGCGTCAACCACATCCGTCATATGCACTCCGCCACTTCGCGGATCGGACCCCGCTGCACCCGACCCTGTCCGGGCAGGTTAGCGGAGCACACTGGTGCGCACCACGACTTCTGGTTGACCAGCAGCGGATTCAGTGAAGACAGAGGATGAGTAGATGACAAGGGTATATCTCGCGGCTTCTGCGCGTCTGGAAGGAGGTCGTGCGAGTGGTCGGGCAGGAAGCCAATGTCGTGATGTGGTGGCTGAAGTCGTCGCGAAGCGCTCGCTTGTCGTGCGCATGCATCATGTATATATAGACAGCACGCATGCCCGCTGGCAGAATGTCCGGAAATTTCCCGCGGATGACCTGCCAGATGGACGAGCACCCGTTCTACGAAGCCCTCGATTCAGCGCTGGAAGTAATCCCGGCCTCCGGGATTGCCCGACACCTGAAGAGCAACGAACGCAATGTCCGGCGGTGGTCCAGCCGCGACTGCCTCCCCCGCGACGCCGACGATCGCATCGAGCAGTTGCGGCAGTTGTACCTTCCGTTCCTGCGCAAGCCGGTCCCCGGAACGTTCAGTTTCATCGACCTGTTTGCCGGTATCGGCGGGTTGCGGCAGGCGTTCGAGTCCGTTGGCGGCGAGTGCGTTTTCACCAGTGAGTGGGACGAATACGCACAGCGGACCTATAAGGCCAATTACCGGTCCCATGAGGAGATCCACGGTGACATCACAACGGTAGCAGCCGGCGATATACCGCAGCACGATGTGCTGCTGGCCGGATTCCCGTGTCAGCCCTTCTCGATTGCCGGTGTTTCGAAGAAGAACGCACTGGGCCGCAATCACGGGTTTCTCGACGAGACACAGGGCACCCTGTTCTTCGACGTCGCCCGGATCATCGCGGAAAAGGCCCCCAAAGCCTTCGTTCTGGAAAACGTGAAGAACCTGCGCTCCCATGACAAGGGACGCACATTCGAGGTGATGCGCAACGTGCTCACGCGGGATCTCGGCTACGAAATCCAGTTTCGGGTGATCGACGGAATGCATTTCGTCCCCCAGCATCGTGAAAGGATCGTTATTGTCGGCTTTCGGGAGAAGGTGAACTTCTCGTTTGACAGCATGGAACTGCCGGATAGAGGGCTGGTGAGGCTGTCTGCCATCCTGCACCCCGAAGACGGCTCCGAGATAATTCCGGAGCACGACGGCGATCGCTACGTGAACCCCGGGACAGGCAAGGTCAGCGACAAGTACACGTTGACACCGAAATTATGGAGTTACCTTCAGGCTTACGCGGACAAGCACAGGGCAGCCGGCAATGGCTTCGGTTTCGGCCTGGTCGGTCCCGAGGATATCGCTCGGACACTGTCTGCGCGCTACTACAAGGACGGTTCCGAGATCCTGGTTAGGCAACGAAGGAATCAGCTGCCACGCCGGCTCACCCCGCGCGAGTGCGCTCGACTGATGGGTTTTCTGGACTCATTCAAGATTCCGGTATCGGATACCAGGGCTTACAAGCAGTTCGGAAATTCGGTCGTGGTTCCGGTCTTTCGGGAAGTGGCGCGGCTCATGCGGCCGCACGTCGCCGAGAAGGCGCAGGTCAAGGCAAGACGCGACCGCAATGGGCGCCCATGCCTGAACGAGCAGCCAGCAGAAAATGCCGTGGTGGAAATGGCACTGTGACTACAGAGCCGTTCGAGGCCTGGCTTCGGGACCGGCGTGCGTCGCCGGAGTGGTTTTGCTTCATCAAGCGCCTCGCGGCCAACGACACGCTTGCTACAGGTTCGCATCAGGCGGGTCCGTACCTGCCGAAGAATGTCGCTTTCCGGCTCTTCCCCTCGATAAGCGATCCGGGGCTGCAAAATCCAGATGCATATCTGACCGCCATCATTGACTCACACGACCAACCCGGGGTGAACGTCCGGATAACGTGGTACAACGGCAGGACCCGCGACGAGTGCCACATCACGCGCTGGGGTGGTAAGAACTCACCTTTGCTCGATCCGGACGCAACGGGGTCAATTGCCGTGTTTGCATTCCGGAAGGTTGAGTCCCGGGACGCTGACGCATGTCTTGTCTGGATCTGTAATCTCGAAGAGGAAGAACTGCTCGAGGGATATGTCGGGACAATTGAACCGGGAGCGCCTCTTTTCCTTGAATCCGGGCTCAAACCCGCCTCCGTCGTGGATACCGGACATATACCCAGTTGCTGGCTGACTCCAGAAACCATACCTGCGGAGTGGCAAGAGCGTTTCCCGTCGGGTGCCACAATCGTGGAACGTTGCGTAACGCTGCGTCCGCTCGTCGGACTGAGCGCCGACAAGCGCCTTATCGGTCGGCGACAGTGTGAGTACGAGATGTTTCGATCGATCGAACAGATCGTTGTCCTTCCGCGAATTTCGCGCGGCTTCTCGTCCGTGGATGATTTCATCAATTACAGCAATGCGGTCAGCAATCGTCGCAAGTCGCGATCGGGGCGCTCACTGGAACTGCATCTGGCTCGACTGTTCGAGGAAGAGGGCGTCAAGCATTCCCATGGAGAAGTATCGGAGGGTGCAAAAAAGCCGGATTTCCTGTTTCCGTCCGCCGAACACTACCGGAGAGGCGAAAGTCCCCTGTGGATGCTCGCCGCGAAGACGACTTGCAAGGATCGCTGGCGGCAGATTCTGAACGAAGCCGATCGCATTCCCGTAAAACACCTGGCCACACTCCAGGAGGGCGTATCCTGCAACCAGTATGACGAGATGAGGAAGGCTGGCGTCAGGCTGGTCGTTCCTGAACCGCTACACACGCGATACCCAAGGGAGATCCGGCCGGAACTGCTCACGGTTGGTCAGTTCATCTCCATGGTCAAGTCGGGCTGAGCAGGGCGCGCGTCTGTTGCTGACCGCGACCTTGCAGCGCTGACGACTTGGACTGCCAACGCTTTGCCCCATTCAATCGCGACCAGATGCGCGCCCTCTGCAAGGGCAGACACATCCGGCCGGGGCGTACCGGATATCGCATAGCGGTAGGCAAGCGACGGGGCATCCTCACCATCCCTGTCGCCACCAAGCGTCAGCATCCAGTCCTGCCAAAGTGCCGTCCGGTCCCACCCGCCGGTTTTGCCAGACCGCTCGCGCACGTTCCCTCGGTCAGCTGTTGCCACAGCAGTTCGCAGGCTTCCTCAGGGATCCCCTCCGGCATGCTCGAACGTCCCGACCACGTTGCCGTAGAGCATTCAGTGATGGTGCTCCTGCATGAACGCAGCAGAAGGCTCCCGCGTCCACTGCAGTGCAAATCGCAGCGGACAGATGTGTACCGATGCAAGCGCCCTGCGGTGTATCTGCTTTATGGTTCCGGCGAACTGTTCGTCCGGAACGTCCGGGTTCGGGGGAAGCGGAGCACTGAGCAGGGCGGTGCGTTCCGCGCCGGCGGCAACGCGGGATACGTTGACGCCACGTGCACGTGCCAGAACCGCATCCCAGCGAGGCACCGGTGCGCAAGTACAGGTGAGGGATCGTGTGGATCCCCACCGATATCCGAAATCCAGCTCAGCGTGACTGGCTGCCCCTCCTCTACACCGTCCAGTGCAAGCCACAGCAAATAGATGTCGCCCAGCGTCGCGTGCACGATGATGGCGATCACCCGGCACGTCAGCCAAGCTTGCAACGACAAGCGCGAAGTCGAGCCCACGATCGAGGCTGTTGAGTTCTTGCCCAAGGCGCTGGGTCAGGTGCAGTCGCTGATTGCGGACGACGGCTACTGCAGTCAGGCCAACGTGCAAGCCTGCCGCGACGCGGGCATTGAGCCGCTACTGGCGATCAGGCAAGAGGTGCCACCACCTGCCCGTGATGCAGCGCTTCGCCCCGATGCATCTGCGCCCGAGACGGCCGATCCGGTTGTGCAGATGGCGCACCGGCTGGGCACCCAGACCGGGCGGGCGCTGTACAAGCTGCGCAAGCAGTCGGTGGAGCCTGGTGGCCATGGCTTGGAACATCAAGCGCATGCATGTGCTGCGGGGGTGTGCATCCCGATCACGCCTTCAATGAGCTGAGTGGCTCTTGAGGGGCCTTGTGGCGACCTCCAGAGCATTCGCACCGTCCCATTCGCGCAATACTGATCAAAAAATAGCCGCGTCCGCGGTCAACACGTCAGCGCGGACTCAAGTCCGACAGACTCCTGGGACCTGCGTTGCGGGATATGCGTCCATAGGGACACGGTGCCGGTATTCACTGATGGCCTTTTTCGAAGGTCCAGCGTCGTCGACAAGCGACACCGTGCCAGAAAGGCAATCAGTGAACACCGACACCGTTTTGGGCACAGGCTGTGGCAGCAGGTCGCTTGGTCGCTATCGCCGAGAGGCAAGTTACCGAAGCACCGGCACCTGAGCAGTCCCCTGAACAGGGGATAATGGCGCATGCCCGAGAACACTGACACGCCGCCTGAAGCACACCCGCCGGAGGACGGCGACGCGGCGCACCTCGTGCGCGACAGTGCCTTCGGCTACGAGTGCGGCGCCTGCGGGCGCTGCTGCTACCACAAGCGCATTCCGCTCGGCCCTTACGACGTGCTGCGGCTGGCGCGCCACGCCAAGCTCGGGACTGGCGAGTTCCTGCGCCGGCACGTCGCGCCCGATGGTCCCTGGCTCGCCTCGCGCCCGGACGGCAGTTGCGTCTTTCTCGACGGCGGGCGTTGCACCGTGCACGCCGACCGGCCGCTCGCCTGCCGGGTCTATCCGCTCGGTCGCTGGGTCACGGCCGGCGAGGTGGAGACCTTCAGGACACTGCGGCTCCACCCGCAGAGCGCGGGGCGCTACGGACAGGACGGCACCGTCGCCGGCTTCCTCGAGCGCCAGGGTCTGTCACCTTACTTCGACGCCGTCGACCGCCTCCAGGCACTTTTCTACCGCCTGTTCGACGCCCTGCAGGGCGTCCTGCCTGTACGGCCGGAGCTGCGCCAGGTGACCGAGGCGGCGCTGCTCGCCCCGACCGATGACGCAGGACTGCCGGGTTTTGCGGAGTGGCTGGATGCAGATGGCATCGTTGTCGGCAGCACGGGCAGGCCGTTCCCGAGGACGTCGAGGCGGTGCTGCAGTCGTACATCGAAGCCATCGATGCATGGCTGAAGACAACCGGAGGAGAGGCAGCATGAGCAAACGCAGGCAATCGACCGGCGCGACGCCGGAACCGCGTGACCACGCGCTGCGGCTCGCCGTGGCGGCAACGACGCTCGGCATGACCATGGGCATCGCACCTGCCACCGTGCTCGGTGCGGACGAGGCGGGGCCAGCGGCCGGGGACTCACCCGCTCAGGTGCAGGACCATGCCGCGCCGCGCGCAAAAGCCGGTGGGGCGTACCTGAAATTCGACGACGTCAAAGGCGAGTCCAGAGCCGGCGCACCCGCCGTCCAGAAAAAGTTCGAGAAGGTCCAGTTGCCGGACCGTTCTGATCACCAGTCCGAGCAGGGCGAAGCGGTGGGAGATGCCGCACAGAAGAGCGGGCAAGGCTCAGGTGCCGGTGGCCCGAAGTAAGACGTGGTGACGAGCAAGAAATAGCCAATTGGCGCAGGGGCCTGCATCGCGCGTCCCCGGCGAGGCTTTGCCACCTTCATTTCCGCTCGCACTTCTTCCTCGCCAATCCGTACAACAAGACCCCGTGCCGGGTCTGCACCGCCAACGGCCACTACGACGTCATCGACCTGAAAGCCCTGCCCGAGGACTACCTGTCGCGCAGCAATTACCACTCCATGGCCGACCGTGCCAAACACGCCTGCCGTGTGCCACGTGTGGGCTGGACCGAAACCCGCACCGTGGTTCGTGCCCAAGGCGCAGATGACGCCGGAGGACGTGGTCCGCTGCGACGCGGCGAGGTGGCGCTGCCGGTGACGGAGTACTACCGGCTGGCGGTTCGCCGTGGCGCTCATCCTGCGGACGAACGCTCTGTCCGGCCGACGATCCTACCGAGAGGGCAGGGGCACATCGATCGCGTTTTCAGCATCACGTTTCGCCATCTCAATGACGTTGCTGTAAACGCTGGTTATTGGTCCTCGCTGGTCCTGGATTTCTACCGCCGAACCACGGGGAAGAAGGATTTCCGTGGTGATATTGGCGACAAGTTCCCGGTTGCCCAAGCCAGTAATCCGCGCATAGCCGCACGCGCATTGGCGCTGATCGCGCTCACCACCCACTACGCCGATCGCTGGGAACCGGTCTTCGATCTCGCCTTCATCGACCCGCGCTGGAGCCAACCCGGCAACCCGCGCCTGCCGCAGGGCTTCTTCGCCAGCCTCACGCCGACATGGCAACGTGATTGCGCTCTGCGTTCCGACTGTGCCCGCCGCATGGCGCTGGTCGAGATCGACGTGCTGGTCGCCCAGGCCCTGGGCCTCACCCTCGACGAACTGCTGCTGATCTACCGCGCGCAGTTCCCGGTGATGCCGCAGTACGAGCGTGATACCTGGTGCGACATCGAGGGCCGCATCGTCTTCACCAGCTCCAAGGGCCTGATGGGCGTCGGCGCTGCCGCGCTAGGCCGGTGCGCGCTGGAATTCTCCGATGGCCCACATCGGCTCATCATCGAGTACGTTGCACCTGTTGCGACCGCCAGCCGCGAGGCGGACTACCGCAGCGTTTGGGTGTTTTTTGCGGCGTAAGCCCGGGAACGGAAGGTCGTGCTTGCCATGGGAGTAAAGCGGCTTTATAAGGCAACTAATCAGGTATAAATAGCGCTATAAGGCTAATGTCAAAAACCAACCTCCTGCGTACCACCCCACCGATCGAGGTCGAAGCGACTTTGCAGCGACTGGGTGTGAACCTGAAGACCGCGCGCCTGCGGCGCAACCTTACCGTGGCCCAGGCGGCACAGAAGATCGGTACCGGTCCGCGTGCGGTGGCGGATGCAGAGAAAGGCAAGCCGACCACCGCCATCGCCACCTATCTCGCGCTGCTGTGGGCCTATGGCCTGCTGCAACAGGCCGATTCGTTGGCCGCGCCGAGCACGGATGACGTGGGCGAAGCCTTGTCCGAACGCCGCGAGCGGGCACGCTCGCGGCGCCGACTCGACAACGATTTTTGACCACGGGATGACGCGGGCATGAGTGAGTGCTTCGTCTACATCACCCTGCCGGGGCAGGTGCAAGCCGTCACCGCCGGGCGGTTCGAGCTGGGCGTCGGGCGCAACGGTGTGCCGGTCGGGCGTTTCGTCTATGGCCGTCGTTATCTGCAGCGCGATGACGCGGTGGAGATCGATCCGGTCGAGCTGCGCCTGGGCGAACGCGAGTACCAGACGACCCATCACCGGGGCGTGTTCGGCGCGCTGCGCGATGCCGGGCCCGATTACTGGGGGCGGCTGGTGATCGAGCGCCACGCCGGCAGGCCGCCGGCGGACGAGCTGGGCTATCTGCTGGAGTCGGCCGATGATCGTGCTGGGGCGCTGGGTTTTGGCTTGGGCGTGCTGCCACCCGCGCCGCGCCGCGACTACAACCAGACCCTGGAACTGGCGACGTTGCAGCAGGCTGCCGAAGCCTTGCTGGACGAGGGCGGCCGGTCGCAGGGCGCCACTGCGGCGCAGGTTGCCGAACTGCTGCATGCGGGTTCGTCGATGGGTGGCGCTCGCCCGAAGGTGGTGGTCGAAGACGATGCGGCGCTGTGGCTGGCCAAGTTCAACCTCGCCAGTGATCGCTGGAACATGGCGCGGGTTGAACACGCCATGCTGCGCCTGGCGGCACGCTGTGGCCTGGATGTGGCGCAAAGCAAGGTGGTCTCCGTGGCCGGGCGCGACGTGTTGCTGGTGCGCCGCTTCGACCGCGACCGGGCTGACGGTGGTTACCTGCGACACCGCATGGTCAGCGCCCTGAGCTTGCTGCGCGCCGACGAGGGTTACCAGGACCGTCCGCGCTGGTCGTACCTGCTGCTGGCCGAAGAAGTACGTCGGGCGTGCCTGCACGCCGAGCGGGATGCGCAGGAGCTGTTCCGGCGCATGTGTTTCAACGCGCTGATCTCCAACAATGACGACCATCCGCGCAACCATGCCTTGCTGGCACGTGGTCGTCACTGGCAGCTCTCGCCGGCCTATGATCTGACACCCAGCCCGCAGGTGAGCAGCGAGCGCCGTGATCTGGCGCTGACCATCGGGGATTTCGGCCGGGCCGCCACGGCGGAAAACCTGCTCTCGCAATCGGCGCGCTTCGGCCTGCGCCGTGACGATGCGCACGCGATCGTCGAAGCGATGCTGACCACCGTGCAATCGCAATGGTTTGCCACCGCACGCGCCGCCGGCGTGAGCGATGCCGATGGCGACCGGATCGCCGGGGCGTTTGCCTATCCGGGATTCCGGCCAGCGAGGGAGCCGGAATGACATGCAACCATTGATCGTCGCCGAACAGGTGCGCCAGGGGTTGCGGATTTCCTCGCGACGACGTTCCCGGCCACGACGCCCGGGTTCGAGACCTTGATGGCGGACTTCCTTGCAACGCCGGGGAAGCTCGCGCAGGGGGCCGTACGTCAGCATCAGCCTGCCGTTTCGCAAGTACACGGGCAAGGCCGAGTGCTTCCTCTATTCGGTGCTGGAGCACTGCCGTCAACAGCGTGCAGTAGACAAGCGCGACTTCAAGGCAATCCTGATCTATCCGATGAATATGCTGGCTACCGATCAGGCCGGCCGACTGGCCAAGGAAATTCTCACGCGCCTGCGCAGGACGTGATCGGTGAGGATCGCGAATCGGTGGCCGAGTAACGGGCCAACGATGTGGCTGAGTTCATGTGCATGCCCACGGCCGCCGACTACGAACGCCTAACCCGGATTTCTCACAGTCTGGCTGAGGGTGTTGTTGCACGGCTTGGCATGCCGCGGCGCTTGGCGACTCGAAGGCACGCAGGAACGCCGCCCTTCCAGGCGTGCACCGAACTGAGTGCCACCTTTACCCGACGCACCTCTTGTGTGAGAAATCCGGGTCAGGGCAGTGACGCTACGCGCTCTCTTTTTTGATGGAACAGAGAGCCGCGTCGTGCTCCAGATAGCGCTCCAGCCCTCGGCCGCCGGCGCGCATGAGCCAGTCGTGGTTCCAGCGCAGCAGCACATGGGTCAGCGGTGCGAGCCGGTTCAGCCAGAAGCCGGTGGTGTGCACCTGCCAGTCGAAGCAGACCTGGGTCTCGCCCCGGTCATGGCTCAGACGACAGCGGCCCATGCCCTCCAGGTCGCCGCAGGCCTGCCCCTCGATCAGGTGCGGAGGCTCCATGCGCGTGACCCGGGCGACGAAGCGCAGGCGCAGGGGCAGGGCGCCGCGGCAGCTGTAGCGTCGCAGGGCGCCCAGGCCTTGGGCGTCGCCGGGGTCCAGGACCACGCTGGCCACGCCCGGCCACCACTGCGGCCAGCGGTCCGCGTCGGCAATGGCGTTCCAGACGGCATCCAGCGGTGCATCGAAGCGCCACCGGGAGCTCAGCTTATAGATGCAGGCGTCGGGTTTGCGCATGCGGGGTCAGGGGGTGAAGAAGTGCTGGGGGAGCGGCACGTCGATGCGCGCGTCGCTCATGTCCACGGATTCGATCAGGCCCGCGTCGGCGGAGAAGCTGTCCACGCGCAGCGGAAAACCGGTGTCCCGCGCCAGCCAGACCCGGTAGCGCCGTACCGCGCCCGCGCTGCCGCCGGGCGGGCCGGTGATGTCCAGCGCGGTCGCCGCCCTGCCGGCCAGATCCGTGTCGCCCAGCGGTGTGGTGCTGCCGAGTGCGCTCAGGGCGCGCATGTCGGCCAGCAGCACGCCCACGTCCGAGCGATCGACGCGGTGGCCGTGCGGATCGCGCAGCAGCGGATTGTCCGGCGCCAGGTTCAGCTCCGGCCAATGCCCCAGGCCAAAGGGCCACAGGCGCACGCGGCGGGTGTCGGGCGCGTAGATCAACACGGCGCCCCGGTGCGGCTGCTCGAACTCCATGCGCACCCAGCCGGGTTTGCGAAAGAAATAGCGGATCACCTGCTGCGTGCCCTGCGCGTCGGTGGAGCGCAGCGTGACCTCGTAGCCGTGCAGCGCGTCGAAGCGGGCCTGGGCATCGCTCAGGGGGTCGGCCACGGCGGCGGGCAGGGGCAGGATGGTCAGCAGTGCCAGGGCGGGCAGCCGCCATGCCATGGGCTACTCCTGCACCCGCAGCACGCCGCTCATGCCGCGCTCGCGGTGGCCTCGAGCCACAGCAGCCACAGCGTCGCGAGCGCCAGGATGCGAAAACCCATGATGCCGAACGAGGTGCTGGACATGGCACGCCTCCTTCTGCAGATGCCAGAAGTGGGCCGCGCGTTGGATGACAATCAAGGCGGCGAGGGGCGTGGCCATCACTCGTCCCGTGCATTTTCACACCGGCTGCCAGGCCGTTCAATGCTTTCGCCAGGCGCTGGCTGCCAACGCCGATGCGCGCTGGACGGTGTTGCCGCCCCTTTGCGGGGCAACGCAACCCGATTACCCTTGGCGAGCGACAGGCAACCAACTCCACGGGGGGCATCATGAATCTGGGCAGGCGTTGCACGGCCGAGTTCCTCGGCACGTTCTGGCTGGTACTGGGCGGTTGTGGCACGGCGATTTTGGCCGCAGCATTTCCGGAGCTGGGTGTCGGCTTTGCTGGCGTGGCGCTCGCATTCGGCTTGACGCTTCTGACGATGTGTTATGCGATCGGGCACATCTCCGGCTGCCACATCAATCCCGCCGTCACCTTCGGGCTCGCCGCCGGCGGCCGCTTCCCATGGAAGGAAGTGGCGCCCTACGTCGTCGCGCAGCTCATCGGTGCGATCGTTGCTGGCGGCGTGCTGTACCTGATCGCGACTGGCAAGGCAGGCTTCGATGCCGCCGCGAGCGGCTTCGCGTCGAACGGTTATGGCGAGCACTCGCCGGGCGGCTACTCGATGGGCGCGGCGACCATCTGCGAGATTGTGATGACCGCTTTCTTCCTCTTCATCATCATGGGCGCCACGCACCGTCGTGCGCCGGCCGGTTTCGCAGGCCTCGCAATCGGCCTCTCCCTGACGCTGATCCACCTGATCAGCATTCCGGTCACCAATACTTCGGTGAACCCCGCCCGTTCGACTGGCGTCGCCTTGTTCCAGGGAGACTGGGCCGTGGGCCAACTGTGGTTCTTCTGGTTGATGCCGATCATCGGCGGCATCATCGGCGGAGTCTTGTACCGCTGCCTCACGAGCGAAGAGGCGGCACGGCCGGGCATCACGGGTGATATCGCCTGAGGCGAGGGGCTGTGGCCATCGAAAGGTCAAGGGACGGTACCCAGGAGAACTTGTCATGAAGACCATCGTACTTGGATTGATCGCTTTGGGCGCATTGGCGGCGCCTGCCCTGGCGGCTTTGAAGCCGGGCACGAGCGCACCCGACTTCACCACCCTGGCGTCAGTGGCGGGGAAGGACTTCAGGTTCTCGCTCGCGCAGACGCTGAAGAAGGGTCCGGTCGTCGTCTATTTCTACCCGTCGGCTTATACCGGTGGCTGCAACATCGAGGCCCATACGTTCGCGGTAAACAAGGAAAAGTTCGACGCGGCCGGCGCCTCGATATTGGGCGTGTCGCACGACAGCATCGCAAGACTCAACGATTTCTCGGCCGATCCGGCGTATTGCGCGGGCAAGTTTCCGGTGGCATCCGACCCCGACGGAGCGATCGCGAAGTCCTATGACCTGAAGGTGATGGAAATGAAGCCCGGTGCGAAGGACACCCGCAGGATGGAAATCGATCACGCGTTCACGGAGCGCACCACGTTCGTCATCGCACCCGATTCACGGATCGTGGCCGTGTTTTCATCGGCAGACGACAACGTCTCGCCCACGGACCATGTCACGAAGTCGTTGGCGGCGGTTGAAAAGCTCGCGGCAGCCAAGGCGCAATGACCGCGACAGCGCGATAAGACGACTGCGCCGTCGGCCTGGCGCTCGTCTCGGCGACGCGAACGGAGGCGGCGGCCGCTCTCAGCTACCCGCCTTCGCCGGCGCCGCCTCGCGCGGCGGGATCCACAGCTCGATCACGCCCGGCTGCGCCTTGAGCGAGCGTGGCAGGTCGCGCACCCAGACATCGGGCGCGCGGCCGGGCGCGGCGGGCAGCACGGTGCGAACGAGCGTGGCGAGGTCGGCGGCGCAGGGCTTGTCGGCGCCCCCGTGGACGATCAGCGTCGGCTGCGGCCAGGGCGCCGGCCGGCGCTGGCCGCGCACCTCGGCCGAGCGGGTCACGTTCTCGATCGGCGCGACGCCGATCGCCGCGTCGCCCCACTGCTGCGCGATCTCGCGCACGACCGCGCTCGCCGCGGCGCGCGACGCCTCGTCGTAGATCTGGACGTAGAGCCGGACCGGATGGCCAGCCTGACCGCAGCTCGGCAGCACCGGCGCAGGTGCGGGCGGGGTGGCTGACGGCGCGGCATCGTCCTCGCCGCGCGTCGTTGGCGTGGGTGGCGGCGCCGTTGCAGCCGGCTCGCGCGCCGGCGCCCCGACCCCGTCCGCGGGCGCCAGCGCGACGTTGCGCTCGGCGGGCTCGCGCGCCAACAGGCTCGCCAGCGTGACCCTGGCTTCGGCCGGATGCCAGTAGCTCAGCGCCTCGCCCTGCTCCCAGGGCTTGTCGACGACGGCGCAGATGCCGGCCGCAGCGCGCTGCACCGCGGCGGCGCACTCGCTGGACGCCGCCGGCTGGCGTGCGCACTCCTCGCGCACATGCGCGAAGAGCTGATCGACGCCGACACGCTCGAGCGGCTGGAGCCGCTGGCCGCGGCGCAGGTCGCGCAGCAGCATGAGCTGCGTCGCGGTGTGGTCGGCGACGTTGGGGCAACTGCCGTCGAGACCGCGCAAGTCCTTCGAAACCTCGGTGAAGAGCGTGCGCGCGTCGTCCTGCTGCGTCGCGCTGTCCCGGCGCAGTTGCTCGGCCACCTGCCACAGGCCGAGCAGCAGCGTGCCCGACACGCTCAGGCCGAGGGTGGTGCCGATCGCCGTCGCGCGCGTGCTGCGCCGCCACAGCGGCTCGCTCGCCGCGGCGCGCGGTGCTGCGTCGGCGCGCAGCCGCGTCGCGACCGTCATTGGATGCCTGGCGCTGCGGCTCCAGCCCGGCAGGCGGGCCAGCCAGTCGAGCGTGATCGCGCGCCCGAAGTCCTCGCCCAGGCGCTGGTAGCTCTCCCACTGCGCCTCGTCGAAGCTCTGGTCGCCGGTCGATTCGTGCGGAAACGCGCCATGGCGCTGCGCGTAGGCGAGCAGGTCGAGGTCGAGCGCATCGTGCAGGTTGGGCTTGACGACGAGCAGCGTGCCTTCGGTGCGCCGGCCGGCGGCGTCGGCGGCGTAGCGGATGCGCGCCAGCAGCACGCCGCGCGCCGAGTGGCTGTCGGCGAGCGATTCGGGCGAGAGCACGGTCAGCTCGCGGCCGGTGCCGGCGAGCATGCGCGCGGCCTCGTCGTGGGTGTAGAAGTCGATCTCGGCGCCGAAGTCGATGCGTGCCTTGCGCACCAGGTTCTCGATGTCGGCGAGGTCGTAGTCGGCGTCGGCGCTGCCGTCGGCGAGCAGGATGAAGTCGAGCCGGCGCTTGAGCAGCGCATAGACGCCGGTGTTGTCGAAGTGCCCGCCGTCGGAGATGTACCAGCGCGGGCGCGCGGTGCCATAGAACGACGCCGCGACCTCGCTCCACAGCATCAGCGGCTTGGCGGCGAGCGTCCAGGCGTGGCGCATCCACGCCGGCCAGCCCGCCTGTGGCGTGCGCGCCGCGGGCATCCAGTAGCCCAGCCGCACGCCGAGGAAGAACAGCAGCAGCGCCCAGCCCGTCGACGTGTACGAGCCCGCCCCCGGCGACGCCGCAGCGCCCGACGCGGCGACCCAGCGCCCCAGCGTTCCCGCGTTGGCAGGCGTCGCCACCGCCTCGCGGCTGCCGATCTCGAGCGCGCGCGCGCTTGCGGTGAGCAGCGTGCCCTTGCGGTCGGCGTTGTACAGGCGCGAGGCGTCGTCGCGGGTCTGGTTCAGGCAGACGTTGACGAGGTGGATCGGCCCGCCCTTGTCCTCGGGGTGGTAGTTCGCGAGATCGATGTCGTCGCCCGGCAGCACCTCGCGCACGCTCTGCGCACCGGGCAGCTCCCCGCCCGTGACGACGATGCCGCGGCCGCGGTTGCCGACCGCGAGGTAGGCGCGCGTCAGGCGTGCGCGATAAAAGCTGTGCAGCGACGACGCGTTGGCCATCTGGTCGTTGCGCGCGGTCAGCAGCCACCACGCCAGCGCGAGCGACGCGAGTGCGAGCGCGCGCAGGTCGGCGCCTATGCCGCCCAGCGCCGCGAAGGGCTCGGGCGCGAAGACCAGCCACTGCGCGAGCACCAGCCACGCGAGCAGCAGCGCGACGAGGCCGACGATGCCGGCGAGATTGAGCAGCCGCGGACCCCAGCCTGCCTGCGTCTGCGCGCCGGCGCGCTCGGCGAGTTTTTGCAGCGGCTGGGCGAGTGCGCGCAGCACGACGACGCCCGCGCCGCCGATGCCGACGCCGCCCCAGATCCAGGTCTCGCCGCCCTGCAGGCCCTCGAGCAGCCACCAGCTCACGAGGTCGAACACGCCGGCGAGCAGCATCGCGACCGCGGCCAGCGTGACCCAGCGCAGCATGCGCGTGAGCTTGTTGCGCATCAGCGCCAGTGCGAGGCTGCGCGAATTCTGGCCGAGCGCCAGGCGCAGCGGCGTGAACGCCATGCCCGCCGCGCCCGACCAGCCGGCGAGCAGCGCCGCGAGCACCGCGAGCGCGGAGCCGTCGCCGCGCGTGAGCGCATCGGGCCCCGGCCAGGCGAGCGCGCTCGTCGCGGCCGCGGCGGCGACGCAGATCGCGAGCAGCACCCTGTCGCGGATCGGCATCAGCGTGCCCTCGCGTGCCGCCCAGTAGGCCGTCATCAGGCCCGGGGCGAAGAGCAGCCAGACGCCGAGCGCGAGGGGCCACCACGGCGTCTGCCAGGCGGGCCAGGCGCCGGGCTCCCAATCGGCGCCCTGTGTGCCCTGCAGCACTAGGTGCGGCAGCAGCACGGCGAGGACGAAGGGCAGGCACAGCAGCATTGCCTCGACATGGATCGCGAGGATCGCGCGCAGGTAGGTCACGAACGCGAACGACGCGTCGCGCGCGCCTGCCGGTGTCAGGTAGCGGCCGTTGCGGCGCAGCCAGTCGAGCGCCGGCGACGCGCTGTGTGCGAGCATCGCCTGCGCGTCGGCGATGCCCAGCACCGCGACCATGCGGCCGAACATCGCGCCGACGAAGCCGCCGCCCGAGACGGTGGACAGGTAGTCGAGCCGCTCGAGCACCCGCCCCCTGGCGAGCCCGCGCAGCAGGCCGAGACCAAAGGTTGCGCTGCGGATGCCGCCGCCCGAGATCGCGAGGCCGATGCGCGGTGCGGTGGGATCGGCCCCGTCGCCGAGCGCGATCCTGCGGCGCGCGGCGAGCGCCTCGTGCTCCTGCATGCGCAGCGCGGCGAAGCCTGGATCCTCGGCGTCGGCGGGTGGGGGGGCTGCTTCGGGCATCGCGATCCTCGCAGGCCTTGCAATCTAGGCGCTGCCGGCGAGATTGTCACGCGCCGCAGCTGTGGCGCCATCGAGGCGAGAAAGCGGAACCTGGCCTGCTGGCGCTCCTCGCCGTGCGGACCGCAGGCCGGGCGCAAGACGCTGATGTTGCGCTCGATCGCGAGCTCGTTCAGGGCTGGCGGCGCGTGCCGCGCTGGGTGTTGAGCCGCCGTTGATTCCAGAGCCGCCAGCCGAGCAGCACGGCAAGTCCTGCGGCATAGAGCAGCGGTTCGCGCAGATCCTTCTTGACCTGCCAGCCGTAGTGCCACACGCCGAGTATCGCCGCGAGATAGACGAGGCGGTGCAGTCGCTGCCAGTTGCGTTTGAGCCGGCGTTGCATGCGATGGGTCGAAGTCGCCGCGAGCGCCGAGAGGATCAGGAGCGCGCTGAAGCCGACCATGATGTACGGGCGCTTGCCGAGCTCCTTGCCGATGGCGCTCCAGTCGAAGCCCTGGAACGGGCCGATGTAGACGAGGAAATGCAGCAGCGCGTAGCTGAATGCGAAGAGCCCGAGCATGCGCCGCAAGCGCAGGAGTTGCGCGTTGCCCGTCAACACGCGCAGCGGCGACACGCAAAGCGTGATGCCGAGGAGGTTCAGTGTCGTCTTGCCGAAGATGCCGAGCACGCGCCGCACCGGGTCGGCGCCGAGTCCGGGCACGGGCAGGTGCAGGAGACCCGCTCCGGCCAGCACGCCGCCGACGGCCCACAGCAGTGGCACGAGGCAGGCCGTGAATACGAGTGGCTTGTAGAGGAAGCGATAGCGGCGATCGACGGACGACATGGTGCGTGCAGCGCGCGAGGCCTCAGAAGTTGCGCCGAAGATCCATGCCCCGATAGAGACTCGCCACCTCATCCGCGTAGCCGTTGAACATCAGCGTCGGCCGGCGCGCAGCGAAGAAGCCATCGCCGATGCGCCGCTCCGTGGCCTGGCTCCAGCGCGGATGATCGACCGTCGGATTCACGTTGGCGTAAAAGCCGTACTCGTCCGGCGCCGCAATCGCCCAGGTGGTGGCCGGCTGCCTTTCGGTGAAACGGATCTTCACGATCGACTTGCCATTCTTGAAACCGTACTTCCACGGCACCATGAGCCGCAGCGGTGCGCCATTCTGATTCGGGAGCTCGCGCCCGTAGAGCCCGACGACCATCAGGGCCAGCGGGTGCATCGCCTCATCGATGCGCAGGCCCTCGGTGTAGGGCCACTTGAGCACGTCGCTGCGCTCACCGGGCATCTGCGCCGGATCGAGGAGCGTCGTGAACTCGACGTACTTCGCCCGCGACGTCGGCTTGAAGCGCCGGAGCAGATCGGCGAGCGGAAAGCCGATCCACGGGATCACCATGGACCACGCCTCGACGCAACGCAGGCGGTAGATGCGCTCTTCGAGAGGGTGCGGCTTGAGGATGTCCTCCAGGGTGAAACGGCCGGTCACTTCGGCTTCACCGGTGACCGTGACGCTCCAGGGGTGCGTGCGCAGGCTGCCGGCATTGGCAGCCGGATCGGTCTTGCTGGTGCCGAACTCGTAGAAATTGTTGTAGTTCGTGATCTCTTCCCGGGTATTGAGCTTGTCGGCAACGACGTAACGGGAATTGCGCTGGAAGTGCAGGGTGGGCGCTGGCGCTTCAGCCGCAGGTGCGGCCGCGGCCGCCGTTGCCGCGAGCGCGCCGATCAGCAGCTCACGGCGCGTCAGGTAGGCCGACTCGGACGTGATCTCGGAGGGCCGGGGGGTCGGAAAAGTCCGGTGGCGTTCCATGGCGGTAGCTCCGGAAATCGAGAATGCGCCGCATTATCCGTGGTACGGCTGCGCCTGTCACATCACGGTCGGGATCCGCCAGCGCTCGACCGTCAGCGACGCGCTGGCTGCCGTCGCCGGGCCGTCGACGCAGACCGCTCGTTGCGCGAGCTACAGCACTGCGACCGAACTCGTGGTCGACGGGGGCACTATCTCTTCGCAGTGCGTGTGATCAGGTCCTGGCGTCGGGGACTTCGGTTGCGAGCGGCAAGCGTATCCCGACGCCCAGCCCGCCAAGGCCGGCACGCCCCAGTACCAGTTCCCCGTGGTATGCAGCGACGATATCGCTGACGATCGCGAGCCCCAGCCCGTGACCCGGTGTCTGCTCGTCGAGGCGCATGCCACGGCTCAGTGCCTCGGTCTCGCGACCTTCGGCGATGCCCGGTCCGTCGTCCTCGACCTGGATGAGCAGCAGTTGCGACTGCTCCGTGATACGCAGGTCGACGCGCGAGCGTGCCCACTTGCAGGCGTTGTCGAGCAGGTTGCCGAGCAGTTCGAGCATATCGTCGCGCTCGAGCGCCAGCGTTGCGTCGGGCGCTTCCCACGTGATCGCGATGTCGCGCGCGTGCGCCTGCTGCAGCGCCCGGACCAGCAGCGGGAGTTCCTGCCGTGGCGCAAAGCGCAGCGCCCCGCGCAGAGCGCCGGCCGTGCGCGCACGGCCGAGTTCGCGCGTGATGCGCTGCTGCATCTGTGCGATCTGCTCCAGCAGCTTCGTGCGCAGCGGTTCGTCGCTGCGTTCGGCGAGCGCGAGCAGCACCGCGAGCGGAGTCTTCAGCGCGTGGCCCAGGTTGCCGAGCGCCTGGCGCGAGCGCGCGAGCGACTGCGTGGTGTGTGCCAGCAGGCGGTTGATCGCAGCAACCAGCGGCTGCAGCTCGACCGCCACCGTGGCGTCGAGGCGATCGCGCCGGCCTTCGGTCAGCTCGTGTACCTGATGCCCCGCCTGACGCAGCGGGTCGAGCGCGCTGTGGCGCATCCAGGCGCGCTGCATCGCGGTCAGTGCCAGCACGGCGAATGCGCCCAGGCCAAGCAGCAGCAGGCCGATCCGGCGGAAATCGGCGAGCAGCGGCGCCACGTCGGCGGCAACCATGATCGCCAGTGACTGGCCATGACGGCGATAGTTTGTGCGCAGGCACAGCAGCCGCTGCCCCTGCGGCCCGGCAATGAGCCCCGGGACCGCTCCCGCAATGTCGGGCACGGCGAGTTCATGGTCCCACAGCGAGCGCGAACGCCAGGTACCGGCTGCCGACACCACCACGAAGTAGCGTCCGGACAGCGGACGTTCGAACACGCGTGGCAGATGCTGGCGATCGATCCACAGCCCCTGCGGACCGCTGTTGATCGAGGCAAGCACCGTGCGTGCGTCATCCTCCAGCAGGCCGAGCGCGTGTTCGCGCAACGCGCGTTCGAACAGGACGGACGCGACCAGCGCGAGTGCGGCAGCGGTCAACAACAGGCTGGCGGCGAGTCCGATGCTCAGGCGCCGTGCGATCGATGCGCCGGCCAACTCAGGCCTCGCGGGGGCTTGTGTCATCGCGCAAGCGGTAGCCGAGTCCGCGCCGGGTCTCGATTGCGTCGCGTCCGAGCTTGCGTCGCAAGCGGTTCACCAGCACCTCGACCACGTTGCTGTCGCGCTCGGTTGCGCCGTCGTACAGGTGTTCCTCGATCGCAGCGCGCGACAGCATCCGCCCCGGATTCAGCATCAGCACGCGCAGCAGCCGGAACTCGGCAGCGCTGAGTTCGATCGTCCCGGCTCCCGTATCGACGCACTTGCGTTCCTCGTCCAGCATGAACCCGCCCGCGCTCAGGCGTGGCGTGTTGACCGAGCCGTGCTGGCGGCGCAGCAGCGCACGCACCCGCAGCAGCAGTTCGTCGGGATGAAACGGCTTCGGGAGGTAGTCGTCGGCTCCGGCGCGCAACCCCGCGATACGATCGGCGAAGCTGTCGCGCGCCGTGAGGATCAGCACGGCGAGCGGCAGCCCGGCGCGGCGCCAATCGCCGAGCACGTCGATGCCGCTGCGCCCCGGCAGACCGAGGTCGAGGATCGCCAGGTCGTAGTTGTCGTCGTGGGCGCGCAGCGAGGCGTCACGCCCGTCGACGATCCAGTCGACGGCGTAACCTTCGTGGCGAAGCAGCGGCAACAGCTCGTCTGCCAGCGCGACGTTGTCCTCGACCAGGAGCAGACGCATCAGTCCTCATCCTTGTCGCTCAGCAGGGTGCCGCTGCGGGCGTCGAACTCCAGTTCGCGCACACGCCCATCGCGGGTCAGCAGCTCGAGTTCATAGACCAGGGTGCCGCTTTCCCGTTCCAGGTCGGCTTCGAGCAGGGTGGCGTCGGGGTAACGGGTGCGTGCGCGCTCCAGCAGCTCCGCGAGCGCGAGCAGTTCGCCGCTGCGTCGCAGCTGCAGCGCTTCGTCGTGGCCGATGTCGCGGGCACTGCCCGTCGCGGCAGCGAGCAGCAGAACTGCTGCTGCCGCGATGGGGCGTGCGTGCATGGGGTTCAGTCGTCCTTGCTGTCCTGCAGCACTTCTCCCGTGGCTGCATCGAGGTCTACATCCCACTTCTGGCCCTGGGGATCGCGAAGATCGACCTTGTAGATATAGCGACCGTATTCCTGCTCCAGCTCGGTTTCACCGATCGTTGCGCCCGGGTGCTTGGCCTGCGCGCTGGCGTTCAGCTCCTCGAACGACTTGATCTTGCCTTCCTGCAGCAGCTTCACGGCCTGGTCCGGGCCAATGTCCTCGCTGGCGAACGCGGCTCCCGAAGCGAGCAGAAGGACGGCAGCGATGCGTGATGCGACGGTATTCATGAGGTACTCCTGTTTCACTGGTGTTGCCACCATGGCAACGAGTACAGGTTAGCCAGTGTCGCTGAACCGAAGCTGAACGATTCGCTGCAAGTTTTCTTCACCGATGGTATTCACCCATCGCTTCGGGCTGGCGTACCAGTTCCAGCACGCGCAGCGTGATCGCGCGCCCGCCGGGAACCACCCACGCGATCGATTGCCCGACTGCAACGCCGAGCAATGCACTGCCGATCGGTGCCAGTACCGACACCGTGCCGGGTTGGCCTGCACCGTCGGGGTACACCAGCGTCAGTTCGTACTCCTTGCCGCTGTTGTCATCACGGAAACGCACGGTGGAGTTCATCGTGACGATATTGGGCGGCATCTCCTCCGGCTCGACCACGGTCGCGCGGTCGAGTTCGGCCTGCAGCGCGTCGATTCCGGGCATGCGGCGGGCGGCCTCGCCGTTCAGATGGCGCTCGACGCGTTCCAGGTCGAGGCTGGAGACGGTGATCGGGGGTGGTGTCGACATGACGGAATCCTCTGGATGTGCATATGGCCCGATCCGGACGGCAACAGGGCGGCCGATGGCCAGGCGGTTGCCGAACGGATGCGTGCGGGATGCGCCCATGGTAAACGTGCCGGAGGTGCGTTCATAGCCTCTTGCCGCTCTTGCCGCTCTTGCCGGTTTCCCGGCGATCAGGAATCCAGGGTGCGTCTGAAGCGTCGCAGCGCGATTGCTGCTGCCAGCAGCAGGAACAGCAGCAGCGGGCCGGTGTGTGTCACGACGTCGGCGAATCCGGCGCCCTTCAGCATGATCGCGCGCACGATGCGCAGGAAGTGCGTGAGCGGCAGCAACTCGCCGAGTGTCTGCGCCCATTGCGGCATGCCGCGAAACGGGAACATGAAGCCCGAAAGCAGTATCGACGGCAGGAAGAAGAACAGCGTCATCTGCATCGCCTGCATCTGGTTGCGCGCCACCGTGGAGATCAGATAACCCAGCGTGGCCACGCAGGCAATGAACAGCGCGATCATCACCGACAGCAATGCGTAGGAGCCGAGCATCGGCACGTGGAACACCGCATGCGAGACGCCGAGGATGATCAGCACCTGCACTGCGCCCATGCCGGCGTACGGCAGCACCTTGCCGAACATCACTTCGAGCGGCGTCACCGGCATCGCGAGCAGGTTCTCCATCGTGCCGCGTTCGGATTCGCGCGTGAGTGCCAGCGCCGGCATCATCACCATCGTCATGGTCAGGATCACGCCGAGCAGTCCGGGCACGGTGTTGTACTGCGAGATGCCTTCGGGGTTGTAGCGTCGGTGCGTGACGAGTTCGAACGCCGGGTTGCCCGGGTCCGTTCCGGCTGCGGCCAGACGCTCGTTTGCGAGTGCACTGCGCACCAGCATCTCGGTAGTGGCGATCGCGTTCGACGACGCCGCCGGGTCGGTGGCGTCCGCCTCGAGCAGCACGCGCGGACGCTCGCCGCGCAGCAGCCGATACGTGAAGTCCTCCGGAATCGTCACCACGAAAGCCACTTCGCCGCGCAGCAGTTCACGGTCACCCGCGTGGCGCCCGGCATGCTGGCCTTGCAGTTCGAAGTAGCCCGAGTTCGCGAATGCGTTCACCACGGCGCGGCTGTAGGCGCTGTGGTCCTGCACGAACAGCGCCGTAGGCAGGTGCCTGGGGTCGCTGTTGATCGCGAAACCGAAGATCACCAGCTCGATCAGCGGCACGCCGAGGATCATGCCGAAGGTCACGCGGTCACGGCGCAACTGGATGAATTCCTTGATCAGCACCGCGAGTACGCGCGACAGCGACATGCCGTTGCCGCGCGGCCAGAGTTTCCAGCGCGTGCTCAAGGTCGCTCCCCGGTCCGGCGCGAGCGCAGCAGGTGGATGAACAGGTCTTCCAGCGAAGTCTCGTCTTCGGTCCAGCTCAGCGCGGGATTGTCGCGATACGGTGTGATCGCTGCCATCAGTGCGGCGTGGTCAGTGCCGGTGAGGTGCAGCGCCTCACCGAACGGCGTGACTTCATCGACGCCATCGAGGCTCTCTAGCGTCGGGCGCAGCGCGACGACACCCGGACCCCGCACTGTGACGGTGTGCAGGCCGGCTCCCGCTATCAGTTCCGGTATCGTGCCGTCGGCGAGGATGACGCCGTCCATGATGTAGACGATGCGATGGCAGCGTTCGGCCTCGTCCATGTAGTGTGTCGAGACCAGTACGGTCACGCCGGCATCCGCGAGCCGATGGATCTCGTCCCAGAATTCCCGACGTGCCTGCGGATCTACGCCCGCGGTCGGCTCGTCGAGCAGCAGCAGCTTGGGCTCGTGCATCACGCAGGCGGCCAGCGCGAGGCGCTGCTTCCAGCCACCCGAGAGCGAGGCGGCCAACTGGTGGCGGCGAGCACTGAGCCCACTTTGCGCCAGCGTCTGCGCGACGCGTGCAGCCCGCGGACGCAGGTCGTAGAGGCGCGCGACGAAATCGAGGTTCTCTTCGACCGTGAGGTCCTCGTAGAGCGAGAAGCGCTGCGTCATGTAGCCGGTCTGGCGCTTGATCGCTGCGGCATCGCGCTTCACGTCGAAACCGAGGCAGCTCCCTTCGGCTGCATCGGGGCGCAACAGGCCGCACAGCATGCGGATCGTCGTCGTCTTGCCGCTGCCGTTGGGTCCGAGGAATCCCACGATCTCGCGCTCGCGCACCTGCAGATCGATGCCGTGGACAACCGTGCGATCAGCGAAGCGCTTGGTGAGCCCGCGCACGTCGATGACGTTCATGGTGCAGCGGGCAGCGTGACGTCGACGATCTGTCCCGGCGCGAGCAGTCGGGCGTCGCCGATCGGTTCCGCCTCGACCAGCACCACGAGTTTCTGCCGGTTTTCGACCGAGTAGATCTGTGGCGGCGTGAACTCGGGCGCAGCCGCGATGAAGTTCACACGAGCCTGCAGCGCCTGCGAGCAGGAATCACAGCTCACTGCGAGCAGATCGCCGATTCGCACCCGGGCGATGCGCGGCTCCGGAACGAACACGCGCAGCTTGCGGTTCGCGTCCGGCAGCAGCATCAGTACCGGTGCCGACGGTCCGGCAATTTCTCCCGGGTAGCGGATCACGGTCTCGATGCGACCGTTCGCCGGTGCACTCAGCGTGCGTTGCCCGAGCCGCCATTCGGCATCGTTCAGCTCTGCCCGTGCAGCGTCGACCACGCGCCGCGCGGCCTCGATTTCCTGCACACGCGCGGCTATCCCGGCAACCTGCAGGCTGGCTTCGATTTCGCTGAGACGCGCCTTCGCCACATCGTGTGCGGTGCGCGCCTGGTCGAGCGCGGACTGGCTCTGTACGCGGCGACGCACGAGGTCGCCGATACGCTCCAGATCCAGCCCGGCCTGCGCGAGGTCGGCGCGCGCTGCGGCCCGGCTGGCCTCGATCACGGCAATTTCCTCGGCGCGCTTGCCGGTGGTCAGGTTGCCGAGCCGCGCCTCGGTTTCGGCGACGCGTGCGCGTGCTGCCTCCAGCGCGTAGTGCGCATCGGCGCTGTCCAGGGTGACGAGCGCATCGCCTGCACGCACGCTGTCGCCACGGCGGATTGCCAGCGATTCCACGCGCGCTGCCGCGATCGGTGCGATGAAAACGGTTTCGCCTTCGATATAGCCGCTCAGTGGGGGCTCGGCGTTGCTGCAGAATACCTGTGCGATCAGTGCGAAACCGCACAACCACTCGACCATCCGGGCTTTCTCCGTTGCGGGCAAGCGCGCAATATAGTGCAAAAGCGTCGCAGCCGGTGCCGGCAGCCGTTCAGGGCTTCCCGTACGATCAGAGCGGCGCGTGTCTCGTCATATTCCTGTCACATGGCCGAAATAGACTTCACGCAGCATTCGTTGAAATGGTGTGAAGACATGTCGACAGGATTCACGAAACGTCTCGTGTTGGCGACTGTGGCCGGCGTAGTGCTCGCCTCGTGCGTGGAGGCGGCCGAAGTGACCGGTGCGGGCGCTTCCTTTCCCGCACCGATCTACGCCCGGTGGGCCGATGCCTACCAGAAGGCCACCGGCAACCGCGTCAACTACCAGTCGATTGGCTCGGGCGGTGGCATCAAGCAGATCATCGCAGGGACTGTCGACTTCGGTGCTTCCGACATGCCGCTCAAGCCCGAGGCGCTGGAGAAGGACGGTCTCATGCAGTTTCCAGCGGTCATCGGCGGAGTCGTGCCGGTGGTGAACCTCCCGGGCGTGAAGCCGGGTGAACTCAAGCTGACTGGCGCGGTGCTGGCCGACATCTACCTTGGCAAGATTGTCCGGTGGAACGACTCGGCGATCGCCGGGCTGAACCCGGGTCTTGCGCTACCGGACAGAGGCATTGCCGTGGTGCACCGTGCCGACGGTTCGGGCACCACCTTCATCTTTACCAGTTACCTGTCCAAGGTCAGTACCGCGTGGCAACAGCAGGTCGGCGAAGGCGCGGCGGTGCAATGGCCGGCAAGGGGAGGGCTCGGTGGCAAGGGCAACGAGGGCGTCTCTGCCTTCGTCCAGCGTGTGCCCGCATCGATCGGTTACGTCGAGTACGCCTACGCCAGGCAGAACCAGCTCGCACACGTCATCTTGAAGAATGGCGCCGGTGTTTTCGTCGAGCCGGTCGATGCGAGTTTCAGGGCCGCGGCCGCGAATGCCGACTGGAGCCAATCGGCCTTCTACGCGGTCCTGACCGACCAACCGGGCAAGGATTCCTGGCCGATCACCGGCGCTACCTTCATTCTGGTGCACAAGGTGCAGGACAAGCCCGCGCAGACAGCGGAAGTCATCCGGTTCTTCGACTGGGCGTACAGGAACGGTGGCAAGATGGCGCAGGACCTCCATTACGTGCCGTTGCCCGACAGCCTGGTCGAATTGGTCCACGGTGCGTGGGGCCAGATCAAGGATGCGCCCGGCAACTCCGTCACCGCCGACAAGTAGATTGCACCCATGGGCACGCCGCACGGCAGTACCGCTGGTCAAAGGCTTGGCGATTGGCTGTTCTTCAACCTGACGCGCGCCTTCGCGCTGCTGACGTTGCTTCTGCTCGCCGGCATTATCGGCTCCCTGGTCATTGGTTCCTGGCCGGCGCTGCAGAAACTGGGCTTCGCCTTCCTCTGGACCGCGGAATGGAATCCGCCGCTGGAGCGTTTCGGTGCGCTGATCCCGATTTACGGGACACTCGTGACATCACTGATCGCGCTCGTCATCGCGGTGCCGGTGAGCTTTGGCATCGCGCTGTTCCTGACCGAGCTGTCACCGGTCTGGCTGCGCCAACCACTGGGCATCGCCATCGAGTTGCTGGCGGCGGTGCCGTCCATCGTGTACGGCATGTGGGGGCTGATGGTGTTTGCGCCGATCTTCGCTGAACGGGTGCAGCCGGCGCTCTCTGCCACGCTGGGGCGCCTGCCTTTCGCGAACGCGCTGTTTGCTGGCCCGCCGCTGGGCATTGGCCTGCTCACCGCCGGCATCATCCTGGCGATCATGATCATCCCGTTCATCGCCTCGGTGATGCGCGATGTCTTCGCGGTGACACCCATCCTGCTCAAGGAGTCGGCCTACGGCGTCGGCTCGACGACGTGGGAGGTCGTGTGGCATGTGGTGTTGCCACACGCCCGCGTCGGCGTCATCGGCGGCGTCATGCTCGGCATGGGACGCGCGCTCGGTGAGACCATGGCCGTGACGTTCGTCATTGGCAACAGCAACGCATTCTCCGGTGCATCGCTCTATATGCCTGGCAACAGCATCACGTCCACCCTGGCCAACGAGTTCGGGGAGGCGGCACCGGGGCTTTACACGGCTGCGCTGATCGAGCTGGGGTTGATCCTCTTTCTCATCACCCTGGCCGTACTCGTGCTGTCCAGGTTGCTGTTGCGCCCGGGCAGGCGGGAAGGCAGCCGGGGGTGAGTCAACGATGAATCTTCTGATGCGCCGCAAGCTGGTCAACAAGGCCGCTCTGACGCTGTCGATGGCCGCCATGTCGTTCGGCCTGTTCTGGCTGGCCTGGATCCTCCTGACCACGCTGCAACTCGGACTTGCCGGGCTCTCGTTCGAACTCTTCACGAAAATGACACCGCCGCCTGGCGCTGACGAAGGTGGGTTGCTGAACGCCATTGCCGGGAGCGCGATCCTCGTTACTCTGGCCACCGCGCTGGGCACGCCGGTCGGCATCCTCACCGGTATCTATCTGGCGGAATACGGCCAGCGTACGTGGCTTGGTCGGGCCACGCGCTTCATCAACGGCATTCTGCTGTCGGCGCCGTCCATCGTCATTGGTCTTTTCATCTACGCCGTCTACGTCACCCGTGTCGGCCACTTCTCCGGTTTCTCGGGTGTGCTGGCGCTGGCACTGCTCGTCATTCCGGTGGTGGTCGCCACCACGGAAAACATGCTCGGGCTGGTGCCGGGCACCCTGCGGGAGGCCGCTTTCGCCCTTGGTGCGCCAAAGCGTGTGGTGATCGTGCGGGTGGCGCTGAAGGCCTCGGTTGCTGGTGTCGTCACCGGCGTGCTGCTTGCCGTGGCGCGCATCGCCGGCGAGACGGCGCCGCTGCTGTTTACGGCGTTATCGAACCAGTTCTGGAGCATCGATCTCGGCAAGCCGATGGCCAACCTGCCGGTGACGATCTTCAAGTTTGCGATGAGTCCGTTTCCGGACTGGCAGCGCCTCGCCTGGGCCGGGGTATTCCTGATCACGCTCGGCGTGCTGGGGCTGAACGTGGCCGCCCGTCTGATGTTTCGCGAGAAGCACAAACACTGAAAGCGCCGGTGCCATGCATGACTGAAAGGACGCACACGATGACGATGACCAAGGTGCCTGACGGCCTGCAGCCGCACATGGCTTTCAAGGACGTGGATTTTTACTATGGCCGGTTCCATGCGCTGAAGAACATCAGTCTGGATATCTACAAGGGCTGCGTTACTGCCTTCATCGGCCCTTCCGGTTGCGGCAAGTCCACGCTGCTGCGCACGATGAACCGCATGTATGACATCTATCCCGAGCAGCGCGCCACGGGCGAGTTGCTGCTCGACGGCCGCAACATTCTCGACCGCACGATCGACGTCCATGCCCTGCGCGCCAGGGTCGGTATGGTTTTTCAGAAACCGACGCCATTCCCCATGTCGATCTTCGAGAACATTGCATTCGGCGTACGCCTGCACGAGCGACTCTCCAGGGGACAAATGGAAGAGCGCATCGAATGGGCGCTGCGCCGGGCAGCGCTGTGGGACGAGGTCAAGGACAAGATTCACCAGAGCGGCATGAGCCTCTCCGGTGGTCAGCAGCAGCGCCTGTGCATCGCGCGTGGCATCGCCGTCAAGCCGGAGGTGCTGCTGCTCGACGAGCCGACTTCGGCGCTCGACCCGATTTCGACCATGCGCATCGAGGAGCTGCTGAACGAACTGAAGAACGATTTCACGATCGTGATCGTCACGCACAACATGCAACAGGCGGCACGTGTGTCCGATTTCACTGCTTACATGTACCTGGGCGAGCTGGTCGAGTTCGGCCGTACCGACGATATCTTCATCAGGCCAGAGAGCGAGAAGACCGAGGCCTACATCACCGGCCGTTTTGGCTGAGGAGAAGCACCGATGCCGCATGCGGAACATCTTTCCAGACAATACGATTCCGATCTCGAGGCCATCCGCTCGCGCGTGCTGCGGATGGGGGGGCTGATCGAGTCGCAGTTCATCTCCGCGATCGACTGCCTGTCAACCGGCAACGTCGAGATGATGATGGCGGTGAGCGAGAATGACCGTCGTGTGAACAGCTACGAGATCGAAATCGACAGCGCCTGCGCCCACGTCATCGCCAAGCGCCAGCCAGCGGCGAGCGATCTGCGACTGATCATGGCGGTGAGCAAGATCGTCACCGATCTCGAGCGTGCCGGTGACGAGGCGGAGAAGATCGCCCGCATGTCCCGCCAGATCCATGAACGTGGCCGCCTGCGCATCCCGCACGCCGCGGACGTACGCCCTGCCGGCGAGCGGGCGCTGACGATGCTGCGCCGCGTGCTCGATGCCCTGGCGCGGCTGGATGCCGGCGAGGCAGAGCGCATCATCGCCGAGGACGTCACCATCGACGACGCCTTCCGCGGCATCGTGCGCCAGCTCGTCACCTACATGATGGAAGACCCGCGCACCATCTCGACCGCACTCGACATCATCTGGATCGCCAAGGCCATCGAACGCATTGGTGATCACGCCAAGAATATCGCCGAGCAGGTGATCTACATCGTGCGTGGCACCGACGTGCGTCATATCGTGCGCGAGGGGCAGGGCGGACCGGATGGAGCGCAATGATGCACATGTCCGCTCGGGTGCTTGTCGTCGAAGACGATCCCGCCATTCAGGAGCTGATCCGCTTCACCCTCGAGAAGGCCGGCCTGCAGTCGATCCTGGTGGACAGCGCCGAGGCAGCCGAGGCAGCCCTCAGGGCCGGGTTGCCTGACGTCGTTCTCATTGACTGGATGCTGCCGAAGATGTCCGGCTTGACACTGGCGCGCAAATTGCGCGAAACCGACCGTACCGCCAGCCTGCCGCTCATCATGGTCACCGCCCGTGGCGAGGAGGCCGATCGCGTCGCCGGGCTCGAGAGCGGTGCTGATGATTACCTGGTGAAGCCGTTCAGCCCGCGCGAGCTGGTGGCACGCGTTCGGGCGCTGCTGCGCCGGCGTACGCCGCATGTGGCCGACACGAAGCTGACGGTCGGCCCGATCTGCCTCGACCCGATCTCCCATGAGGTGACGGTGGTCGGTGAGCGTGTCGAGCTGACTTCGACCGAGTTCAAGCTGTTGCGCTTCTTCATGGCGCATCCGGGGCGGGTTTTCGGCCGTGCCCAGCTACTTGACCAGGTGTGGGGCGATCACGTTTTTGTCGAAGAGCGCACGGTGGATGTACACATTCGGCGCCTGCGCCGGGCCCTCGGCCCGCAGGGCGATGAACTGATCGAGACGGTGCGCGGTGCCGGCTACAAACTGACCTTGCGGCGAGGATGACATGCACGAGGTCTGGTCTGCGCTGTGGCTTCGCCTGCTGGTCACCATCCTGGCGGGGCTGATCGTCGGATCTCTGTTTGGTGCCGCACCCGGCCTGTCGACGGTCATCGCCGCACTGGTGCTGCTGCTGCTGGCGCAGGCCTTCCGGTTGGGTCGCCTCGCACGCTGGCTCAAGGCGCCTGACGAGCACGAGATTCCCGATGCTGCTGGTGTCTGGGGGGCGGTCTTTGCTGCGCTTTATCGCCTGTTGCGCGAGGAGCGGGCGGTGCGGACCCGCATCGAGGCCGATCTGGAGGTTTTCAGCCAGGCAATGGAGGCTTCCCCCGACGGACTGGTGCTTCTCGACACCGACGATCACATCGTCTGGTGCAACCGCGTTGCCGAGCAGCACCTCGGTCTGCGTGGTGAACGGGATGTGGGCCTGGTGGTGGCGAACCTGGTCCGCTTTCCGGGCTTCGCGGATTTCCTCGCCGGTGCGAAGGAGGGCGAGTCGTTGACCTGCCGACCGCAGGACAAGAAGGGCAAGGCGTGTTCCATCGAGGTGGTCCGTTTCGCTCCCGACCGCAGGCTGCTGATCAGTTCCGATATTTCCCACATCGAACGGGTGGAGGCCATGCGGCGCGATTTCGTCGCCAATGTTTCCCACGAATTGCGCACGCCACTGACGGTCATTTCCGGTTTCATCGAGCACATGCATGACGATCCCGACCCGGATCCGGCCGAATGGCGGCAGCAGATGAACATGGTGAACGACCAGGCCAGACGCATGCTGCGCCTCGTGGACGACCTGCTTACGCTGTCACGGCTCGAGGACCAGGAACAGTCGCCGGCCGAGGAAGAACTCGACATGCGTGATCTCGTTCACGACCTCCTGAACGAGGCGCGGCGACTTTCCGGTGGTCGTCATTCGATCAGTTGCGAGGCGGCGCCCGGCTTTCTCAGGGGTAGCCGTGAGGACTTGCGCAGCGCCTTCTCCAACCTTGTCAGCAACGCCGTGCGCTACACGCCAGCGGGCGGACGCATCGTGCTGCGCTGGATGCTTCGCGACGGCAAGGGTGTATTCAGCGTCGAGGACAGTGGTATCGGCATCCCCGAGGAGCACCTGCCACGCTTGGCCGAGCGCTTTTACCGTGTGGACCGCGGACGCTCGCGCGCCTCGGGTGGCACTGGTCTGGGGCTTGCCATCGTCAAGCACCGTCTGTTGCGCCACCAGGCCACTCTGGAAATTACGTCCGTTTTCGGCGCAGGCAGCATGTTCAGCGCGGTGTTCCCGGCCTGGCGCGTCCAGGGTGCGACAGGCGAGATGCTTTCCTGACGGTGCATACTGTCAAGCATCGCCGTTCCTGCCGGATTCGTGCCTTGGCCGCGTCAACACTGACCGCGTGCCGGCGGACGGTGCTGCCGCCGTGCGGCTGGGTGTATCTGGAGGCCGTCGGACGCCACGGGAATTTCTGTAACGACCTCGAGTGTTGCAAGCCGACGGGCAGGTCACGGTCGGGCGCGGCGCAGGCATAATGGGCACGGTTGGGCACCCACCGCACAGGAGGCTCCGATGCACCCGGTGTTGAACGAAGTCACGCAGCGCATTCGTGAACGCAGCGCGGCGACGCGCAGCGACTATCTGGCCCGCATGCGCAGGTACGAAGGTCGTCCGCGGGGGCACGAACGCCTGGGGTGTTCGAACGTGGCACACGCTTTTGCGGCCATGCCGGAACAGGACAAGCGGCGCATCGCCGCCGAGCGCCCACCGCATCTCGGCATCGTCAGCGCCTACAACGACGTGCTGTCGGCCCATCGACCCTACGAGCGCTACCCCGAGCGGATCCGCGCGACCGCGGCCAGCCTGGGTGCGACCGCGCAGGTGGCCGGTGGCACGCCGGCGATGTGCGACGGGGTGACGCAGGGCCAGCCCGGCATGGAGCTGAGCCTGTTCTCGCGCGACGTCATTGCCTTGTCCACTGCCGTTGCGCTGAGCCACGACACCTTCGATGCGGTGCTCCTGCTGGGCGTGTGCGACAAGATCGTACCGGGGCTGCTGATCGGTGCGCTGCATTTTGGCCATCTGCCCTGTGTCTTCGTGCCGGCAGGCCCGATGGGCACGGGGATTTCCAACGCGGAGAAGGCGAGGACCCGCGAGCTGTTTGCCGAGGGCAAGGTGGGTCGCATCGAACTGCTCGCTGCGGAGGAGGGCGCCTATCACAGCCCGGGCACCTGTACCTTCTATGGCACCGCCAACAGCAACCAGATGTTGCTGGAGGCGATGGGTCTGCATGTGCCGGGCAGTGCGTTCATCCACCCGGCCGATTCCCTGCGTGGGGCGCTGACGGACGAGGCCGTGGCCACCGCAGTGCGCATCAGCGGCCGGTGTCCCGACAGCGCTGCGCGCCCCATCGGTCACATCGTGGACGAGCGCGCCATCGTCAACGCGATGGTCGCCCTGCTGGCCACGGGCGGCTCGACCAACCACCTGCTGCACTGGGTGGCGATCGCGCGTGCGGCCGGCATCGTGATCAACTGGGGCGACTTCTCGGCCCTGTCCGGGGTCGTGCCGCTGCTGACACGCGTCTATCCGAACGGCAGCGCGGACGTGAACGGCTTCCAGGCTGCCGGTGGGCCGGGTTTCGTGATCCGCGAGCTGCTGGACGCCGGTCTCATGCACGAAGACGTGCTGACCGTCGCGGGCGACTCGCTGCGCCCATACACCCAGTGGCCGTGTAATGTGAACGCCAGGGGCATGGTGGAGCGCGAGCCCGTGCCACCGGTGAGCGGCGACGATACGATCGTGCGCACGGTGGCTGCTCCGTTCAGCGCCACCGGCGGGTTGAAACTGCTGGAAGGCAATCTGGGGCGCGCGGTCATCAAGGCATCGGCGGTTCCCGAGGACCGTCACACGATCGAGGCGCCTTGCCGCATCTTCACGACCCAGGCCGCCATGCTGGCGGCGTTCGACGCGGGCGAGCTGGAGCGCGACGTGGTGGTGGTGGTGCGTTTCCAGGGTCCGCGAGCGAACGGGATGCCCGAGCTGCACAAGCTCACGCCCGCACTGGCGGTGCTGCAGGGCAAGGGATTTCGCGTCGCGCTGGTTACCGACGGGCGCATGAGCGGCGCCTCGGGCAAGGTGCCGGCGGCCATTCACGTGAGCCCCGAGGCGCTTGCCGGTGGTTCGCTGGCGAAGCTGCGCGACGGTGACACGGTGCGGGTGTGCGTAACCGACGGTGTGCTGCACGCCCTGGTCGACGATGCCGAGTGGCAGGCGCGCGAGGTCGCTACCCTGAGCCCGGCGGAACTCGACGAAAACGCCCATGGCATGGGGCGTGAGCTGTTCGCCGGCTTGCGCCGCAACGTCACCCGTGCCGAAGAAGGCGCCGTGAGCTGGCTGTGATTTTCCTGCGGATGGTTGGAGTTCGAACATGTTGCAGACCCTGAGCCTCGCCGCCTATGGCCCCGTCATTCCGGTCATCGTCATCCACCGTGTGGAGGACGCCGTGCCGCTTGCCGAAGCGCTGGCGGAGGGAGGCGTCAGGGTGCTCGAGGTGACGCTGCGCACCCCGGTGGCGCTGCACGCGATGGAGCGGATGGCGCGCGTGCCGGAAGTCATCCTTGGTGCGGGCACGCTGCGCACGCCAGGTGACGTGGCGGCAGCCAAAAACGCCGGCTGCCGGTTCGGCGTGAGCCCCGGGTACACCGAGACCCTGGGCGAGGCGAGTCGAGCGCACGATCTGGCGCTGTTGCCCGGCGTGGCCACCGCCTCCGAAGTGATGGCGGCCAACGACGCCGGTTACCAGTTCCTGAAGCTGTTTCCCGCCATGGTCGTGGGCGGGGTGAGCCTGTTGAAGGCTCTAGCCGGTCCGTTCCCCGACGTCGCTTTCTGCCCGACCGGCGGCATCAGCGTGGAGACGGCCCCGCAGTTCCTGAAGCTGCCGAACGTCAGGGTCTGCGGCGGTTCCTGGCTCACGCCGCAGGATGCGATCGACGCGCGAGACTGGCCGCGCATCACGCGACTGGCGCGGGAAGCCGCCAGCCTGCGTCCCTGAGTTCGTTCAGCCTCCACCGGCCCGTGGTGGCGTGGGAGTGAGCTGGTCGAACAGGAAGCGGTCGGCGTACCAGGTGTTCCAGTGTTCGGTGAGGTAGCCGATCCTGCCGTCGGCGTTGAACTCGAACACGAAGCAGTAGACGTTGCAGTAGTCGCGGCCCGACTTCGTTTTCGCGTACATGGTCTGCTGACGCACCACACGGTCGCCGTCGACCAGCTCGATCACGTTCTCGTAGCGCACCGTGGACAGGTCGTAGGCGTCGATACCGAGGTGGCGCCGGTCCACGGACGATCCGCCCATGATGGCGCGGATCGCGTCGATCCCGCGGTGCTCGCAACTGGCGCCGGGGGCGTGCAGCCGTGGCAGACCGTTCCACCATACGGCGTCGTCGGCGAACAGGGTCGAGGGGTCGAAGCCGGGAGGCGGCGCCATCAGCTTGCGCACGGACTCGAGGTTGCGGCGTTCGGTAGCGGAATGTTCGCGCGGCATCGTCTGCATTCTCCGTGTGTGGTGTGAAACGGGCTTCCTCAGTCTGAGGCTGGAAGCGGTTTGAAAGCCAGCAGCCCGCCAACCGGTTTGCGGTTGACGCGCAGCAGCCCGGGCACCGTGGCGTACGTCGTCGCACGGCGCGTGATCCACTGCCGCACCATGCCCGGCGTGCGCGACGACAACGGCGTTCCGCTCAACGCGATGGGTATCCTGCAGCCGCCGGCCGACAAGGTGCGCGCGCCCTTTTGTGCACGTCCCGGAGCGCACGAAGAAGCCCGCGAGGGAGTCAGCTCACGCCGGGCATTCCCCATGGTGCGATGTTGCGTACTCTACATTCATGTATTATTCGCTACATGCAACTAGCGTCACCGTCATGGCTCCTGCTGGTGGTCTCCTTGCCGACCGCCAGCGCCACGGCGCGCATGCGCGTCTGGCGTGGGCTCAAGGCGCTCGGCTGCATGGCGCTGCGCGACGGTGCCTACCTGCTGCCCGCCGGTCCCGATCACGAGCAGGCCCTGCAGGAACTGGGCGACGAATGCCGGCGTGAAGGCGGCAGCGCCTGGCTGATGGCCGTGCAGCACCGCTCCGCTGAAGAGGACGCCGTCTACCGTCAGCTGTTCGATCGCAGCGAGGATTACGCCGAACTGGGCAAGGCCTGGAAACAGGCCAACCGTGGTCTGGCGTCTCTCGGGCCACCGGAACTGGCGCGGCTGCAACGCAAGTTGACGCGGGAGTTCGAGGCTCTGCGCGCCATCGATTTCTTTCCGAACGACGCGAGTGCCGAGGCGGCGGCGGGCTGGAGCGATTTCGGCAAGCGTATCGACAGCCTGCTGTCACCCGACGAACCGCACGAGGCCAGGGGAGGCATCCTGCGGCTCGATCGCACGGGCTACCAGGGCCGCCTCTGGGCCACGCGGCGCCGGCTGTGGGTGGATCGGGTGGCCAGCGCGTGGCTGATCCGTCGCTTCATCGACCGAGACGCCCGCTTCCAATGGCTCGCCAGGCCGTCCGACTTTCCCAGGCGAGCGCTCGGGTTCGACTTCGACGGCGCAACGTTTACGCACGTCGGCGATCGGGTCACCTTCGAGACCCTGCTGGCCAGCTTCGGCCTGGAAGCTGACGCCGCGCTGGCGCGTCTGGGCGCGCTCGTGCACGTGCTGGACGTCGGCGGCGAGCCGGTGCCGGAGGCGAAAGGGTTCGAAGCCGTCCTGGCCGGCGCGCGTGAACGCCTGAGCGATGACGACGCGCTGCTGATCGAGATGAGTGCGGTACTCGATTCCCTCTACGCGCACTTCCAGCGCGAAGCACAACACACGGGCGAGAGGCCCAGCGCCCGATGACCGAAACCGCCGTCACGACCGAAACCGTTTCCCGGCCCGGCTACTCGCTGGGGCAGATCGCGCGGTACATGCTCGCGCTGGGCACCTGGGGCTTCGGCGGCCCGGTGGCGTTGGTGGGCTACATGTACCGGGATCTGGTGGAGCGTCGCCGCTGGATTTCCGAGAGCGAATACAAGGAAGGCATGGCGCTGGCGCAACTGATGCCGGGGCCGCTGGCCGCGCAGTTGGCGATCTACCTGGGCTATGTGCACTACCGCGTGCTCGGCGCGACGCTCGTCGGCCTGGCGTTCGTGCTGCCGTCGTTCCTGATGGTCGTCGCGATCGGCGTCGTCTACGCCGCCTATGGAGGCATCGCCTGGATGCAGGCCGTCTTCTATGGCGTCGGTGCGGCGGTGATCGGCATCATCGCGATGAGCGCGTACAGGCTCACCACCAGGAACATCGGCAACGATCGACTGCTGTGGGCGATCTATTCGGTCAGCGCCGCGATCACCGTGATCACCAAGTCCGAGATCGTCTGGATCTTCCTGGGTGCCGGCGTGCTGGTCTGGTTCCTGCGGGCGCCGCCGAAGTGGCTGTCCGGTGGCTCGGTCAACGCGTTCGTGGCGCCGATCGGGGGCTTCTTTGCGATCGACACGCTCGACTGGAACAAGCTCGGCCAGATCGGCGCGTACTTCGCCTACGCCGGCAGCTTCGTGTTCGGCAGCGGCCTGGCGATCGTGCCCTTCCTGTACGGCGGAGTGGTTCAGCACTACCACTGGCTGACCGACCGGCAGTTCGTCGACGCGGTGGCCGTGGCGATGATCACGCCCGGTCCGGTGGTGATCACGACCGGCTTCATCGGCTACCTGGTCTCCGGCTTCTGGGGCGCGGTCGTCGCGGCTGCGGCCACGTTCATTCCCTGCTACTTCTTCACCATCTTGCCGGCACCGTACTTCAAGAAGCACGGCAAGCGCCCGGGTATCGTCGCCTTCGTCGACGGGGTGACGGCGGCGGCGATCGGGGCGATCACCGGGGCGGTCATCGTCATCGGCGGGCGTTCGATCACCGACTTGGCTACCGCCGCGCTGGCGCTGATCACGGTCGGCGTGCTGTGGCGCTTCAAGAAGATCCCCGAGCCCGTCATCGTCGTGGTCGCCGCGATCGCCGGGCTGTTGCTGCATCCGCTGACGAGCCGCGCGTAGCGGACCGAAGGGAGCGCGAATGGACGCACGCATCCAGCCCGTGCCGTTCGGCCCGCGATGAAGCGGCGGATGCTGGCAATTCGTGGCTCGGGCGCCACGCTCACGCCTGGAAGCAGCAGACCGGGATGGCGCCTACACAGACCGGGATGGTGCCTCGTCATTGCGCGCTGATACGTCTATCCTGCGAAGCGTTCCCCGATCCGCTCAGCGGGCACGACGATTGTGACATGGCGGCAAGGCCCCCTTGCCATCTACGGAGGTTGTCATGGGATTTCGCTTTCATTGCTTGCTTGCCACCTTGGCCCTGACCGGGGCGACCGCGACGCCCGTGCAGGCGCAGGGCTTTCTCGATCAGCTGAAGCAAGCGGTGGGCGGCAACTACACGGTGCGCGGCCGTGTGCAACTGCAAAGTGGTCAGTGGCTGACCTGTTTCGACGGTAACAACACCGGTTACCTCGGCCCCGCCGACCTGGCGCGGCCCGGTGACGCCAGAACCGACCCCGCCACCGGCACCGTGAAGGTGACCACCGCCGCCATTCCTACCGTCATCATGACGCGCGGCGGCGTGGTCACGTCCAATGACTGCGACTCACTCGCCCAACAAGGGTTGCTGGTCGCGCCCACCCAGGCGGGTACCGCCGCCAGGTCGGATACCGGCTACAACGACCGTGATCGCACCGGCTGCATCACGCCTGACATGACGAAGGACTACATTGCCGCCCACAGCAACGAGATCATCGCCTGCCAGGCTCGCGTATTGACCGAGCGTGACGCCGCCGCCTTGCAAGCTGGACAGAATGGTGCGGCGGCAGCGGGCGGCACGAGCGCCGAGCAACAACAAGCGGCCAACGCCAGGCTGCAACAGGACACCGCCGAGAAGTTCAAGGCCATCCAGTCGCAGGTCGGCGTGCCCGTCACGGCGGCGAAACAGAGCGATGAAGACATGGCCTGGGATGGCGCCAAGCTGTGCAACCTGAAGCCGGCCTACATGATGAAGCTGAAGGAAGAAGCCACGGGCTTCGTGCGCTACGACGCCAGCGGCGGCAAGATCGTGCTGTCGGAGATGTCCGGCGGCGCACGCAAGGAAGTCGGCGTCGACGGCGATGCCTTCGCGCAGCGTGTGTCCTTCAACGCGCAAGCCATCGGCCAGGGCGGTGACACCTGTGGCCGAGCGTTCTGGAATGCCGAGGCCTACAAGGCGGCGAGCGCCGCCATGAGCCGGTAGGTCTCGGCGGGGCGCCGCGCTCGGCGACGACGAACTGCAGGTGCTGCGGTATGCCACCGGCGCACTCGGCAGCGAGCCGGGTTCGATCGCGATGCGTTGTCAGAAGCCCAGGCTGGCATCCAGAGGCTGTCGCAAAAGTCTCCGATCGTCGATGCGAGCAGCGCGGGACGATCCCTTTGCACCGGTGGGACGCCGTAAATGCATCCCTGCAGGCTCGAGTGCCGCATCCCTGCGGCACACGCCCCCCGATGCAATGGCATCGTCCCGCGCTTCACGGCGTTTTGCGACACCCTCTCCAGTCCGCCGGCCAGCTCGACCACCTTGCCGACGACCTGGCCGGTCAGGGTGTGGAAGTCCTGCGCCACCCCTACGCCTGGAAGCAGCAGACCGGGATGGCTTGGGTCAGGCCGCGCGGTGTGCTGGTTTTGATCAAGGTCAAGACTGGACGCAATTCCCCGAACCCCGGTATTGACTGCCGCCGTGGGTGCCGCGTATGAGTGCCATACGGACATCGAGAGGAATGTGTCATGCAGCACCTTCCCATGGGGCGCGTCCTGTCGCGCCGTTGGTGGCTGCCGGCAGTCCTGGGCATCGTCGGCGTGGCGGCCGCAGCCGACCCGATCGTCGTCGGCCAGCCGGTGTTCGATTCGTCCGTCGGCATGTTCGACGGCTTCAAGAAGGACAAGGTCGTCGGCGACTTCGTCTTCGGCACTTACGGACTCGGCGCCTTCGGCTCCAGCAACGTGTTCGACACCGGCCCGAAGTTCCTGGGCTTGAGTTTCGACGAGTCGCAGCCCATCGGCGGCATCACCTCCTACTGCGACCCGAGTGGCCTGACCGGCTGCGCCCACTTTGGCCTGAAGGCCACGCTCGGCGGCTGGGGCAAGTTCGGTACCGAGTACCAGTTGCGCGCCGGCGGCGGCACGCTCGACGTACGCGTGCCGCTGCGTGCGACGCTCGACCTGCCCTACGACGCCACCGGCGGCGGCGTGCCCACGCTCGGTTCGACGTTCACGATCGGCACGTCCTGGACCTCGAGCGTCAAGACGCTGAATCAACCCGGCAGCGGCAGCAAGCCGGTGACGACGCTGCTGGCCACGCACGGGCCGACGGTGCAGGCCTATGCCGACCTGATCGGCGAACTCGGCGCCAGCGTCAGCGGCAAGCTCTGCGTGGGCGTCTGCGTGTCGGACAGCACGCCGCCGCTGGGCTTCGCGCAGCGCTGGGAGCTGGGGTCGGTCAACCGCAACGGCGACGGCAAGTTCAAGGTGCTCGACCAGCAGGTCACTCCGGTCGGCGAGGCGCTGAACGGCATCATCAAGTACGAGTTGCGGCTGCCCAAGCTCGACGCCCAGGACAAGACGCTCGCGCCCAGCGGGCTGGGCGGCCTGTTGCAGACCCAGGCGCAGGATCGTGTGGCCAAGGTCGAGCTCGGCATCGACGAACTGGTGCGCGAGCTCACCGGTGTGCCGATCAGCGGCGAGGTCGGTTTCGACGCGCTGGGCGAACACATCGGTGCGAGCTACGCGCTGATCGAATCGTCCGCCGGTTTCGACACGCTGCTCAAGCAGCGGGTCAACGTGCAGACCGTGCCGACCGTCACGCTCGACTTCGCCAGCCCGGTGCAGAAGTACCTGGGCAACAGCGGCGGCGTCGAGCAGTACGGTGCGCCGACCCAGAGCCTGAGCTTCAACCTCGGTGAGAGCGTCTCGCTGCGCAACACCGGCGCCAGCCTGCTGGGCGGCGAGGCCCGCTTCGGCATGATGCTGGTGGTGCAGAACGAACTCGAGCTGCAGGTGATGGCCAAGCTCAGCCTCGAGGCGCTGAAGGCCAGCACGACGCTCGGCGGCATCGGCCCGCTGTTCGGGCCCGAGTCGGTGAGCGTGCCGATCGGCTCGATCCCTCTGCATCAGGCGAGCTTCGCCACCAGTGTGGCCGACCTCGGGGGGCTGTACTTCAACATGCTGTTCAAGCTGCCCGAGCTGCCCTTGGCCTTCGAGCCAGAGCAGTTCGCCACGCTCGGCGCCCTCGATGCCGCGAAATGGGTCGATGCCAACGGCAGTGCGCTGTGCGGCACGCGCACGACGCCGGACTGCGAGGCGCTGGCACAGACCCGCTTCACCGGCAGCTTCGACCTGGGTGCCGCGCCGCTGCCGCCCTGCCTGTTCGAGCCCGACGGCTGTGCGCCGTCGGTGCGGCAGGAACTGGCCGAGCGGCTGCAGTTCGCCCTGGCTGCCGGCCCGCGGGGCGGACAGTGGAGCGAGAGCGCAATGCGCCTGCTCGACGACGAGGGGCGCGAGACCTTCCTCAGTGCGCTGACCACGCTCGATGACCCGCGGCTCGAACTCGGCGCGGGGCTGGACGACGAGCAGTTCGCGCGCGATGCGGCGGCGATGTTCGCCGCGGTCGGCACGCAGCGGCTGGAGACCGCGCCGGCACCCGAGCCCGCTTCGGTGCTGCTGCTCGGTTTCGGGCTCGCGGTCCTGGTGCTGCGGCGCCCTTGGGTGGTGCTGGCAAAGGAAGCACGCTGCGCCGTCCTGCTGTCTAGGCAGGCGACGGGAGGGCGCGGATTCGCGTGAGAGCTTTTTCGTGACTGTACACGGCGACGCGCATTGTGCGTCGCTCCACTCGTCCGTGCGTCGATTTTTGTGCCTTCGTAATGCACCATGAGCGGCACTCCGGCAGAGGAACATCGATGCACGATCCATTCACTCGCTCCGCAGCGCCGCTGCGCTTCGTGACGGCCGCCTCGCTGTTCGACGGGCACGACGCGGCGATCAACCTGATGCGCCGCCTGATCCAGGCACACGGTGCCGAGGTGATCCACCTCGGCCACAACCGGGGGGTGCGCGAGATCGTGCGCGCTGCGCTGCAGGAAGACGCCGATGGCATCGCGGTGAGCTCGTACCAGGGCGGGCACATGGAGTTCTTCCGCTACATGGTCGAGATGTTGCGCGAGAACGGTGCTGCGCACATCCGCGTCTTCGGTGGGGGCGGTGGCACGATCACGTCGGAGGAAATCGCCGAGTTGCAGGCGCTCGGGGTGGAGCGCATCTACCACCCGCGCGACGGCATGGAGCTGGGCCTCCCCGGCATGATCGATGACCTGATCCGGCGTACCGAAGCAGGGCGCCGCCCGCCGGTCGATCCGCAGGCGATCGGCATCGACGACGAGATCGCCGTGGCGCGCATGGTGTCGTCGATAGAGTCAGGTGCTTTCGATGCCGACGAGCTCGCGCGGTTGCGGGAGACATGGCGCGCGCGTGGTGCAAGGGCCCCGGTGGTCGGCGTCACCGGCACCGGCGGTGCCGGCAAGAGCAGCGTGACCGACGAGCTGCTGGCGCGTTTCCTGCGCCATTTTCCGCAGTTGCGCATCGCGGTGCTTGCGGTGGACCCGACACGCCGGCGTACCGGGGGTGCGCTGCTCGGTGATCGCATCCGCATGAACAGTCTTGATTCCTCACGTATCTACATGCGCTCGATGGCCACGCGCCGCCAGCACCTCGCGACCAGCGAAATGCTCGGCGATGTGGCGCTGTTCCTGCAGTCGCTCGGCTTCGACCTGGTGCTGATCGAAACCGCCGGCATCGGCCAGAGCGACTCCGAGATCGTCGACCTGGTCGATCTGTCGGTCTACGTGATGACCAGCGAATACGGTGCCGCGAGCCAGCTCGAGAAGATCGACATGATCGACTTTGCCGATCTGATCGTGCTGAACAAGTTCGATCGACGCGGCGCCGAGGATGCGCTGCGGGACGTGCGCAAGCAGTGGCGGCGCAACCACCAGGCGTTCACGCTGCCCGAAGAGCAGGTTCCGGTGTTCGCCACGATCGCGAGCCAGTTCAACGACCCGGGCATGAACTGGGTGTTCCACGAGCTGTGCACACGCATCGCACGGAAGCTCGAACTCGACCCGACCGAGTGGACCCCAGCGATCGACATCACGCTGCGCGAGCCGAAGGCGGTGGCGCTGATTCCGGCTGCGCGCACGCGCTACCTCGCGGAGATCGCCGAGCAGGGGCGAGAATTGAACGCGCGCACCGGTACGCAGGCGGAGCTTGCCGACCGTGCCCAGCACCTGTACCAGGCGTTGTCCGAACTGGCCGATCCGCTGTTGCCCGCGCCGCTGGCAGCCTACGCGCCGCAGGCGCTCACCGCTGCAGACGCCGACAACAGCCTGCGTGTGCTGCGCCAGCGTTACCAGGCGACGCTCGAGGAGCTGGACGCGGATTCGCTCGAACTGCTGCGCGGCTGGCCGGAGCGTCGGGCAGGCATCCGCACGCCGCAGTACAGCTACACCGTGCGCGGCAGCGATATCCGTGGCGACAACTATCGCGAGAGCCTGAGTCGGCTGCAGATTCCGAAGATAGGCGCGCCGGATCACGCGAGCTGGGGTGGGCTGCTCGCGTTCCTGCGTCAGGAGAACCTCCCGGGTTACTACCCCTACACGGCAGGCGTGTTCCCGTACCGGCGCGAGGGCGAGGACCCGACACGCATGTTCGCCGGCGAGGGTACCCCCGAGCGCACCAATCGTCGCTTTCATTTCGTGGCTCGCGGTCAACCGGCAAACCGGCTCTCGACCGCCTTCGACTCGGTCACGCTCTACGGCGAGGACCCGCAGTCACGCCCCGATGTCTACGGCAAGATCGGCAACTCCGGAGTGTCGATCGCGACCGTCGACGATCTGAAGAAGCTGTATTCGGGTTTCGATCTGTGCGATCCGAGGACCTCGGTGTCGATGACGATCAACGGTCCGGCGCCAATGATCCTGGCGTTCTACATGAATGCAGCAATCGACCAGCAGGTCGAGAAACACCTGAGGCAGAGCGGGCAGTGGGAGGCCGCGCAGGCGAAGATCGACGCGTTGTTCGCAGGCGCTGCACGCCCGCGCTACGACGGTGCGTTGCCCGAGGGAAACGACGGCCTCGGACTCGGGCTGCTCGGTATCAGCGGTGAGCAGTTCGTCGACGCCGAGACCTACGCCATGATCAGGAGGCGTACGCTGGAGAGCGTACGTGGCACCGTGCAGGCCGACATCCTGAAGGAGGACCAGGCACAGAACACCTGCATCTTCAGCACCGGCTTCGCGCTGACGATGATGGGCGACGTGCAGGAGTTCTTCATCGCGAGCGCGGTGAAGAACTACTACAGCGTGTCGATCAGCGGCTATCACATCGCCGAGGCCGGCGCGAACCCGGTCTCGCAGCTCGCGTTCACGCTCGCCAACGGCTTCACGATCGTCGAGTACTACCTGGCGCGCGGGATGGCGATCGACGACTTCGCGCCGAACCTGTCGTTCTTCTTCTCGAACGGCATGGACCCGGAGTACACCGTGATCGGGCGCGTGGCGCGGCGTATCTGGGCGCGCGCGATGAAGGAGCGCTACGGGGCAAGTGCCCGCAGCCAGATGCTGAAGTACCACGTGCAGACCTCGGGGCGCAGCCTGCACGCGCAGGAGATGAGCTTCAACGACATCCGCACCACGCTGCAGGCGCTGTACGCGCTGTTCGACAACTGCAACAGCCTGCACACCAACGCCTACGACGAGGCGATCACCACGCCGACCGAGGAGAGCGTGCGCCGTGCGGTGGCGATCCAGCTCATCATCAATCGCGAGCTGGGACTGAACTTCTGCGAGAACCCGTGGCAGGGCTCGTTCATCGTCGAGGAGCTGACCGATCTGGTCGAGGCGGCGGTGTACCAGGAGTTCGATCGCCTCAGCGAACGCGGCGGCGTGCTGGGCGCGATGGACACCATGTACCAGCGCTCGAAGATCCAGGACGAGAGCCAGTACTACGAGAGTCGCAAGCACGACGGTTCGCTGCCGCTGATCGGCGTGAACACCTTCCTGCCGCCGCCGGGGCAGGAGGAGAAGATCGAGGGGCGCGCGCTGATGCGCTCTTCGGATGAGGAAAAGCGCCAGCAGATCGACAACCTCGCCGCATTCCACGCTCGGCACGCGGCCGAGGCGCCGGCAGCGCTGGCGCGACTGCAGGAGGTCGCGATTCGGCGCGGCAACCTGTTCGCCGAATTGATGCAGACCGTGAAGGTGGCATCACTCGGGCAGATCAGCCAGGCGCTGTACGAGGTGGGCGGGGTCTACCGCCGCAATATGTAGGGGCGAGCCGCCGCTCGCCCGTACGATGGAGATGCGATCCGCGGGGTTGTAGGGGCGAGCCGCCGCTCGCCCGTACGATGGGGATGCGATCTGCGGGGTTGTAGGGGCGACGGGTGCCCCACGCCGGCAAACTGCTCGAGCATGGTGAGGACACGCGCCTCGGGCGTCACGGGACCGCCGTCATGCTCAAACGTCGGGCCCGCTCTTCCGAGGAGCCTCAGGGATGTCGTGAGCCGGTAAATCGCGCCTATTCCAAGACTGGTCGAACTGTGGCCATCCCGCGTCTCGGTCTCGGCACCCTGAATCTGCGCTTCAAATCCGACCAGCCAGTGCGATCGCCGGAAACATGACAAGCGCCCACAAGAGGCGCGAGATCCGTTGGACGCCTCGGCGAACGCGACCCTGGATCACGCACCTGGCATCCCTCCGTTGCGCGAAGCCCTGACATTGCTCTCAGGTCACCGGATAGAGCTTCGGGAACCAGCGCTCGACGACGTCGATCGGGAAGCCCAGTCGCAATGGCGCCTTGTGCGAACCCGAGACGAGCAAGCGCTTCTCGATCAGCGCGGAGATCACGCGACGCGCAGTGCGTTCGCTCGTGTCGATCAGCTGAGGGATGCGGCCGCGCTCCAGCTCACCCGAGAGGAGCGCCTCGCGCAGAACCGCGAAGCTGCGCTTCGGCAGCCGCTCCGCACCTTCCTCATCACGCACGTACAGCTCCATGCGGCGCTGAATCTCGGATGGGTCGAGCAGCTCGCGCATGTAGCGGACTTGATCGAGACAGGTCTCCAGGAAGAATCGGCAGAACTCGATCAGCGCCTCCTGGGACAGCGCTCCTCGCCCATCGAGATCGTTCCGACGCGGTTCATCCGCCGCCATGAGGAGACGCTTGTACTCGCCCGAGCTGCGCGCCAGTCCGCGCGACACGGACCAGAGCGCGGAGCCGATTCCGATCTCCAGCAACATCGCGTGCGACATCAGACGCGCGACACGACCGTTGCCGTCGAGGAAGGGATGGATCCATAGGAACCGATGATGAGCTGCCGCAACGGCGATCACCTGACGCGGCTTGCTCAAGCGGGCCGCATCGTAGGCTTCCCCGAACCTGCGCATGAACGACGGGAGATCCTCGGCCGAAGGCGCAACATGCCGACCCACCGCGACCGTGCGGGAGCGAAGCTGTCCGGGAACGACCGGAATGCGTTCCTTCGTGTCTGGGTTCTCGACAACCAGCAGGCTCTCGGGCAACCGCTTGCAGAATTCCCGATGCGTCCACTCGATGAATGCAAGCGATGCGGGCGGTCGCGGCGTGCCGCCCACACGCGCGTCGATCATCTGCTGCACTTCGATGTGGGCTCGCGCTTCGAACTGCAAATCGCGGTGATGCGGGTCGCTGGAATAGTCCGCCGCCAAGGCGCGATCGATGTCGCGCGGATGGGTGTTGTGGCCCTCGATGAGGTTCGAGTAGTAGCAGTTCATCGACCGCACCAGATCGGCGACCGACAGCCGAACCACCGGATGCAGCTGGGCCGATAGCTCGCTGGCCTCCCGGGCCAGGTCGAAGGCCAGGTTCTCGAGCACGGCCGTGCCCTCGGCCGGCATGAACGGCTCGGCGGCGGCGGGGGTCAAGACTTGCCCGTCATTGCATAGAGTCTGGCCGGTTCCATGGCCGGAATATTATTCTTATAAACAGTGACTTGTCATTACCAACCGGGTGTATTTGGCCGGTACTGTAACCGATTATGCGGTCGAAACGGTTTGCAGACCCGTCATTTCCGTCACTCACGGTGACTATTTTCGACGAAAAAGATCTTGCGCGGGAATCGAACCTGGCCGGCGATGCGCGGTCGCTCGCGCGGCCAATCAAGGTCAGTGCCTGAGTTTTGGTGCATTGGCGAACACTGCTCGCCACCGCCATGATGAGACACTGCGGAACCCGCCAGCGCAGCGGTCCACGAGTCCTCGAGCGAACCGGCCCGCCCGTTCAGGCCCCTCGGCAATGAGTGCTGCTGCTTGCGAATGCGGTGGGCAAGCTCGATGCCGGTGAGCGTGATCGCGGCCGGGCGGAAGCTCTTCAATCCCAGCATCGGCATACACCGCTGCTCGATGGAGATGCGATCCGCGGGGTTGTAGGGGCGAGCCGTCGCTCGCCCGTACGATGGAGATGCGATCCGCGGGGTTGTAGGGGCGAGCCGCCGCCCGCCCGTACGATGGAGATGCGATCCGCCGGATTGTAGGGGCGAGCCGCCGCTCGCCCGTACGATGGGGATGCGATCCACGGGGTTGCAGGGGCGAGCCGC
>JACKOP010000004.1:0-157500 GCA_024234165.1 Pseudomonadales bacterium
ACGACGCACCAGCTCGAGTCCGTTCGGCAGCGTGCTCGCGCCCACTGCGTCCATCAGGTAATCAAGCCCGCCGGGTGCCCAGGCCGCCACCGCAGCGGCGATGTTCTCGCTGCGGTAATCGATCACCCGCTCGACGCCGAGTTCACGCAGATAGTCGGCATTGGTGCTGCTGCAGGTCGCAGCGACGTGCGCTCCGGCCAGACGCGCGAACTGTACCGCAAACCCACCGACTCCACCGGCGCCGCCGTGAATCAGCGCGCGCTGCCCTGCCCGGATGTCGGCTCGCTCCATCACGCCTTGCCAGGCGGTCAGTGCCGCGACCGGCAAGGCCGCGGCTTGCGCGAAGTCGATTCCAGCGGGCATGCGCGCCACACGGTCGGTGGCGGCGATCACGAACTCGGCGTAGCTGCCCAGCCCGCCCTGTCCGTGGTTGGTCGGAGTGAACACGTGATCGCCCACCGTGAAATCCTCGACGCCCTCACCGAGCTTGTCGACCACGCCGGCGGCGTCGAACCCGATGATGTATGGAAAGGTGTAGGGCCGGAACGCAGCCAGGTAGCCTTCGCGGTTCTTCCAGTCGGCCGGGTTGACCCCGGCGTAGGCGACACGGATGCGCACTTCACCCGGCCCGGGCTCCGGCGTGGCGATCTCGCCGAGGCGCATCACCTCGGGGCCGCCCGTTTCGTTGATGATCATCGCGAACATGTCGTCGTCTCCTGCCGGCGCGCTTCAGCGCGTGATGATGGCGCATACCAGCGGCGAAAACGCATGGCATAGCGCGGTGTCGATGATCTGCACTCCCGACTCGGGGTCGAACCAGCGGTCGACGTGGGCCCAGTGGTGCGGGTGCGCCATGTAGGCACCGTTGAGACCATCGAGTTCGGCGAACTCCTGTTCCCACACGTAGCTCCACGGCGCAACGTCGCTCATATCCCATGCCAGCGTCACGGCACGGCTGAGGCGCCAGTTGCGAATCGCCGTGATGTACGCCGGCATGTCGAGCAGATCGCGCTCGAAGCGCGCACGGACCTCGGCGTCGACTCCCGGCAACAGACGGAACAGCGCGGTACGCTTCACGCCCCCGGCCAGCTCCGGATCACGCGCTCCCGCACCCAGCGTCTCCAGCCCCAGTGCACTGCGGGCTCTGCAGTGGCGATCGAGCGCGGGCAGCAACACGTCGCGCCACCACCGTCCCTGCTGCGCGCGGCGCGCCTCGTCACGGTCACGGTACAGAAGATCCCACGTGTAGTGCCCGCCACCGTAGTCGGCAGTCAGGTTCACGGCCAGGCTCGAAGCGACCAACCCGTCCAGCTCGTCCTCGGCGTGTCTCAGCACGGCTTCGAGTTCGGCGCGCGCCTTGTCGCCGATGCCATCGTGCAGGTACAACTGCGCCGTTTCGCGCCAGCCAGCAGGCGTGGTGGTGTACCCGGACACCTCGTCGGGCTGCGGCAGCCGTTCATCGCCCGTGAGTACGACGCGCTCGCGAGCGCTCGCGATGGCGTCGATCTGCGTCCAGAACGCGGCGACTGCCGGATCGCCGGCAGCCACACGCATCGCCCACCATGCGCCCAGATCCGGCAGCGTCCAGCGCAACCACAGGGTGGCATCGCCGTGCGTGAGCCGCAGCGGTGGCGACACGCTTTCATCGCCAAGCGTCATTGCGCGCGCGAGCGCTCCGGGCAGGTAGCTCTGATGCACCAACGCGCGCAACTGCGCCAGGGCATGCGCGGGCACTTCGATACGGTCCTGCAGCGTGATCATGCAACGACGGCCCTCCCGAAAAGGTTCAGGCGCCGTCTGCCCCGACGGCGCACCCCGCACTATACTGCCGCTTCCACGCCTGACAAGGACACCCCACATGAACGGCAACGCTGGCAGACTGCAAGGCAAGATCGCGATCATCACCGGTGCCGCACGCGGCATGGGCGCCACCCACGCACGCGCATTCGTCGCCGCAGGGGCCCGCGTGGTGCTGAGCGATCTGGCCGAGGACGAGGGGCGCGCGCTCGCGCACGAACTCGGTTCTGCAGCGCACTTCGTACGCCATGACGTGAGTCGCGCCGAGAGCTGGGACGAAGTCCTCGCTGCGACCCGCAACACCTTCGGCCCGGCCAACGTGCTGCTGAACAACGCCGCGATCTACTTCATCGGTCCGGTCGACAAGGCCGAGCCGGAGCAGGTGCGTCGCCTACTCGAGATCAACGTGTTCGGCAGTTGGCTCGGCATCAGCCGCATCGCACCGATGATGCGCGAAGCGGGTGGCGGATCGATCATCAACCTGTCGTCGCTGGCCGGGCTGCTCGGTTTCCCGTACCACGCGATCTACGGCATGTCGAAGTGGGCCATACGCGGTCTCACGCGCAGCGCGGCGAACGATCTGGGGCCCGACGGCATCCGCGTCAATGCGATCCTGCCCGGTGCCATCGCGGAGACCGGCATGGCGGGAACCGAACCGCTGGACGATGGCCAACTGGCATCGATTCCGCTGCGCCGTCGCGGGCGCAAGGACGAGGTGTCGGCGCTTGCAGTCTTCCTCGCCTCGGATGAAAGTGCCTACATCACCGGCGCCGATCACGTGATCGACGGCGGACGCGGGATCTGGTGATCCGGTTCCCCGACTGCACGAACACACGCTCGACGGCGCACTGCGCCACCAACGAACGAGGAGTCAGCGATGCCTGCACAGTCAAACAGCCTGCTGCTATCGGACCCGGACACGCAGGAAACCCGGGAATGGCTCGACGCCCTGAAGGCCGTCATCGAGCACGAGGGGCCGGAGCGCGCGCACTACCTGATCGAGCGCCTGGTCGATCTCGCGCGACGCTCCGGCATCAACCTCCCGTATCGGGCAACCACCGCCTACGTCAACACGATTGCACCCGGGCAGCAGACCCCGTCGCCGGGCAACCACGAGCTCGAACACCGCATCCGCTCCTACGTGCGCTGGAACGCAGCCGCGATGGTGGTGCGTGCGAACCGTGAAGACTCCAGCCTCGGCGGGCATATCGCCACCTTCGCCTCCGCGGCAACGCTCTACGACGTGGGCTACAACCATTTCTGGCACGCCCCTTCGCAAACCCACGGCGGCGATCTGGTGCTGTTCCAGGGCCATGCCAACCCGGGCATCTACGCGCGTGCCTTCATGCACGGCCTGCTGACGAAGGAGCAGATGAACAACTTCCGCCGCGAAGTCGACGGCGCGGGCATTTCCTCCTACCCGCACCCGTGGTTGATGCCCGCGTTCTGGCAGTTCCCCACGGTATCGATGGGCCTGGGTCCGCTGCAGGCGATCTATCACGCACGCTTCATGAAATACCTCAATGATCGCGGCATCATCGACGCCGGCAACCGCAAGGTGTGGGCCTTCATGGGCGACGGCGAGATGGACCAGCCGGAATCGATGGGCGCAATCAGCCTGGGCGGGCGCGAGCGTCTCGACAACCTGATCTTCGTCATCAATTGCAACCTGCAGCGCCTCGACGGTCCGGTGCGCGGCAACGGCAAGATCATCCAGGAACTCGAAGCCTACTTCCGCGGTGCCGGCTGGAACGTCATCAAGGTGATCTGGGGCAGTTACTGGGATCCGTTGCTGGCGCAGGACCGCAAGGGCTTGCTGCGCAAGCGCATGGAGGAATGCGTCGACGGCGATTACCAGAACTTCAAGTCGAAGGACGGCGCCTACGTGCGCGAGCACTTCTTCAATTCGCCCGAACTGAAGGCCATGGTCGCGACGTGGTCGGACGACGAGGTCTGGCGCCTGAATCGCGGCGGCCACGATCCGCACAAGGTCTACGCTGCCTACCACGCTGCGGTGAATCACAGCGGCCAGCCGACCGTGATCCTCACCAAGACGATCAAGGGCTACGGCATGGGCGAGGCGGGCGAAGCGCAGAACATCACCCACCAGCAGAAAAAGATGGGCACCACGTCGCTGATCTCCTTCCGCGACCGTTTCGGCCTGCCGCTGACCGACGAACAGGCCGAGAACCTGGAATACCTCGAACTCGACCCGGCATCACCCGAATACAGGTACATGATCGAGCGCCGTCAGGCGCTCGGCGGATTCCTGCCGCAGCGGCGGCAGAAGGTCGCGCCGATGGAGGTGCCTGCACTCACCGCGTTCGAGACGCAGCTCAAGGCCTCCGCCGAAGGCCGTGAGTTCTCGACGACCATGGCCTTCGTGCGCATGCTCGGCACGCTCGTGAAGGACAAGGTGCTCGGCAAGCACATCGTGCCGATCGTCGCCGACGAGGCACGCACCTTTGGCATGGAAGGCATGTTCCGCAGCCTCGGCATCTGGTCTTCGGTCGGTCAGCAGTACACACCCGAGGACGCCGGCGGGCTCGCGTTCTACAAGGAATCGAAGACCGGCCAGATCCTGCAGGAAGGACTCACCGAAGCCGGTGCGATGGCGTCATGGATAGCCGCGGCCACGTCCTACAGCACGCATGGCGTGCAGATGATTCCGTTCTTCATCTATTACTCGATGTTCGGTTTCCAGCGTTTCGGCGACCTCGCATGGGCGGCCGGTGACCAGCGTACGCGTGGCTTCCTGCTCGGCGGCACCTCGGGGCGTACGACGCTGAACGGTGAAGGCCTGCAGCACGAGGACGGTCACTCGCATGTGCAGGCGGCGCTGATTCCGAACTGCATCCCGTATGACCCCACCTTCTCGTACGAGGTCGCGGTGATCCTGCACGACGGTCTGCGCCGCATGGTGCAGGAGCAGGAAGACGTTTTCTATTACATCACGCTGCTGAACGAGAACTACGCTCACCCGGCACTGCCGGAAGGCATGGAACAGAGCATCCTCAAGGGCATGTACCTGTTGCAGAAGGGTGCGGCCAGCAAGAAGGGCCCGCGTGTGCAACTGCTGGGCTGTGGCGCGATCCTGCGCGAGGTGATCGCGGCAGCGCAGCTGCTGAAACAGGACTGGGGCGTGGACGCCGACGTCTGGAGCTGCCCGAGTTTCACGCTGCTCGCACGCGACGGCCAGGACGTCGCCCGCTGGAACCTGCTGCACCCGGCCGCAGCGCCACGTCTCTCGCACGTCGAACAGTGCCTGCACGACACACGCGGGCCGGTGATCGCCTCGACCGACTATGTGCGCGCCTTCGCCGAGCAGATCCGGCCCTGGGTGGCGCGCAACTACAGCGTGCTCGGCACCGACGGCTTCGGTCGCTCGGATACGCGAGAGAAACTGCGCGAATTCTTCGAGGTCGATCGTCACTATGTCACCCTGGCGGCGCTGACGGCGCTGGCCGATGAGGGCGCATTCGACAAGGCGAAGCTGAAGCAGGTGATCGCCAAATACCGGATGGATTCCGACAAGCCGAATCCGACCACCGTGTGAGGACAGCAGACATGCCGCTCATCGAAGTGAAAGTGCCCGACATCGGCAGCTTCAAGGACGTGCCGGTGATCGAACTGCAGGTCCGCCCTGGCGACACCGTGCAGGCAGAGGACCCGCTCGTCACGCTGGAGTCGGACAAGGCGACGCTGGAAGTACCCTCACCCATCGCCGGAACGGTCAAGGAACTGCGACTGAAGGTCGGCGACACGGTCAACGAGGGCACCGTGGTACTGCTGCTCGAAGCCGCCGACGCGCCAGCGGCCGCCGAAGCACCATCGGTCACACCCGGTCCGGCTCCGACCGCCGCACCCGCTGCGGCTCCGGCGGCGCCGCCAGTTTCCCCTTCGGTACCGGCACCGGCCCAACACGCACCTGCCTCTGCGCCACCGCCGCCACAGCCCGTTGCGCCTCCCCCTGCCACGCTGCGCGCCACCGCCACCGGCAACGATGAATCTGCCGGCAGCGGTCTTGCGCATGCGAGCCCCTCGGTGCGGCGCTTTGCGCGCGAACTGGGTGTCGACGTGGCACAGGTAAAGGGCACCGGACCGAAGCAGCGTGTGCTGAAGGAAGACGTGCAGCAATACGTCAAGACCGCCCTGGCACAACCGCCATCCACGGGTGGCGGTCTCGATCTGCTGCCCTGGCCCGAGGTCGACTTCGCCAGCTTCGGCCCGGTCGAAACACAGCCGCTGTCGCGCATCCGCAAACTCTCCGGCGCCAACCTCGCACGCAACTGGGTGATGATCCCGCACGTGACCCAGTTCGACGAGGCCGACGTCACGGAGCTGGAAGCACTGCGCGTGCAGTTCAACAAGGAAAACGCCAAGACCGGCGACACAAAGCTCACGCTGCTCGCGTTCCTGGTCAGGACCGCAGTAGCCGCACTGAAGAAGTTTCCCGAGTTCAACGCCTCACTCGACGGCGGGAACCTGATCCTGAAGCGCTATTTCCATATCGGCTTCGCGGTGGACACGCCGAATGGCCTGGTGGTGCCGGTCATCCACGACGCCGATCGCAAGGGGATACTGGAGATCGCACAGGAGATGGCGGCGCTGTCGGCAAAGGCACGTGAAGGCAAGCTGCGCCTGGCCAACATGCAGGGCGGCTGCTTCTCGATTTCGAGTCTTGGCGGTGTGGGTGGCACGGCGTTCACACCGATCGTCAATGCACCGGAAGTGGCGATCCTGGGCGTATCGAAGACGCAGACCAGGCCCGTGTGGGACGGCAAGCAGTTCAATCCACGGCTGATGCTGCCGTTGTCGTTGTCCTACGATCACCGCGTGATCGACGGCGCCCAGGCGGCACGCTTCACCGCCTACCTCGCACAGACCCTGGCGGATATCCGCCGTCTGCTGTTGTAAGCGCACCACCGGGGTTTTGGTCCGAACTGCGGGTGCCTCCTCTTGCCGAGGCACCCGCTTCCGGCATTCAGGAAGCCGCAGCGCCTGCCTGGTCCGCATTGATTGCATCGACCGCGCGCTGCGCACCGCGGATCGCACCTTCGATATAGCCCACACCGGTACCGTCACCCACCTCGTGCACGCGCAGACCCGCGGTGCGGAACGCGTCGGCCTGACGCGAATCACCGCTCGCCCCCTTGGCCACGATCACGTGTTCGGCGTCCACGCTGCGGGCAGCTCCGTCCTTGTCGGTGAAGCCGACGCGCCCTTTCTCGATGCGAATATCCTTTGCCTCTGCATGCAGACCCACGCCGTGCTCGCGCAGTTCCGCCAGGATGCGCATGCGGCGGACCAGCATCAGGCCGGCACCGAAACGCGGTGACTCATCGACGATATGCACCGTGCGACCACGCTCGCTCAGGAACTCGGCAAGCTCCAGACCAACCAGTTCGCCGCCAATGATCGCGACGCTCTTGCCAAGCGGCATCCACGCGTGGGTGGCCTTGCGAATGAATTCCAGGTTGCCGGTAAGTCCGGTGGCGGCGCCTGCCTTCGTGGCCAGCCGCGTGAACAGCGAGGTCTTGCGCTCCAGCTCCTGCGAACTCTCGCCGAGCACCAGACGACGCATGTCGTCACCGCTGTATACGTGTGCAAGATCGGCGCCCGGGATCGGCGGCATGCTGCGTCGCGCACCAGTGGCAACCACCACGTCGTCGGCCTTCCACTGCTTCAGCAGCTCGGCAGTTGCCGCGGTGTTCAGCCGCACTTCCACCGCCGAAGCCCCGAGCTGCACTTCCAGCCAATCGAGCAGCCGCTCGTTCGGCTGATAGGCGATCGAAGCGAAACGCAAGGTGCCGCCGAGACGCTCACCGCGCTCGAACAGCACCACTTCGTGCCCGTCGAGCGCCAGTCGGCGCGCTGCCTCCATGCCGCCGGGGCCACCGCCGACAACGGCGACCCGCTTGCGGCGCACCGGCTTCGGCAGGTTTGCACGCTGATACTCGAACCCCACTTCCGGATTCACCGCACAACGCGACCGTTCGCGCGTGTAGATGGCGCTGACACAGGTGTAGCAGTAGATGCAGGGCCGGACATCCGCCACCCGCCCCTCGCCGAGCTTGCGCGGCAGGTCGGGGTCCGCGAGCAGCTTGCGACCCATGCCGAGGTAGTCGAACTTGCCGCCGCGGATCTCTTCGTCCCCATGCTCCGGTTCGACACGCCCCGAAGTGATGATCGGGATCTTCACCACTTCCTTGATCGCGGCGGCAAACGGCAGGTTCGTATTCGGCTCGTGCGGGATGTTCGACGCCGAGTGCAACTTGCCCATGCCGACGTTGTGATAGGCGGAGACGGTGATCGCATGCGCGCCGGCTTCCTCGATCAGGCGCGCCGTGACCTTGGCATGCTCGATCGTGATGCCACCTTCCCTGCCCACTTCACGCGAATCGAGCTTGACGATGACCGCCATCTGGTTGCCGGCTTCGCGCAGCACCTCGCGCAACACCTCGAGCATCAGACGCGACCGGTTCTCCACGCTGCCGCCGTACTCGTCGGTGCGCTTGTTGGTTTTCGGCGACAGGAACTCGGACAGGATGTAACCGTGCCCGGCATGCAGTTCGACCGCATCCGCACCCGCCTGGCGCGCACGGCGGGTGGCGGCTGCATAGTGCTCGATCAGGGTCCGGATATCGTCCTTGGTCAGCACCTTGTAAGTGGGCACCCCGCCACCGGCGAAGGCTTGCAGCTCTGACGGCAGGAAACCGTCGGCGAAATCACCCTGGACCGGGTCCGGTATCGACGGACACCATTGCGGACGACCAGCGCGTACGTCGTCGCCGGCGACCAGTCCACCCTGGTGCAGCTGCACCGCGAACTTCGCCCCGTGCCGGTGGGCCCCTTCGGCAAGGCGTGCCATGCCCGGAATGAAGCGGTCGTCCGAGATGCCGATCTGCCACGGCTGCACCTGGCCGATCGGATACATCACGCCGCAGGCACCGGAGATGATCAGCGCGGCGCCACCGCGTGCATGCGACTCGTGGAATGCCACGATGCGATCACCGCTGACACCGTCGTCCTCGCCGAAGTTGACCCCCATCGCCATCAGAACGATGCGGTTGCGCATCTCCATGGGACCGATACGTCCGGGCGACAGCAGGTGCGAATATTGGTTGGTTGCCATTGTTGTCCTCGCGCTGTGTGGGGGGGGCGGTCGCGCGAGTATAAACGTCGTTCGCATCGCTGCGCACGCCCTGCCGTCGGCAGGTTCCGCCGTCGCAGGATCGATCCGCTCCGGACATGCCGGTCTTCGTGCGCCGATCTTCGTTGCAGGCGCCGGCGAATGCGGCGACCATTGATTTCCGGCAACGGCAAGGACTGGACTGCAATGAAAGACCCCGCCCGCATCACCATCGTCGGTTCCGGCTTCGGCGCGCTCGCGGCGCTGCACGAACTGCGCGCGCGTGATGCACGAGCCGAGATCACCGTGGTATCACCGCACGCCGAACTCCACTACCTTCCCGGCAGCATCTGGATCCCGGCCGGGCTGCGCAGCCGCGAACAGCTCGTGGTTCCACTGCAGAACTTCTTCGCACGCCAGCGGGTGCGTCACGTGGCAGCCAGCGCAACCGGACTGGATGCTTCGGCACGGGTGCTGCACACCACCACCGGCGACATCAGGAACGATGCCTTGCTGATCGCCAGCGGCGGGCGCTTCATCCGCAAGTTGCCGGGACTGGAGCACGCGATCATCCCGTGCGAGGGAATTGCCGCCGCCGAGCGCATCCGCGACCGCTTGCGCGAAATGCCGGGCGGCACGATCGCGATCGGCTTCGGCACCAACCCGGCAGAGCCGAATGCGATGCGCGGAGGGCCGATGTTCGAGTTCCTGTTCGGCATCGAACGCCAACTGCGTCGTGAAGGACGCCGCGAACGCTTCCAGCTCGTCTTCTTCAACCCCTCGCAGGAGCCGGGCAAGCGGCTCGGCGAAAGAACCGTGAGCCACCTGCTCGGCGAAATGCGCCGACGCGGCATCGCGACACGGCTGGGGGAAAAGCCGCTGCGCTTCGAAGCCGATCGCGTCGTGACCGACGCGGGCGAGATCGCGGCGCAATTGATCCTGTTCATGCCGGGCATGACCGGCGATGCCTGGCTCGACCAGACCACGCTGCCGCGCTCCCCCGGCGGTCTGATCAGTGCCGACATGCAGTGTCGCGTCGCGGGGCACGAGCACGTCTACGTCGCCGGCGACTGCGGCAGCTACCCGGGACCGGACTGGATGCCCAAACAGGCACACATGGCCGAACTGCAGGCGCGCGCGGCAGCACGCAACCTGCTCGACGTCCTGGCCGGAAGGCCGGCAAAGGCATCGTTCGAGGCAGAACTGATGTGCATCATCGATGCTCTGGACAACGGCACCCTGGTCTGGCGTACTGAGCGCCGCAACCTGATGCTGCCCTCGATGCGCGCCATGCACTGGGCAAAGCGCTTCTTCGAGAGGCTCTACCTCGCGAAGTACCGCTGAGACACTGCAGTGATTCGATAATGCCAACAATGGAGTACTAGCATGAACTACCTGATCACCGGCGGGACCGGCTTCATCGGCCGCTTCTTCATCGAAAACCTGCTGGCCCGCCCCGGCACGATCCACGTGCTGGTGCGCGAGTCTTCCCGGCACAAGCTCGACGAACTCAAGACGCGTTTTCCGGTAGCCGCCGAGCGCATCGTCGCGGTGATCGGCGACATCACGCGACCGGGGCTTGGCATCTCCGATCCGGACTGCGCGGCGCTGAAGGGCCGGATCGATCACTTCTACCACTTCGCTGCGGTCTACGACATGGCCGCCAGCGAGGAAAGCCAGCAGGCAGCGAACATCGCCGGTACGCTGTACGCGGTACAGACAGCCGAGACGCTCGGCGTGCGCTGCTTCCATCACGTGAGCTCGGTCGCCGTCAGTGGCCTTTACCGCGGCACCTTCCGTGAAGACATGTTCGACGAGGCGGAAAACCTCGACCACGCGTATTTCCGCACCAAGCACGAGTCCGAGAAGATCGTGCGCCAGCGCTGCAGGATCCCGTACCGCATCTACCGCCCCGGCGCCGTGATCGGCCATTCACGCACCGGCGAGATCGACAAGATCGACGGCCCCTACTACTCGTTCAAGACGATCCAGCGCATCCGCAACACGATGCCGAAGTGGATGCCGCTGGTCGGCGTCGAATCGGGCGTGAACAACGTCGTGCCAGTCGATTACGTGGTCAACGCGATCGACTACCTCTCGCACCTCGACGACCAGGACGGCGGCTGCTTCCACATCGTCGATACCGAGCACTACAGCACCGGCCAGATGATGAACATCTTCGCCGAGGCGGCGCACGCGCCGAAGTTCAGCGTGCGCTTCGATCCGAAGATATTCGACTTCGTGCCCACCGCACTGGTCGACCTGCTGAACAAGCTGCCGCCGGTGAAGCGCCTGAAGGCAGCGATCTTCGATCGTATCGGCATGCCCGAGTCGGCCTCGATCCTGACCAAGTACGAAACGAAGTACGACAGCCGTGTGACGCGACGCCTGCTGGAAGGCAGCGGTATCAAGCCACCGAAACTCGACACTTACGCATGGCGCATCTGGGACTACTGGGAGCGTCACCTCGACCCCGATCTCTTCGTCGATCGCACGCTGGAAGGACAGGTCAAGGATCGTGTGGTGCTGATCACCGGCGGCTCCGCAGGCATCGGCAAGGCCACTGCGGTCCGCCTGGCAGCGGCCGGCGCACGCGTAGTGATCACCGCACGTACCCAGGAAAAGCTCGACGAGACCTGCACCGAGATCACGGCGCAGGGGGGAACGGTATTCAGCTACATCTGCGATGGCGCCGATCTGGCGTCGGTCGACGAGGTGATGCAGCGCATCGAGACCGAGCACGGCGGTGTCGATATCCTGATCAACAACGCCGGCCGCTCGATCCGCCGTTCGGTTGCCCTCGCCTACGACCGCTTCCACGACTTCGAGCGCACCATGCAGCTCAACTACTTCGGGGCGCTGCGTTTCATCCTGCGCGCGCTGCCGGGCATGGACAGGCGCCGTCACGGGCACGTCATCAACATCTCGTCGATGGGCGTGCTCGGCCATCCGCCGCGTTTCTCGGCCTATATCGCCTCGAAGTCGGCACTGGAAGGCTTCTCGCTGTGCGCTGCGGCCGAGTTCTCGGACCGTGGCATCCACTTCACGAACATCAACATGCCGCTGGTGCGCACCGAGATGATCGCACCGACCAAGATCTACGAGTACGCTCCTGCGCTGGAAGTGAGCGAGGCGGTCGACATGGTCGTCGAAGCGCTCACGCAGAAGAAGATCCGGGTGGCGACCGGAATGGGCTGGCTGCAGCATCTCCTCGGCACGGCATTCCCGAAGTTCGCCGAAATCACGAACAACGCAACGTTCCGCATGTTCCCCGACTCGGACGCTGCCAAGGGCGTGGCGACCGAACCCAAGGCGCTGGAAGCCACGGCGGAGCAGGTCGCGATGGCGCAACTGATGAAGGGCGTGCACTTCTGAGACGCCAGGCCACAGCGACTCCGGCGGGTTTTTCACAACGACGACAGAGGGCTATCACGATGGGAATGCTCGACAACAGGGTGGCGCTGGTGACCGGCGCCGGACAGGGCGTGGGCCAGGGAATCGCGCTGGCGCTGGCTGCCGAGGGGGCGCGCGTGGCCGTGACCGGACGCACGCTGAGCAAGCTGGAGGACACCGTCGGGCAGATCCGTGCCCGCGGCGGTGATGCACTGCCGGTGGTCTGCGAGGTGAAGAGCCTGGAATCACTGAGCAACTGCGTACAGACCGTCGTCGGCCACTACGGCGGCATCAACATCCTGGTCAACAACGCGCAGGAGGTTCCCATCGGCGAACTGTTTGCGGTGAGCGACGAATCCTTCGAGGCGGGCTTCCAGTCAGGGCCGCTGGCCACATTCCGGCTGATGAAGCTCTGCTATCCGTACCTGAAGGGCGATGGCTCGATCGTGAACCTCGCGAGCTCCGCGACCAAACGCTGGGATATGTCGGGCTACGGAACCTACGCAGCCGTCAAGGATGGAATCCGCCAGCTCACGCGGGCCGCGGCCTGCGAATGGGGCAAGGACAACATCCGCACCAACGTGATCCTGCCGCACGCGACGTCGCCCGGGCTCAAGGGGTGGATGGAGCATAACCCCGCCGAGGCGGCCGCATTCTTCAAGACGCTGCCGATGGGGCGGCTAGGCGACTGCGAGCAGGACATCGGCCGCTTCGTCGCGCTGTTGTGCTCACCGAGTGCAGAGTATGTGAACGGACAGACGATCGGGCTCGACGGTGGCCAGGCAAATATCGGCTGATCGCGCGTCGCCATCAGATACCGTCGAACGGCAACTCCCCGGAAACCTTCAACGAGGCCGCGCCATGCGCGGCCTGCAGCCGTTGCAGCTCGTGATCGAGCAGTCGCTGCAGCAGTTCCGCCAGTGCAGCAAACAGCGGCAGCGGCGTCAGCGTCCCGAGCTTGCGTCGCATCACCGGCACCCAGCGACCGGGGTGGCGTGCGATGAAGTCGCGCTGCGCCAATTCATAGGCCACCGTCTGCTCGCCACGTGCCGCACGCGCCTGTTCGCCATGACTCAGGTAGTGCAGGAAATCGAGCTCGGTCGCCAGGTGATCGGGCAGCTCCTTGCGATCCTCGGCGAGCGTCAGGCCGAAGTGGTTGTAGAAGCGTACCGCCTCCTCCATGACCGTCATTTGCGGGCCTACCTGCAGCCCGCCGTTCAGCGCGCAGCTCGTGCCATGAGCGCCGGCGTCGAACAGGCGCGTGTACTCGACCGCCAGCGGTTCCAGCCGCATCGAGGCGTCTGCCAGCGCGCCCAGATCCAGCCCGGCGCGCAACTGCGGATCGACCGCATCGCACAGCTCGCCGATCAGCCCGGCCAGCGCACCGTCACGCACCGCTGCAACGAACTCCTCGTCCGGGTACGTGAAGCACTCGCCGATCAGGCCGTACAGTCGCGCACGCGCCTCGACGGCATTCACAGCACGATCACTCCGCGTGCGTTGAGGCCGCCCACCAGATCGTCGAAAGCCTGCGGAGCCTCGTCGATCGTGTAGGTACGCGTGATCATTGCATCCAGATCGAGCCGGCGCGCAAGGTAAAGATCGAGCAGGTTCGGCATGTCGACGCGGAAGTTCGCGTTGCCGTACATGCAGCCGACCACGGTCCGGCCGTCCGAGGGGAAACCGCAGGCGTTCAGCGCAAAGCTCTCGGTGTAGTGACCAAGGCCGATCATGCACACGGTCCCGCCACGGCGCGATGCGTTGTAGGCCTGGTCCATCACCACCGGCTTGCCGGTGACCTCGAAGCAGTAGTCGGCACCCCAGCCACCGCAGAGATCCCGCACGGCTGCCACCACGTCGCCATCGGCACGCACCGTATGCGTGGCGCCGAAGTGGCGTGCGTAATCGAGCTTGGTATCGAGCATGTCGATCGCGATGATGCGCCGTGCGCCGACCAGGCGTGCGCCCTGGATCACCGACAGCCCGACGCCACCACAGCCGAAGACCGCAACCGTGGAACCCGGCTTCACGCGCGTCGTCGTGGTTACCGCGCCAACACCGGTCATCACGCCGCAGCCGACCAGCGCAGCGCGATCGAGCGGGATGGCCCGATCGATCTTCTGCACGCTCATCGCCGGCACCACCACCTGCTCGGCCATGCAGCCGAGCATCGCCATGGCGCCGATCTCGCGCCCATCGAGGCGAACGCGCGAGGTGCCATCGGGCATCAGGCCTGCAGGCGAGCCGGCGATGCACAGATGCGGTTCATGATGGATGCAGAAATGGCAGTCACCGCAGGTGGGAATGAACGAGAGCACCACGTGGTCTCCGACTTCGAGCCCGCTGACTCCCGGTCCAAGCTGCTGCACCACGCCCGAGCCCTCGTGCCCGAGCACCATCGGCAGCGGCATCGGCACGGTACCGTTCAGCACCGACAGATCGGAATGGCAGACACCCGCTGCCGCCATGCGGACCAGCACCTCGCCGGCGCGCGGTGCGTCGAGCGTGACATCACGCACGGCAAGCTTGCCGTGTTCCAGAGCTATGACTGCCTTCATGTCTGCTTCTCTCCGTTGGTGGCCGCCGTCGGCGGATCGATGATGTCCTGCACGAACTTCTTCAGTACAGCGATTTCCTTGTGATAGCGCGGGCGTGACTGTGGCGAGATCAACCGCATGATCGACAGGCCATGCAGCGCCGCCAGCGTGACATTGCGCACCGTATCGAGCGTTTCGGCAGGAATGTGAAACTCGCCGAAGAAGCGTCCCCACATCGCTTTCACGAAGGCGTTCGACAACTCTTCCTGCTGGCGCTGGATGCGTTCGTCGTGCGTCGCCCGGTTGTGGATGATCAGCTCGTTGAACGCGAACGCTGCAGGCTCGTTGATGTACTGCCAGGTAACGTCGATCAGCGCATCGACGCGCTCGCGCGGGGTCGATCCCGCACGCCGGAGCGCGTCGGTGAGCAGCCCCGTGTACGTCTCCGCGTTGCGCTCGACGATGGCGTGCAGCAGCGAATCCTTGTCGCCGAACTGATGCACGATCGCGCCCCAGGTAACGCCGGAACGCGCAGCGATCCGCGCCGCGGTGGTCGCAGACAGCCCTTCCTCGACGATGCAGTCGATGGTGGCGCGAATCACCTTTTCACGCGTAATCGCGCTACGCTCTTCCTGCGTTCTGCGTTGCCTGGCTGCAGCCATGCGCATCGGGTCGATCCGTGTGGTTCGCACTGGTTCATGCTCAAGTCCGGCCATGCTATAGTCGCGATCAAAACAAAGCAACCAATCAAAATGTTTCCGGAGCACCCCACACATGAAAAACCCTGCAGAACTGTTCGACCTGAGCGGGAAGGTCGCTCTGGTCACTGGCGCGAGCCGCGGCCTCGGGCACGCCATCGCTCTAGGACTCGCTGCGGCAGGCGCCGACGTGGTGGCAGTCAGCCGCACGCGGGATGCCTGTGCCGAGGTGACGCGCGAAATCGGCAGCCTTGGTCGACGTGCGTTGGCGCTCGAATGTGACATCAGCAACTGGCAACAGGTCGAAGCACTGGTCGAATCTGCGTACGCGGCGTTCGGGCGTTGCGACGTGCTCGTGAACAACGCCGGCGTGACGCAAAAGATGACGCCGTTGACCCAGACCACCGAGCAAATGTTCGACCACACTTACGGCACCAACACCAAGGGACCGATGCACCTGTCCACACTGGTCGCCGCACGGATGGCGGAATCGGGAGGCGGCACGATCGTGAACATCGTCACCATGGGTGCGTTGCGCTCCTGTGGCCAGCTCGCGATGTATACCTCGAGCAAGGCGGCCATGGTTGCGCTCACGCGCAGCATGGCCGACGAATGGGCATCGGCTGGCATTCGCGTCAACGCGATTGCGCCGGGACCATTCCTGACCGATATGCTCGACGATCTCGCTAGTCAGATGCAGGGCTTCCTCGAGTATTCGGAGGCTGTGACGATGTTGAAGCGCTCGGGCCGTGCGGAGGAGATCGTCGGTCCGGTACTGTTCTTCGCCAGCGGCGCGTCCAGCTTCGTGACCGGCCAGACCCTGGCGGTCTGTGGCGGCGCGATCTGATTCCCCCTTCGGGCAACGGAGACACTGCAACCATGATCACGCGCGAACAGACCCAGGCCAAGCTCGATCGCATCTCGGCAGGCGTGATGAAACACACGCCGGAACAGGACTACACGGTTGCCGACCGGCTCGAGGAGCGTGCCGCAGCGGCCCCGGAACGCCAATTCCTGCTGTGGAACGGGCGCACCATCAGCTACGGCGAGGTGAACGCACAGGCAAACCGCTACGCGCACTTCGCACTCGCTGCGGGCCTGCGTGCGGGCGACGTCGCCGCGCTGATGATGGAGAACCGTCCCGAGTTCCTGTTCGCCTGGTTCGGATTGGCAAAGATCGGTTGCACCTCGGCACTGATCAACACCCAGGTGAGCGGCGACGCGCTGCGCCACGCACTCGCCACCACCAGCAGCAAACTGCTGCTCCTCGGCAGCGAATGCACGCCAAGGGTCGTCGCCACTCCGGGCGTCGGCAGCGATATGCCGGCATTCACGATTGCCGACGAAGGCGATATGTCGGTTCCGCCCGGATCCCGGCGTATCGATGCGGACCTTGCAGCACAACCCGACACAAACCCCGATCGCAGCGTGCGTGCCGGAGTGATCGGCGCCAGCACGCTATGCCTGGTCTTCACCTCGGGCACGACCGGATTGCCGAAGGCAGCGAAGGTCACGCAGTCTCGCTGGCTCGGCGTGGGCGAAGGCTGGTCGCTGCTGCTCGAGCTGGGTCCCGACGACGTGTTCTATTGCGTGCTGCCGCTGTATCACGTCGCAGCGCTGATGTCGCTGATGTCGAACGCCCTGGCGAGCGGCGGGCGCGTGGTGCTGCGCCGGCGCTTCAGTGCCAGCCGCTTCTGGAGCGACGTGCGCGAGTACGGCGTGACGGTGGCGCAGTACAGCGGCGAACTGTGCCGCTACCTGTTCAACCAGCCACCGCATCCGGATGACAGCAACCATCGGTTGCGCGCGATGACCGGCTCCGGGCTGAGTCCGGCGATCTGGCTCGCGTTCCAGGAGCGCTTCGGTGTGACACAGATGATCGAAGGCTACGGTGGCACCGAGATCAACGTCGGCCTGATGAACCTCGACAACCGCGTGGGCTCGTGCGGGCGCATACCGTTTCCGGAACGCAGCAATGCGCGCCTGGTGCGCTACGACCGCGACAACGACCGCCACCCGCGCAACCCCGACGGCACGCTGATCGCGTGCGCCGACGACGAGGTGGGCGAGATGCTCGGCATGATCCTCGCGTTGCCGGGCGTCACCGGCGGTCGTTTCGACGGTTACACCGATCCCGATGCCACCGAGAAAAAGATCCTGCGCAACGTCTTCCAGCAAGGCGATGCATGGATGCGCACGGGCGATCTGTTCCGTCGCGACGCCGACGGCTACTACTACTTCATCGACCGCATCGGCGACACCTTCCGCTGGAAGAGCGAGAACGTCTCGACCACCGAGGTAGCCGATGCGCTTGGCGATGCGCCCGGCGTGGAGACGATGACGATCTACGGTGTCACGATCCCCGGCAACGAAGGCCGCGCCGGGATGGCGACGATCGTGATGCAACCCGGCCAGTCCTTCGATCCTTCAGCCTTCTTCAGACTGGCACGCGAACGGCTGCCTTCGTACGCGGTACCCGTGTTTGTGCGCATCGCGGTCGATACCGACATCACGCCGACGTTCAAACTGCGCAAGGTCGACCTGCAGAAGCTCGGATACCGCCAGACGCCGGGCGACTCCGTGTGGGTGGCCGACCCGGCGGCAGGCAGCTATATCGAGGCAAACCCCGCCAACCTGCACCGGCTGGGAATTCCCCCGTCTCCGTGACCGGACCCGCCAACGGATTTCATGCGGGGAAGCGGGTATTCACCGGACTCGCTTTCCCGAGCGTGCCAGCGCTCTGAGAAGCCCCCACGACAGGCGCGCGTCCAGACGACGAAGTCCGTGTCATGAGACGGCGGCTGCTCCTGTTCTCTGGTGCCCGAAAATGCCGATCGGGATGCACCGGAGAGTTCCGCCGAAGCTGGAATCGAGGAACTCCTGGAGGACGTGCGGAACGATCAAATCAAGAACAAACACGTATACAGGGTCACAAACCGAAAGAATTCAGAACCGCAGGGACGCAAGGACACGGGAGCGGACCCACGTTGGCAGGCGGATTGGCCTTCCACTTCGTTCCAGGGCACCCCCGGAAGTCCCGTCAGCAGGAACAGGACCGAGTGCCAATTCATCTGCAAGGCCGCAACCAAGCTGTCAACCAGACGTTGGTTGCGTCGTTCATGCAAAGGCCGCAACCACGCTGTCAACCAAACGTTGGTTGCGTCGCTCATACAAATGCATTTCAACTCGCTCTTCTGAGGAAACCGCCATGTCCTTTAAAAAGTACCTGCCTCCCGTCATCCTGCTGTTCACCACAATGGGCGCGCCTGCCTGGTCGCAAGACCGAGGTGACGTCATCAACGATCGACTCGACGCACGTGGCGAGCGCATCGATGAGCGGCTCGACAACCGAGGTGAGCGCATCGATGACCGATTGGATCATCGCGCCAATAAGGCAGAGGCAAACGGCCACGAGCGCCGAGCCGACGCCCTGGATGCACGAGGAGATCGTATTGAGAATCGGCTCGACAGGCGTGGCGATCGCATCGAAAACCGTCTGGACCGTCGAGGAGACCGCATCAATCGGCGTTACGATCGTCGACACTGAGTCAGGATTTCTGAAAATTCAAATTCTTTGGATTCCATCAGAATTCGTTTCCGCCCATGACTCGTTCAAGGCCGACGCCGTAGCGGCGCGGCCTTGACTCCAACGCCGGAATCACCCGCGCCGCTCAACGCTGGCAATTGATCCGGGCTTCTCACACACAGAAGCCCCATCGGGCCTGCGAGTGTGCGAACCTTGTTGCACATCAACCCGGTACAGCGCACCACCAGAGGCGAAAACTGCTTGTGGGGGCATGTGATGTATGCTAGCGTCAGAATAATATAAAAATTCATTACCATTTGACAAATCCAGAAATCAAGAAAATCAAAAGGAAGCAATATGAACCTTTACGACTTAACGTATGAGAAGTCTGATCATATTGCGGTGATCACCTTCAATAATCCATCCAAGATGAATGCCATGACCGGCCGCATGGTTGAATCATTTTCACAGGCCATCAATGCGGCGCGTTCGGACGACGACGTGCGCGTCGTGGTACTGACCGGCTCCGGGCGTGGGTTCTGCGCGGGCGCAGACACTGAAATGTTGATCGCATTGGCCCTGGGCAAACCGGTGCCAGGAGCGGTCAAGGAATATGGGTGGATGAAGCGCCTTGAACCGGTAGGCTGGTTCGGCGCGGAAGTAGGACTTCTGGAGAAGCCAACGATAGCCGCGATCAATGGTTCTGCAGTAGGTGGAGGTTTTGCCATCGCCATGGCGTGTGATTTGCGAGTCATAGCGGAAGACGCTCAATTTGGCATGGCTTCAACGCACCGTTATGCCCTGCCACCGGAAGGCGGCATTACCTACACGTTGCCACGGATTATTGGCTTGTCCAAGGCCCTGGAGTTGCTGTTGACCGGAGATCTTGTGGATGGCGCCCAGGCTGAACGGATGGGACTGGTCAATTATGCGGTTCCGCGTGAAGAAGTGATTACCAAGTCATTCGAGTTGGCCACGAAGATTGCCAACAACGGACCAATAGGAATGGCGCTGACCAAACAGTTGGTGTACAGAGGACTGCATGAAGTCAATATCGGCACGCAGGTAGAACGTGAAGATGCGGCATTGGCGAAGGCGTTCAGAACGGAAGACTATGTGGAAGGAGCAACCGCGTGGTGGATAGAGAAGCGAAAGCCGGTATTCAAAGGCAAATAGACTCGCACTCGCGCCCACAACCTCGAGGCCGCCGCATCCTGCTCTGCGGTGCCCATTGCCGCCATGACTCGAGCGTCTACGAGCGGCGCATGGCCGGTGTCGGTCATCGCGGATCGAAGAACATCCAGCGCCGCGCCAGACCAGCCTCTGATTTGCGATGAAGCCGATGTGTGCATTTACCCCAAGTGAGGAAGCAAAATGTACCAACAGGAAAAATTTGCCGATTTCGCCTTGTCCATAAAGTTCTCCACCCTGCCCCCGGATGTGCTCGACTATTCCAAGATCGTATTCCTGGACACATTGATATGCGGGCTGGCCGCTTCACGGCTCGAGCGCAGCAGAATAAACCAGCGCGTGGCAAAAAGACTTGGAGGGCCGAACGAATCAACGGTTTTCGGCCTGCACCCGCTCGTCGCATCGTCCAACGCAGCATACGCCAATGCCGAAATGATGAACGCGCTCGATGCTGACGAAACCTTCTATAACGCCGCGCATTTTTCGGCCATCAGCGCTGCCGTGGCACTCGCCGAGGGCGAACGCCTGGATGCACCGGGTGCCGACCTGCTCTGTGGCTATGTGGCGGGCTTTGAAGTCAGCGCTCGCCTGAATCTGGCATCAAAACTGATCGTATACAAGGGAGACCAGTTCCAGTGGTCTTCTCTTGTGGGGACTGGAGCGGATTCCTTTGCTGCGGCAATGGCTGCCGGTTATCTGGCGAAGCTATCCAGAGAGCAACTCGTGCACGCCATGGGGCTTGTCGGGTGGACCGCCACGGCGCCCAAGTCAGCCAACATGCCGACACGCTCAGCATTCAATTCGTTCAAATATGCTCCTTATGGGATCGTGGCGCAAACGGGATTGATGGCCTCCATTCTCGCCCAGGAAGGCTACATTGGCGACCGGGATGTGCTTGATATCACACCTGGATTCTTTGAGGCACAGGGTTATTTTGGCGCCTACCGCGAGCTTTTGGATTGCAAGGATGACAAATGGTGGATTCTTGAAACATCCCTGAAGCCATACCCGTCATGTCGGTTCACTCACGCTGCGATCGACGCTGTATTGCATTTTCAAAGGGAGTTTGATCTGCCGTTGGAGGCGATCTCGAAAATCGAGATCAAGCTCAATCCGATTGCCTACTCCATGTATTTCTTTCATTCTCCCGCCTCGTCCATCCCCCCGGATCACCGCGCGCCTCTTCATGGTGCATTCAACATTCCGTATATTACGGCGCTTGCATTGCTTGGATTCAGGCGCGGACCAGGCTGGTACTCACCTGAAAATCTGTCTGATGCAGCCGTATGGGATCTGGCTTCCAGGATCACCACCTCGCAGGACGAGGAACTGTCGGTCGAGTGGCGGGATGCCGTTCTGAACACCCCCGTCCACCGCCCACGCTTCAATAGAGCCATCGTCTCCATTACATCCAATGATGGCAGATGCCAATCCTACGCTTCTGATTACAATCAAGGTGATCCGTGGAGTGATGACACCCGGGCGGACTGGAAGTGGTTGAAGAGCAAAATGAATGATTTCATGGAAGGAATCATGCCGGTGCGCCAGCAGGATGAGTTATTCGATATCTTCAGAAATCTTGAATCAGTCAGCAGCGTGCGGCGTGAAATATCTCCACTGCTGACCATTGGCACTGGGGATTCATGAATGAACAAGGTGCATTTCCCGGATATTGCAGAAAGACATCTGGGTCGGGCGATTCGCATGCAGGCAGCCCAGAATGGGGATACCCGCTTTCTGGTGTTCGACAGAAAGGCTTTTACTTATTATCAGACCAACTCCATCGTCAACAGGTTGGCGTGGGGGCTCAAGCAGCTTGGAGTTTCGCGTGGCGACAGAGTCGTATTTTATATGGCCAGCGCGCCAGAGATCATGTTCCTGGTGCTTGCCGTCAACAAGCTGGGTGCCGTGTGGGTGCCGATAAACACGGATTATAAAGGCGATTGGTTGCTGGAGACGATCAACCGTTGCCGGGCGGCTCTGCTGGTTACAGACGAAGGGCATGCCGAACGGATCGCGTGCATCCAGAAGGAAATTGCGGTAAACCATACTGCAGTTCTTGGCGACCCGAGCCGCTTGTCGGGATCGGTTCCATTCGATGCCTTGTATGAAAATGGGGATGCAGAGCCGGATATGTCGGATTTTGGCTACGGTGACACAAGTGCCGTTCTGTGGACGTCCGGGACCACTGGTCGATCGAAGGGAGTGATGCAGAGTCATAACGTCTGGTTTGAATCCGCTTTGGGCGGAGATGCCATGCTTGATACGCGTGCAGGCGATGTTGCGTACAACGTTTTGCCCATGTACAACTCCGGGGCGTGGGCGGCAACGTTGTTCCGCGCTCTCTTTGCCGGCATCACCCTGGCAGTCGATCCCGGCTTTTCCGTGGGAAATTTCTGGGAACGGGTCCGATTTTATGGTGCCACACAGGTTTTCACGATCGGGGCGATGCATATGTTTCTTTGGGCAGCCCCGGCACGCCCAGACGATGCAGATAATCCGGTTCGTGAGTTCCAGGCGGTTCCAATGCCCAGCGAAATCGAGGAAGCATTCCGTCGGCGTTTCGATGTGCAGCTGATTGGGCAAGGAATGGCACAGAGCGAAGCTCTTGTGATATTGCGACAGGACCGTAGATTGCGGAGCAGTTGGCCGCCCAATTGTTGTGGCAATCCAATCGAAAGCCTTGAAGTAAAATTGATGGACGATGGTGGCGAAGAGGTTCCTGTGGGTGAAGCCGGCGAAATCTGGGTCAGACCACGCAGGTCGCACGTGATTTTCAGCGGTTACTTTGATGACCCTGAAGCGACCACCAGGGCATTTGACGGTGAATGGTACAGAACCGGTGATATGTTGCGACGCGATGCGGACGACAATTTCTTTTTCGTCGACCGCAAGAAGGACGCTGTTCGCTACAAAGGTCGCAATATTTCGACGTTCGAGGTCGAGATGGTCGCACGCCGTCATCCTGCGGTTGCCGATTGTGGCGCCTTCGGAATTCCAAGTGAGGAACTTGAAAGCGAAGATGAGATCAAACTGAACGTCATACTGAAGCCGGATTCCGTTGTGACGGAAACGGAAATCGCGCGATTCATCAACGACAATGCGCCTCATTTTTTTGTTCCACGTTATATCGAGTTCGTGTCCGAATTACCCTATACACCAAATCAGAAATTGCAGAAATTCAAATTGCGTGAGCTTGGAGTTGGGCCTGCTGCCTGGGATGCACGCAAGGCCGGTTTCCAGGCGAAGCGTTGATCCCGGCTTCCGCACCTTGGATCGGAAGGCGGGCGTCCCGACGCCGTGGGACATGGGTAACCTGGCCGTGAATGCAACTACGCGTGCGAGTGCGTGACAACGACTTGCACACCGGAATTTCCACACACAAGGAGATGATGATGGCGACTGAACTTCATGGAAAGGTAGCGCTGATCACGGGCAGCAGCTCGGGCATAGGCGAGGCCATCGCGTACCGGCTGGCACGCGATGGTGCAACCGTGATCGTTCACGGACGCAATGCCGAGCGCGCCGAGCGTGTCGCGGAGGTCATCCGCTCGGAAGGCGGAAGCGCGTCTGTCGTTCTGGGCGATCTCACGGATGTTGCTGCCGCGAACACCGTAATCGCAACGATCTTTTCCGAGTATCCCGATGGCATCGACATCCTGTTCAACAACGCCGGTGGAGACACTGCCGCGGGGCCGAACGCAACCTGGTTCGATGTTTCACCCGAGGAGTGGCTCGGAACCTACGATTTCAATGTGCTGCCGGCTGTTCGCATGATTCACGCCTTTGCTCCCCTGATGAGGAAGCGTGGCTGGGGGCGCATCATCCAGATCAGCAGCGTCGTGGGACATCACCCGATGGCAACCATTCCCGACTATGGCGCCGCAAAGGGTGCGCTGCTGAACATGACGCGCAGTCTGGCCAAGGAGCTTGCGCATTCCGGCGTTACGTCGAACTCGATCAGTCCGGGCCTGATTCGTTCTCCCAGTGTGGAGGATTGGCTGCGTGGCCTGGCCAAAGAGGCCGGATGGGGTGACGACTGGTCTTCGATCGAGAAGAACGTCGTCAGGGATTTTGTGCCAAACCGTGTCGGGCGGATTGGCCGACCTGATGACATTGCCCATGCAGCGGCTTACCTGGCGAGCCCAAACTCCGGTTTCGTCACCGGTGTCGATATGCTCGTAAGCGGCTGGCAACCCGATTAGCAGGTCGCCCTCCTGCATGGCCGGTCGCCTCCCTCTGATTGAGAGGGCGACCGGCGGCGGGTCTCATCCCTGGCCTGTTCAGTCGTAGCTATAGACCACGTCCAGACCGTAAGTACGCGGCTCACCAAAGACCGCGCCAGACCAGCCCAGCGCACCGAAGTCGATACCCCAGTTGATGTATTCTTGATCGGTCAGGTTCTTGCCCCACAGCGACACCCGCAGCTTGTTGCTGTCGCTGCAGCAGCCACCGAGCCGGATGTCGTTCAGGCTGATGCGTGCATTGACCAGTGTGCGGCTGTCTGGCGAGTTCCATTCATTCTCGTACGGGTGGTATACGAAGCTGTCCTTGTAGGCAACGTCGACCCGTGCAGACAGCACGCCAAAGCTGAACGGCTCGAAATCGTACTGCACGCCGAGCGATGCACTGTTCTTCGGCGCCTCCGGGACCTTGGTGTTGCGCGCGATGTTCTCGAGCCGGCCGGTGCTCGCGTTGTACGACATGTATTCGTCGAACTTGGCGTCCAGATACCCGTAGGTGAAATCGATCGTCAGTCCATCAACTGGCACCGCAACGACGTCGAACTCGATACCCTGGATCGTCTCCTCGCCTGCATTGACCGTGCTCGCGGATGCACCACCCGAGCCCGCCTTGAACACGGAGACCTGCGCGTCGGTGTACTCGTTGCGGAACAGCGCCACGTTCAGGCGCAGGCGGTTGTCCAGCAGCTCCGACTTCAGGCCGAGCTCGATCGACTTGATCTCTTCCTCGTCATAAGGGGTTCGAAACTCCTCCGCACTTGCTGCGCGTGCCCCGAAACCACCGCCGTTGTAGCCGGTGGCGTAGGTCAGATAGGCGCGGATATCGTCGTTGAACGCGTAGTTGAGGTTCGCCAGGTAGCTGACGTTGTCCCAGTCCCCTTTGCCACGGACCGGGTTGTTGCGGCTGTGTGTGGGTATGGCGCGCACTATGTTCTGGTTGAACAGCCACGCCTTCTTGTCGTCTTCCGTGTAGCGGATGCCAAGCGTCAGGCCCAGTGCGTCGGTCAACGCATAGGTTGCCTGTCCGTAGACCGCGCGCGACCTGGCGTTCTGCCCATACGCAAAGTCGACCACACCAGGAGCGCCTGGGTCGTCACCGGGAATCGGCAGTCGTTGCGAACCGACACACAGATACCCGCCATACATCGCCGGACAGAAACCGGCTGCATCATAGAGCGGGCCCAGTGGATCCGAGAACGCGCCATTAGGCGCGACGAATGCGATCGGCAACGAGTAGGTTTGCGGATTATTCTCGAACACGTCCTCCTCGTACATGAAGATGCCGCCGGTGTAATGCAACCGATCGTCGAAGGCGCTGCCGATGATCTGGAACTCGTGCGAGTCCATTTCGACCTTGTTCTTCAAGCGGGAATGGAAAGCAGGCGTCTGGATCGGATCGTTGTTGCCCGCGTACACGCCGTAGAACAGATCGCGCACGTAGTACACGCCACCATCCAGTGCACTGCCATTGCCCTGTCTGGACCGACGCGATCCGAGCAGGTACTTCAGCGTAAGGTTTGGCGAGACATCCCAAGCGACGATGAAGGAATGCGCCTTGATCTTCAAGTATTCCTCGGTTTCCTCGTCGGACGTGAAGTGCTCCTGGCGCTTGTTGCGCGGGTACACGTTCTGCGCCATCTGGTCGAACAGCCCGCCTGGGCCGGTCAACATCCGGTAGTCGCGCGCTTCGTGCCCGAACCCGGTGCTTACGGAATCCTTGACCTTCAGGATCTGGAATGGTGCAGCAACGCCCGAGTTGTCGGTCTTGTCGAACGCATAATCGAAAGTCAGGTCTTCGCGCGGCGTCCAGCGCAGTGCGAAGCGGTACGCGTCGTTGTCTTGCGAGGCAAGATCCTTTTGCACCTTTTCGTTCGGCATTTGCGGCTGCAGTGGCACGCCCGTGTAGTGGTTGTCTGCCCAGCCGTCGGTTTCGCTGTGGTTGTACGAAATCTTGGCTGCCAGATTGCCGACTGCCGGCAGGTCCAGGCTGCCACCGTAGCGCAGGTAACCGAAGTTGCCGACCGACGCCGTTGCCTTGCCGCGCAGCTCACCGCTCGGCTTCTGGGTAGTCACACTGACCGCACCCCCAGTGGTGTTGCGTCCGAACAGCGTGCCCTGCGGACCGCGCAGCACCTCGATGCGTTCCAGGTCGGCAATATCGAACACGCCACCGATCGATTTGCTGATGAGGATGCCGTCGATATACAGCCCCACCTTGGGGTCCGCCGTCAATGCAGTCTCAGTGGTACCCATGCCACGAATTGCAATCGACATATTCGAATTCGACGACGACTGCTTCTGAATCAGCACGTTCGGCGCAAAATCGGCGATTTTCGAGACCTCATATACACCGAGACTGGCCAGTTTGTCGGCAGTGAACGCCGTGATGGCAATCGGCGTGTCCTGCAACGATTCTTCACGCCGCTGGGCAGTAACGACGATCTCCTCGAGTCCTGCTGCACGCTGCGAATCCTGGGCTGCGGCCGGGATGGCTGTTCCTGCTGCCGCTGCAATGGCTGCACCGATGGCAAGTACAGAGATGCGTCGCGCCGATATGCTTCGTGAGATTGACATGTTTGTGTTACCTGTTGTCGATGAAAGCTTGGTGATTGTTATTGCGTATGAGCATGATCGCCATGTGCCGTGGGTACACCCCCTCTGTAGCTGCAGTATGGAGTGTCATAGGCAATTCTGCTGGCTGATTCATGACTCGCCTCCGCCCTCCGGTTCGCTGGCTTGAGGACATACCCGTACATCACGGACCAGCTCAGTCGCCCCAGTTGTAGCGCAGGCGGGCACCATACATACGCGGCTCGCCGTAGATCGTTGCCCAGGAGCCGGTCGAACCCGCCTGGTACAGGTCCGTGTTCGAGATGCGGTAAGTCTCGTTGGTGAGGTTGGTGCCAAACACCGACAGATCGAAGCCCGAGCCATTGATGCGGCGCCATTCGAAGGTAGCGCCCAGCAGACCATAGGACTCCAGTCGCTCTCCGGGCTGGTTCCTTTCCAGCACCAACGCTTCGGTGTGCTGGTCATCGGACCAGCCGTAGTTGACGAACAGGGACACGTCGTCGCTGAAGTTCACCTGCACATAGACGCTTGCGATCCGGTCGACGAAGTACTGCATCGGCAAGCACGACAGATCCGCCCGACCACCATAAGGAATCACGGCGCCGCTGCAGTCCTGGTGGCCGAAGGGGCTCGTCACCTCGTATGGAAACTTCTTGTACTTCGCATCCAGAAGACTCAGGTTGGCGCCAATCTCGAGCGCATCGAGGGGCCTTATGACCGCCTCCAGTTCAAGCCCGCGGATTTCCGCACTGGCGCTGCTCAGCACGCGCGCACCGCTGGCATACGTGACGGGGTTGAAGTCACCGCTGGCTCGCTGGATCTTTTCGAAGTCAGTCTGGAACACGTCGGCATTCAGACGCACCGGCACATCGCCGATCGTGAACTCGGATTTCACACCCAGTTCGTAGGAAGTGACTTCCTCGGGACCGAATGTCTGTGTCTCGGGACGGACGGCGTAGGTGTTGAAACCGCCTGCCTTGTAGCCCTTGCTCACCTTGCCGTAAACCATCACGTCGTCGAGCACATCGTAATCCAGCCCCACGGTCCAGGTGGGCTTGCGGCTCTTCAGCCTGTCGGTGAACTCGCATTGTGCGGGATCCGCGACCAGCGCATTGGTGGTCCCGCATCTGTACGAACCTGAAGGATCCAGAGTGAACACAGTCGCAAAACCGTCGACCTCGTCCCATGTATACCGATACCCGGCAGTCAGGCGCAGGCCATCGAACGACGCGCCGAACCCTCCCAGATCGTACGTACCCTGCGCGTAGAGCGCCCTGGATTCGTTGGTCACGCCGTAGATGCCGCGTGTGTTGAACGTATTCAGCGAACCATCACCGGTGTAATTCATGCAGTAGGCAGCAAAACCTATGGGGCAGACGTTGACGCCGCCGTACTCCTGGCGACCAGTGGGCTTGCTCTTGTAGTAAAACCCGCCGAGCACATAGTCGAGTCGTCCGCCGAGCGTCGATCCCTGCAGTTGAAGCTCTTCGGAAACCTGCTCGAAGTCATCACGCGGGATATGGCGCTGGGTGAACGGATTGATGTCGTTCGCCGGCGCGAGGGAACCATCGCCGTCGTAACTGAAGTACAGCTTCATCTTCGAATAGCTGACGATGTTGCGAAGCGTCGCCTGCTCGGTGATCTCGAAATCGAGGATATCCGTCACGCCCCAGGTTTCGATCTTCTCGTAATCGTCCACACCGTGCGCCACCTTGCGCTTGCCGCGTGCGTTCTGTGCATCGGTGAGGTCCTGGTACAGCGAGCAAGGGACGTCCAGACCCGGCACGGCGCTGTTGTCACAGATGCCATACCCGGTCGGCCCGTAAGCCGCCAGGTTGAAGCCACGATTGATCAGTCCCGTGCCGTTGTTGCGTGACGAGGTGTTGGACACCATCAGGTAGTTTTCGATACCGTCGGTCGGACGCCAGGTGATGCCAAGCCGAGCGGTCCAGTAGTCCTTGTCGTCGCGATACTTGTTCCAGTTGATGTCCCTGGTGAAGCCTTCGCGATCCACGCTTTCGGCGGCCAGACGCACCAGCAACCTGTCTTCGATCACGGGGACGTTGATGACCGCCTGCAGTTCACGGTCCTCGTAGTTGCCGACCTGCGCCTGCACGTGCCCTTCCATCTGCTCGGTTGGCCGGTGCGGCGACAGCAATATGGCACCGCCCGTGGTGTTGCGCCCGAACAGCGTGCCCTGCGGACCTTTGAGCACCTGTACGTTCTCGAGGTCCAGAAAGATGCCGGGGCCACCCTGGGATGACAGTGTCAAGGCGGCCGGCAACGGCGCTTCCGCCATGTACAGCGCAACTCCGGGCGCAGCCTGGAACGTAGCGCCCTGGCCCCGGATCGTGGGGGAACCCACATTGCGCTGACCCTGTCCATTCGGGCCGACCACCAGTGACGGGACCCGGGACTGCAGGCCCTGCGTGTCCACGATATTCATTTGCTGGAGATTTGCACTGCTGAATGCGGTGATCGCGACCGGAACGTCCTAGCTGGATTCTTCCTTGCGGCGCGCGGTGACGAGGACTTCCTCCAGCCCTGACGCGGTGGCAGCAGGAGTTTGGGCGTGAACGATACCCGGGGGCGACAACACGGCCAGCAGCGTTGAGCCACGGATGATCGCCCGAGCCAGCGTGCGGGAGCGGACAGGGAATTTCATTTTTGATCTCCGGGGAGGATTTGAGGCGTTGAATGTTGTACAAGGCCTATCTGCACAGGTCGGGTTCCAACCCGACGGGTATAGGCACCAACCGTCGGCATGAATGCCGACCTACGCATACGCGCGTAGGTCGGGTTTCAACCCGACCGGTACGGGCACCGATCGTCGGCATGAATGCCGACCTACGCATACGCGCGCAGGTCGGGTTCCAACCCGACAGGTACGGGCACCGATCGTCGGCATGAATGCCGACCTACGCATACGCGCGTAGGTCGGGTTTCAACCCGACAGGTACGGGCATCAACCGTCGGCATGAATGCCGACCTATGCATACGCGCGTAGGTCGGGTTCCAACCCGACAGGTACGGGCACCAACCGTCGGCATGAATGCCGACCTACGCATACGCGCGCAGGTCGGGTTTCAACCCGACAGGTACGGGCACCAACCGTCGGCATGAATGCCGACCTACGCATACGCGCGCAGGTCGGGTTTCAACCCGACAGGTATGGGCATCAATCGTCGGCATGAATGCCGACCTACGGTAGCCGGATCAGCTTCGCTTCGATCTCGGGCACCGGCAGCGCAGTGCGCGACCAGCGGAAGATCATCGGCCCCTCGAGGTGGCCTCGCGTATTGATCCAGTTCGGCATACCGGGATCGCGCGCTGAAATCACGATGCGCACGCTGCCGTCGGCTTCGTAGCGCACCGTGCGGTTGTTGTAGTGGCTGCGATGGTCCATGTACGAGAGTGGTTCGAACCAGTAGTTGGTGGTATCGAGCCCCCAGTACGGCACATCCGCCGGCTTGAAACTGACCAGCAGCGCCTGATCGGGTTCGAGACGGAAATACCCCGACGAGAAGCGGTGCCCGGTCGGCATTTCCGGTGACTCGTCCGGGTCCTGCTCCACTTCAAACACGAAGAAGCGGTTCGGCTCGGCGGCACGACGCTGATCGACGATCGCAGCCCAGATATTGACCGAGCGCGACACATACGCACTGGTACGTTCGAGCGCATGACGCACCTCGGCAATCGTGAGCGGCGGGCGATCACCGGTGGCGCCGAGCTGCTCGATATCGAAGGTCGCGCCGCGCGTCTTCGACCAGTCGTGCGCATACTGGCGAATGAAAAGCACCGTGGACTCGGGCGTGGTGCGAATCCAGCTGCTGGTCCAGCCTGCCGGCTTTTCAGGTGCCAGCAGCAGTTCATAGCTGCCATCGGACTTCACCGTCAGCTCGTGCTCGGTCACCGCGCCCACCTGCGCGCTGGTCGCGTCGAGCCCGATCTTGCCGGCGTAGACGGTAAATTCGACGTAAGGTGCCTCGCCGCGGCTGCCGCTCAGGCGATAGCTCTTCGACCCGTCGATCATCACCTGGTAATAACGGGAATCCGAAGTTTCCCCCTCGCCCAGCGTCGTCGACGTGACGAGCTGGTAGACCTCGGGATGCTCGGTATTACCGTATTCGAGCGCCGCCTCGAAACCCATGCGGATCATGCGTACCAGCTTGCGCAGCCCCTCGGCCTGCGTCAGTTGATCTTCCGGCGTTGCGGCCCGTGAGAGCACGGCACCTGCGGGCTTCAGACTGTCACAAAACGCTTCCCAGGCCTGTACGCTCAGCTTCTTGTTGTCGCTCATTGGCATGTGCTCCTCCGCCGTGTCATGTCGTGCGCCTAGCCTTCGCTCGCAACCCCGAAATACTCCTGGTAGAAGCGGTAACGTTCGCGCTCGCGTACCGGATCAAGGCCAAAGTCCTCCAGACGGTAACGATGCACACCATGGCGTTCCTTGGGATTGCTGTCGATGAATTCGCGCATCCGTGCCTCGGTCGCAGCAGGCAACGGCAGCCCGAAGTGCGCATAGATGCGCCGGACCATCGCCAGCGGGTCGCGAACCAGTTCGGCAAAATGCATGTCGAAGATCGTCGCTGCCTCCGGGCGTGTGCGACGGAACTCCACGCCGTTGCGCATCGCACGCTCCCACGACACGCTCCACATCTCGCCGACTTCACGCTTGTCGACCTGGTCGCTGCCCATGCTGCACGCCATCGAGACCAGCGAGCAGTGCGAGGCGATCAGCTTCAGCGGGTCACGGTGCGTCATGATCACCTGCGCGTCCGGATAGACCGTGTACAGCGCATCGAGAGCGAACAGATGGCCGGTACTCTTCAGCACCCAGCGCTGCTTCGGGTTGTGCCACTGCATGTACTGCAACAGGCGCTTGTGCGTGCGGTAAACGGAAGTCTGGTCCCGGGTTTCCACCCACTCCTCGTAGGACGGAATACGGAACTGGTTCGCAAAGATCACGCTCCCGAAGTCGAATGCGTTCAGCATCAGACATTCCTGCGTGAGCTGTGCACCCATCTCGTGGATCGCCTGGAACTCCGGAATCAGCGCGCGCGAAGTCTGTTCGAAGTGCGCCTCGCAGCGGGCAATGCGCGGGTCGCTCTCGTACGTGGCGGCTTCCGCCGGCGGCGACATGTAGTGGGTTTCCCAGGTCATCGGCACGCGGCTGTCCGGGTCACGTGCCAGCAGATCGTGCAGGATCGTCGAACCGGTGCGCGGCAGGCCGACGACGAACACGGGCTTGCGGATCTCGACCTCGAGAATCGACGGGTTGCGGCGGATGTCCTCGGTAACCTGCAGGCGGTTCTCGAGGTGACGCAGCAACTCGCCGAAAGCAATGTTGCGACCGACCTTGTTCAGTCGCGCTTCATCGTTCAGCGACGCAAGCAGCCGCGTGAAACCTTCCTTCCACTCGGCTTCGTCACCGAAATCATCGAGGCCCGTGCTCTGCCGGGCAGCAGCGAGCAAGGCCGCTTCGCTCAACTCCACATCGGACAGTTCGTCACTGCCGGTCATTTCGCCATCCATCGCCTGCATCCTCTGTAGTTCATTCGCGTTCAGCCCACCTGCACCGCGTCGATGCGATCTGCAGCCGAAGCGACCTTTTCCACTTCCACACGTGTGGCGCGATCGGTGGAGCCCGGTGTGAACTCGGCCGGACGCGCCTGGATATGAAAGTAGCCTCCTGCCAGTTGCAGCGGGTTGATCGGGTTCGGCGTCACCGCGGTGTAGCTGACGCGACCCTTGCTCATGTGCGGCTCCCACGCGTGGTAGACCGTCACCTGTCCGGGGCGATGCGCCGCTGCAACCTTCGCCATCAGCTCGGTGGAAGAAACGTCGTTGAACAGCCGCACCTGGTCGCCGTCGGCGATGCCGCGTGCCGCTGCATCCTCCACACTGATGAAGATCACCGGCTGGCCACGATTGAGCTGCTGCATGAACCGCTGGTCACGCCAGCTCGAGTGAATCGACCAGCGTGTGTGTCCACCGGTGAGATGCAGCGGGTAGTTGCCACCAATCGCCGGCTGCTCCTTGTGTACCGGCAACGTTTCACCAAGCTCTTCGTAGAACGGATGGTCGATGCAGAACTGCATGCGACGGGTCATCGTCGGCCACGGCATTTTCTTCTCCGTATGCCACAGGCCTGCGGTGATCGTGTCGTGCTCGCTCACGTCGGTGGCGTTGCCGACCGTGAGGTAATCGTTTTCCGGCAGCGACGTGAAGCGCTGGAAACCCTTCTTCTTCAGTTGCTCCCAGTTCACGTCACCGACGTTGGTCGATACGTCGAGGATCAGATCGAGGAACTCCTCGATATTGCCTTCGTGGTAACGACCACCGAAGGTGAACTCGTCGTAAACGTCGAAGCTGCGCTCCTCTCCGTGGCGGTCACGGAAATGCGTCAGGCCGCGCTCGCCTGCGCGGCGCTGGATCGCCTTCAGCAACAGGCAATGGATTTCCCAGTCGGCCTTGGCCTCGCCGACCGGTTCGGCAGCACGCGTGACGACCTGCGAGAACGGCGACAACGGCGTCGCCCACGTGATGTCGTCCTTCTCGTACCAGGCCGCGGCGGGCAGCACGTAGTCGCTGTAAAGCGCGGTCGAACTCATGCGCCAGTCCATCGTGACCAGCAGGTCCAGCTTCGGCAGAAGGCGCTCGCGAGCCTTGTCGGAGGCGCGGAAGCGTCGCAGGATGTTGCCACCGGCTTCCATGAAGATGCGCGGACGGTGCGGCTGACGCTGCTGCCACCCCTTCTCGAGCGCCTCGTCCATATAGGACGCCAGCGGCCGCTTCATCTCCTTGTCCCACTTCTCGGTTTCGCCGTAGGTATCCTCCATCCCGCCCTGGTGATACATCCAGATCAGCGTTGCCAGGGAATCCCCCCCCCGGTAACTCCGACGCCCCATCTCGTACATGATCATCTCGGAGGTATAACCCTCCCATTTCAGCTTCAGGATCTCCGGCGCCATCTTCAGGCCGAGCGCAGCCAGCGCGATCTTCGGCGAACGCTGGCCGCTCGCCGCCGCCAGCGAACCGACGGCATCGACTGACATGTACGGGAAGCCCATGTAGCCGGCACCCTTGCGCCCCATCTGTCCGGCAAGGGCGAAACACAGGATCTGCGCGCGCTCCATTTCGATGCCGTGGTAGAACTTCGAGAAGTTCGATTGCGTGACACAGGTCGCGGCACGCGCCTTCGCAAGTTGGCGGGCAAGACCGCGGATCGTGTCGGGGCTGGTGCTACAGATCGTCGTTGCCTGTTCCGGCGTGTACTGCTGCAGGTGCTTGCGCAGGCGCGCAAACACCGGCGTCACGCGCAGTGTGCCGTTCAGACCAGAAACCTCGAACTCGCCCTCCAGGTCCGGATCGAGTCCGTCGAGCGCGAGCGTCTTCTGCTCCACCATCGTGACGCCCTTGCCGGCAGCATCATGCACGTAGAAGCGGTCTTCGGCCCCCTCCTTCACCAGGTCGGACTCGCGCAGGAAGCGTCCCGAATCGGTGTGCACCAGCAACGGCAGGTCGGTCTGCTCCTTCACGAAGGCGGCATTGTAGATGCCTTCCTCGATCATCACGTGCGCCATCGACAGTCCGAGTGCGGCGTCGGTGGCCACCTTGACCGGCACCCACTGGTCTGCGTGCACCGCCGAGGCCGAGAAGTCCGGAGAGATGGTGATGATCCTTGCGCCGTTGTAGCGCGCCTCGAGCATGAAGTGCGCGTTCGGAATCTGCGTGTAGATCGGATTGCCACCCCAGATCATGATCAGGTCGGAATGGAAGAGATCGTCCGAGGAGCTGCAGAACACCATCTTGCCCATCGTGACGGCAACCCCCGGGCGGTGATCGCCGATCTCGGTGTTGTCGTCGAGCACCGGCGTGTCGAGCACCAGCGTGGTGCGCAGCATCCCCAGCCCGGCGCCACCGTTCGTCTGCGCCGTGCCCTGGTCCCAGACGATCGAGCCCGGACCGTCGTCACTCGTCATGACGTCGATCATGTGATCGGCGATGTCGTTCAGCGCCTGGTCCCAGCTCACGCGCTGCCAGGAACCGGCGCCGCGCTCGCCCACGCGCTTCAGCGGGTAACGCAGGCGCGACTCGTCGTACATGCGCTCGGAATAGCAGGCACCCTTCTGGCAACCACGCGGGTTGTAGTCGGGAATCTTCGGATCAATCGGCTCGTAGGTACCGGCCTGCTCCTCACGCCAGACCACACCATCCTTCACGTAGACGTTCCAGTTGCAGCCGCGCTGGTACCAGCAGTTCACGAAGTGTGTTCCCTTCGCAACGCTGTCCCATTTCCACTTGCCCCGATAGACGTCCTCGAAGCCGCTGTAGGTAACCTCGGGGAAATCGAACGGGCTGGTCTCGGCCTCGGCCGCGTGTACGCCATTCCAGCGCAGATGCATCAGCGAAAGCGCCATCGCACCGCCAGCGCCGCGCAGGAAACCGCGTCGGGTGATCGTCGTGTTCATCGCTGCACTCCTCTTGCCGGTTTCAGAGCTCTGCGGGATCCACCGTGAAATCGGGGAAAATGTCCTCGGGCCACTTGTAGACGATCAGCGTGTCCATCAGCTCGGACGCTTCGCCGCGTGCCTTCTTTTCCTTCTCGGCCTTGATCAGTTCCAGCACTTCGTTCACGCGCGGGCCGAACAGGCCCTCGAGGTATTCGAGCGGAATGCGCGGCTTCGACGGATCGGCGTTGCCGTTGGCATCGATGCTCGGCGGCGACAGCGGTGGTACGTAATAGACGTTCGGCTGGGTGCCGTATTCCTCGTGCAGCGGCAGCGCGACCTTCCACTTGTGGACCAGCTTGTGGATCGGGCCGTTCTCGTCATCGAGGTAGCCAACGAAACGCAAACGCCCGGGGCACTGGCGTGCACACGCCGGAGCAACCCCCTTCTCGACACGCGGGAAACAGAAGATGCACTTCTGCGTGATGTCGCGCACGTGGTTGTAGTAGATGCGCTTGTACGGGCAGGCTTCCATGCAGAAACGGAAACCCTTGCACTGCTTGTCGTTGATCAGGACGATGCCGTCCTCGTCGCGCTTGTAGATCGCTCCGCGCGGGCAGGCCTCGAGGCAGGCCGGATGCGTGCAGTGGTTGCAGATGCGCGGCATATAGAAGAAGTGCGAATTCGGGTACTCGCCGCCGCCTTCGTCCTCGTCCCAGTTCGGCCCCCAGCCCGGCTTGCTGCCATCGGGGTTGGTCGGTTTGAGGTAGGTCTGTATTCCCTCGCCGCCGTAGAACACTTCATCCTTGTTGAACTGCCACGCATCGCCGGTCTCATCGCGCAGCGGAATGCGGCTCGGGTTCGGCTCGCCATCCGCCTTCCAGCCCCCCCCCATGCCTTCCCAGTCCTTCGGCGTTCCCTTGCCTGGCATCGTGTTCACGACCGCCCACCACTGGTGCTCCATCCCCTCCTCGCGCGTCCACTGCCGCTTGCACGAGATCGTGCAGGTCTGGCAGCCGAGGCATTTGTTGAGGTCGAAGACCATCGCCAACTGGCGTTTCGGCGTTACGACCTTGCCGCCGAGTCTGCGACCCGTGTTGGTTCGAGTGCTCACGTCGTACCTCCCCGGCCCCTCAGGCCTCGATTGCCAGTTCCAGCCACTGCGGGGCAAATGCCTTGATCCCCGCGCGCTCCAGGTTGCTGCCTTCCCACACCGCAAACGTGGTGCGCAGGTTCTGCCCGGCCTCGAGCTGCACCGACTCGGTCGCGTGCGCCTCGACACGCAGCGCCCGGCGCAGCACCACCGTCCAGTATTCGCCGTCGTGCACGGCACGGGCCGTGATCGCGGTGTCATCGACCACACGCGAACTGCCGATGCCATGCGCCACATCGCTGCGCGCACGTTCGGGATGATCGGCACGCCAGTACCAGAGGTTCACCGGCTGCCCCGATGCGCCCATGAACAATGGCGCATCGGCCACCAGCGGAAACAGCATCGCGGCTGCATCCGGGAAATCGGTGTTTTCGAAACGCGCCGCATTCTTTACCGGGTCGCGCCAGTGCAGCCGGAACGCGATCGAAGCACCATCGTGCGCTCCGCGCACCTCGAGTGCCGCAATCGATCCGTAGACCTGGTCGCGCCACTTGGTCGCGATATAACGGGTTGGCTGCATCGCGGCCGGCGCGGGCATCAGCTTCACCGTCTCCCCGGCGATATCACTCCATCCGGGCGCCCCCGGATCGGCCAGCGCGTCGACGGCGCTCGTCCTGCGGATCAGCATGGATTACCTCCTGTGAGCGGTCGGCAGCGGTCAGCCAAAAACACATAGCAAGCACTCGGTATTTTTTACCACGATTGCCATCCGCTGGCAATTGAGCCAGATCATCGTTTCAGCGAATCGTGGTGTTGGCGCGACCTGATGGCGCCGAGGACTCCGCTGCGGCCTACCCGAGTCGGCCCTCAGCCGCGCCGTGGCTTGCGGGCACCCGCGGAGCCGCGCGGACCCTTCGCTCCGTGTTCCTTCGCCGCGGATGTGCGCTGCGGCGTGCGACGCCGTATCGGGTCGTTACCGCTGCGCGATTCATCGCGCGGCTCACGTCGCGGCGGGCGGGCCTCATCACGCGATTCACGTCGCGGCGGGCGCACTTCATCACGCGGCTCGCGTCGCGGCGGGCGCGTTTCATCACGTGATTCACGTCGTGGCGGACGCGTTTCATCACGCGGGCGACGCGCGTCGGACCGAAAATCAGGTGCACGCGCCTTGCGCTGGCGCTCGGGGCGAACGGCCACTGCTTCGGCGTCCTCTCCGCTCGTGATGCGGCGCACCTCCAGCGCTTGCTGCATCACGCGCGTCTTGCGCAATACCCCAAGCACCTCATGTGGCAGATCGGCTGGCAGGCCGACGACGCTGTAGTCCTCGTGCAGATCGATACGGCCGATCTCGCGGCTCGAGAGCCCGCCCTCATTGGCGATCGCCCCGACGATCTCGCGCGGTGTGACCCCATGCACACGACCGACCTCGATCCGGTACGCGACCAACTCGCCATGCGGTGTGCGTTGTGGTGTGCGCCCGGCACGCACGTCCCTCGCGGGCGCGTCGTCTGCCGCACGCCGCACATCGCGCTTGTCCGCGAAGCGGCGCTGTACGGGCGCATCGTCGACATCGCGCCTGCGGCCCCGCTCGCGTCCATCGCCGGCATCACGGCGCATGCCGCCCCCGACCTCGTCCACATCGCGCTCGGCAAGACGCAGCGGCCGTGCCCGCTGCGCCATGAAGGCGAGCGCAGCGGCCACCCGCGTCAGATCACCGTCATGCTCGGCCGCGATCTGCTCGGCAACGTCGGCAAAAAAATCCAGCGGTTCGTTTGCGATCACCTCCGCGACCTGGCGACGGAACTGCAGAACGCGTCGCCCGGCAACCGCTTCACGACTCGGCAGCGTGAGCGGCTCGATCACCGCGCGCGTGACACGTTCGATCGTGCGCAGCATCCGGAACTCGCGTGGTGCGACGAACAGGATTGCAGTGCCCTCGCGCCCTGCGCGCCCGGTACGCCCGATGCGATGCACGTAGGCTTCGGTGTCGTACGGGATGTCGTAATTGATCACATGACTGATGCGTGCGACATCGATTCCGCGCGCCGCCACATCGGTGGCAACCACGATATCGAGCGCGCCGTTGCGCAACTGCTCCACCACCCTCTCGCGCATCTGCTGGTTCATGTCGCCATGCAGTGCCGCAACCGCATACCCGCGCGCACCGAGCCGATCGGCAAGCTCGTCAGTGGCAGTCTTGGTACGCACGAACACCAGCGCTGCATCCAGGTTCTCCTCGACTTCGAGGATACGCGTCAGCGCGTCGAGCTTGTTGGTGCCACTCACCTGCCAGTAGCGCTGGCGGATCGCCGCCACCGTACGCGTAGCCGCCTTGATCCGTACCTCGCAGGGCTCGCGCATATGCGTGCGCGCGACACGCCGGATCGGCTCGGCCATGGTCGCCGAGAACAGCGCCGTCTGACGCTCGGGTGGCGTGTGCGCGAGGATCCATTCCACATCGTCGATGAACCCCATGCGCAGCATCTCGTCTGCCTCGTCGAGTACCAGGGCAGCAAGCGCCCCGAGCTGCAGGCTGTTGCGCTCGATGTGATCCATCACGCGCCCGGGAGTACCCACGATCACATGCGCGCCACGACGCAACTGGCGCAACTGCAGCGACATGCTCTGACCGCCATAGACCGGTTGCACGACGAAACCGGGAAGGTGGTGCGCATACTTCTGGAACGCTTCGGCAACCTGGATCGCCAGCTCGCGCGTCGGCGTGAGGACCAGCACCTGCGGTTCACGCCGCGCGAGATCCAGCCTCTGCAGCAGTGGCAGCGCGAACGCTGCCGTCTTGCCGGTGCCGGTCTGTGCTTCGCCGAGCAAATCGCGGCCTGCGAGCAGCGGCGGGATACATGCCTGCTGGATCGGCGAGGGCGTTTCGTAGCCCACGTCAGCGAGGGCCTGCAGCAGGGGTGCGGACAATTCGAGCTCGGCAAACGAGCCAGTGACAGCGGTCATCGGGAAGATCTCTGGAACGGATGAACCGCACGGCGCAATGCCTGGTGCGGATGCGGGGGCGCAGAGTATGAACCACTCGCCCGCGATTGTTGACCACGGATGCGCCGACTTACTGCCGCCGCCACGCTCGACAGCAGTGCATATCGGGCATTGCCTTCCGTGGCAGACCCAGGCCCCGTCCCACCAGCACCTGTCCTTGCAGCCACACCTGACAGCGGGCAATACTGCGCCGAGAAGCCATAACGGATGACAGACAGGAATGAGACGGATGCGGGTCGGACTTCTGGGCGGCGGGTCGTGGGGCACCACGGTCGCATCACTGGTCGCTCGCAACGCACCGGCCCTGCTGTGGGCCCGCGATGCAGCCACCGTGGACGAGATCAACTCACGCCACACCAACGAGAAGTATCTGCCGGGGGCCCGACTGAATGATGGCCTGCGTGCAACCAGCGACATCGGCGAGGCGATCATCGATGCCGATGTGGTCGTGGTTGGCGTGCCGTCGCAGTACTTTCGCAGTGCGCTCGAGTCGATCCGCCCGCACATCCGGCCATGGGTGCCGGTGATCAGTCTCGCCAAGGGCCTCGAAACACCGAGCGGCAAGCGCATGACCGAAATCATCGCCGAAGTCCTGCCCGAGCATCCGGCCGGCGTGCTCACCGGCCCGAACCTTGCGCGCGAGATCATGGCAGGCTCCGCCGCCGCCAGCGTGATCGCGATGGAGGACCAGACGATCAACCGGGCACTGCAGCGCCTGTTCAGCAGCGGCCTGTTCCGCGTCTACACCAACGACGACGTGATCGGTTGCGAGCTCGGCGGGGTACTGAAGAACGTGATCGCGATCGCCGTCGGCATGGGCGACGGCCAGGGCGCCGGAGACAATACCCGTGCGGCCCTGATCTGCCGTGGCCTGTCGGAAATCACGCGTCTCGGCGTGGCGATGGGCGGCAAGCCGGCGACCTTTGCCGGACTCGCGGGCGTCGGTGATCTGGTCGCGACCTGCACCAGCACGCAGAGCCGCAACCGCCACGTCGGCCTGGAACTCGCGCGCGGACGCACGATCGACGACGTCGTGGCCGGCATGTTCATGGTCGCCGAGGGCGTCAAGAGTGCGCCGGTCGTGATGGCGCTCGCCGAGCGTCACGGCGTCGACATGCCGCTCGCGCGCGAGGTCCATGACGTGGTGCGCGGACGCAGTACCGCCCGCAAGGCGTTCCGCGGCATGCTGCGCACCTCAGCCGGCGCCGAATCCGAAGCCGGCTGAGCGAACCGTCACCAGCAGATCTCAGAGGGAACTGCGCTTGGCAGGCAGCATGCGCAGCAGCGTGTTGTCCTTCATGAAGTGATGATGGTACAGCGCGGCGACTGCATGCAGGCCGATCAGGTAATAGCCGAACTCGCCGACTGCCTTGTGCACGTCCTCGATCCGCTCGGCGAGCGCCTTGTCCGGACCGATCAAGGGCGGCAACTCCAGCCCGAAGAACGGCACCGGCTTGCCCTTGGCACTGACGATCAGCCAGCCGGCGATTGGCATGGCGATCATGAACACATACAGCGCAAGGTGCATCAATCGTGCGGCGAGCTCCATGCCGCGCCCCATCGGCGGCCTGATCTGCGGCGTGGGACCGGAGAAACGCGCCGCGATGCGTACGATGACCAGCAGTAATACCGAAATGCCGAACATGAAATGCAGCGCTTTCATCAGTTCGCGCGGATCGCTCCCCTTGGGGAAAAACTCCCGCAGCTCGATCAGCGCATAGACCAAGACAAGCAACAGCAGCATCAGCCAGTGCAGCCCGATCTGCAGCGAACCATAACGTTCCGTCGAATTTCTCCACATGCTTGCATCCCCTTTCCCGTTTTTTGAATCGCTGCCGATTATGCCCATATGACGGCCTGGGCAACCAGATGCGAAGTGAGCGCAATCGTGCACCGGGAGCATTAAGGCCCGATTAAGCAAGCACGCGCAGCCGGCCCCATGCGCGCCGTGCCGGCAAAGGCGTATCATCGAAGCCTGAATCGATAAGCGGCAGCGCGAGGAGGAACGGACAATGGCGAAGATCGTGGTACTCGGGGCCGGGGTGGGTGGAATGCCGGCAGCCTACGACCTGAAGCGCGCAGTTGGCGCCCAGCACGAGGTCACACTGGTCAACGCGAGTCTGCATTTCCAGTTCACACCGTCGAACCCGTGGGTGCTGGTCGGCTGGCGCAAGCCCGAACAGGTACTGGTGCCGATCGAGCCCGGGATGAGCAAGAACGGCGTGCGCTTCATCGCGCAGACGGTGACGCGAATCGATGCACAGCGAAACCGCCTCGTGCTCGGCAACGGCAGCGAGGAGGCGTACGACTACCTGGTGATCTGCACCGGACCACAACTCGCGTTCGACGAAATTCCCGGTACCGGTCCCGACGCGCATACCCACAGCGTCTGCACCACACCGCATGCCGAGCGCGCTGCAGCGGCCTACGAACGCTTCCTGCGCGACCCCGGACCGATCGTGGTCGGTGCGGTGCAGGGTGCGAGCTGTTTTGGCCCGGCCTACGAGATGGCGATGATCCTCGATACCGACCTGCGCCGGCGCAAGCTGCGCGATCGCGTGCCCATAACCTTCGTCACCAGCGAACCTTATATCGGGCACATGGGGCTCGGCGGGGTGGGCGATTCCAAGAGCCTGCTCGAGTCCGAACTGCGCCAGCGCCACATCCGCTGGATCACCAACGCAAAGGTTCAGGAAGCAACACCGACATCGGTGCGCGTGAGTGAGCACGACGACACCGGACAACCACGACGCGAACACGATCTGCCATCACGCTTCACCGTGCTGATCCCGGCGTTCCGCGGGGTCGAGGCCGTCGCCGGCGTCGAAGGCCTGTGCAACCCGCGCGGCTTCGTCCTGATCGACGAACACCAGCGCAACCCGACCTGGCGCAACATCTTCGCCGCCGGCGTCTGTGTCGCGATCCCACCGGTGGAAAGCACACCGGTTCCCACTGGCGCACCGAAGACCGGCTACATGATCGAGTCGATGACCAGCGCGATCACGCACAACATTGCCGCCGACATCGCGGGCAGCAGCGCAGACGCACGTGCCACCTGGAACGCGATCTGTCTGGCCGACCTCGGCGACGACGGGGTCGCCTTCGTCGCGGTGCCGCAGATCCCGCCGCGCAACGTCACGTGGGCCAAGCGCGGCAAGTGGGTGCACCTGGCCAAGGTAGCCTTCGAGAAGTATTTCATGCGCAAGATGGCAACCGGCAACACCGAACCGGTCTACGAGAAATACGTATTGAAGGTGCTCGGCATCGAACGCCTGAAGCCGGACTCGCACGACCAGAACCCGCACTGACGAAATAGTGGTCGAATGTCGCCGCTGGACGGGCGCCACCAGCGCGGCGAGCAGGCTGTCGGTAGCCACCACCTGCGATGGCGGGTGGCCGGTGTCCACGAAGTCAATGATCTGCGGTCCGTCTTGCTGGTTACGCAGAGATCCTGCACCAGCCCGATCAACCCCGGACGGTCGAAGCCCGCGAGCTTCGCCTTGACGTCGGACCAGGTGGGTTTGCTGCGCACAGTCATCGTCGGTCATCCTCGAACGGTGGGATCCAGGGCACCGGCTCAGGCATGAGCAGATTCCGCAGTGGAGCGGGTGTCGCGTACCAGGCGCACATACCGACGACGCAGCGCTGCATTTCGCACGCCCTGACCCGCACGGACGGCCACATCATCGTATCAATGTGGCACAACGGCGATCAGTGAAACGCTTGTCCTGGCGCGATGCCGAGCTTGCGTGCGGCCAGCGCGGCCGGGCAAAAGCCGGTAATCGAGGACTGCAGCAGGTTGAATCCGACGAAGGCCGTCAGCAAGTACCAGTACGGATGTACCCACGTTCCGAGCGCAAGGCTCAGCAGCACCATCACACCCGCAAAACCAAGAATGAAGCGATCGATGTTCATGACAGGCTCCAGTGGAATCGACGATGCGTATATTAGTGATTGCTAATATCAATGCAAGCGCTGCCCCGTCGCATGGCTGATCGGCCTCGTGTATAAGAGCGTGCAAATCCTTCTGTCGGAGTTCTCTCGATGCAGCGATTGCAAGACAAGCGGATCATCGTCACGGGCGGAGCCGGTGGCATCGGCAACGCGGCGGTGCGCCTGTTCGCGGCCTGCGGCGCGCGGGTCGCAACCACCCATCACGAACGCACGCCCGAGTTGCCGGCCGGCGTAGTCTCGACGCACTGTGACATCACGGATCGTGCCGAAGTCGCACGCGTATTCGACGAACTCGCCGGAGCGCTTGGTGGCCTGGATGCGCTGGTACACGCAGCAGGCCGCCACGGCAGCACTCCCGCACATGACGTGACCGACGAGGACTGGGACACCCTGTTCGACGCCAACGCGCGCGCCACGGCGTGGACCAACCAGGCAGCGTTCCAGCACCTGCGCGAACGCGGCGGCTCGATCGTGAACATGGGTTCGGTGGAAGGCGTGCGCGGCTTCGCAGGCAACGCGGTCTACGCGGCCTCGCGCGGTGCCGTGATGGCCTGGACGCGCAGCGTCGCGCTCGAATGGGGGCGCTGTGGCGTACGCGTGAACTGTGTGGCACCCGCGATCCATACCGAAATCTTCGAGCGCCAGCGCGCCGCACTTGATCCGGCAACGCTCGCCGCAATGGACGCACAGCTTGCGGCGATGATCCCGCTCGGCGGCAGGATGGGCGATGCGCTGCGCGACCTCGCGCCGGTGCTCGTGTTCCTGGTCAGCGATGATTCACGCTTCGTGACGGGCCAGACGCTGGCGGTAGATGGCGGCCTGATGATGCTCGGCTCCTGAAAGGCCGGTGCACAAGGTGCGACCTGACTGCAGGCAATGACGAAGGGTCACTCGCTCACGGGGGCGTCGAGCAGCGGGGCCAGCGTCGGCATCAGCGCGCCGAGCACGCGCACCGGCAGCCCGCTGGTGAATTCGTAGCGCGCCGCCGCAGCGCCGGGGACAAATGCGGTGATCGTGCCGAAGAAACGATCGTCGATCAGGAACACGAAGGTGGCCACGCGATTCACCACACGCGATTCGATCAGTCGACCTCGTCCCGCGTAGACTTCGAAACGGTGATCACCGGTACCGGTCTTGCCGCCGACCAGATGCCGCGAACCGTCGGGGCGCCCCAGAGAGGACTGCAGCGCACGCGCAGTGCCGCTGGCAACCACGTCGAGCAGCGCAGCATGCACTACCGCGGCGACTTCCGGGCGCAGCACCGCTCGGCCGGGATCCGGCTGCACCGAGTGCACGACCTCGTACGGCGTGTCGGCAGCGAAATGCAGGCGCGTGACCACACGCGACGGGTAACGCACACCATCGCTCACGATGATGCCCATCAACTCGGCGAGTGCCGCGGGGCGGTCGCCCGAGCTGCCGATCGCCGTGGCGAGCGACGGCGTCAATGACGCAAACGGATAACCCAGTGTGCGCCACTGCGCGTGCAGCTCCTGGAACGCTTCGATCTCGAGCAGGTCGAGGATGCGCCGGTCCTGGGCACGTCGGCGGCTGGTCTTCATCAGCCACGCATAGACCTCCTGACGAACCTCTGCGCCGGCTGCCAGCATCTGCGCCTCGCTGGCGTCCGGGTGCTGGCGCAGATAGTCGATCAACCACAGCTCGAGCGGATGCACGCGGGCAAGATAACCGCGATCGTTGAGATTGAATTTTTCCGGTGCGTAACGCTCGCTCAACGTCGCCAGTTCCGCCACCGAAGGCACGTCATCCGGCAGGTGACGTTCGAACCACGGTCGCAGGCCTTCGGCATCCAGCTCCGGGTGCACCGAACGTACGCTCACGATCAACGCACGTTTCGTGACCCGCACGCCGTCGAGCAGGGTGCGCAGCGCTTCGTCACTGCTCTTGCCACGGTACTTGTTGTAGAAGCGGCGCAGGAACACGGTTCCCTCACGATCGGCGAAGCGGTGCAGGTACTCATCGCGTCCCGGATCGCTTGCATTCTCCAGCAACCGTGCCGTGGTCGACGGTGCGCGATACATGTAGTGATCGACGATCTCGCGCATCATGCGTATGAACACCAGGTTCACCGAGCGGCGCATCGCTTCCGCAACGTCGAGTACCGCGTTGTTGTCACGCCGCTCGAAATTCCCGAAACGGTGCACACCGCCGCCGGTATAGAACGCCTGCCCCGTCGACGCCGAATAGCGCCGATGCATGGCCGCCTCCAGTGTGTCGCGCAGCGTGGCATGCGGGTTTGCTGCCAGGTACTCGTACACCCAGATGCTCAGGCGGTCGCGCGGGTGCAACGCGGCGCGCGCCTGCTGCAGATCTGCAGCCGCCGCAGCCTCGCTCCACGCATCGGCGATCAGCCCGAGCCAGCTCACCAGCGTGCGCAACTTCGCGGTAGAGCCAAGGTCGAGTCGCGCGCCGGAGTTGATGTCGAGCGGCTGGTCGAGGTTGTCGGCATTGATCCGCAGACGATTCATGCCGCTGCCGCGTTCATAGAGCGTAAGGCTGTAGATCACTCGCGTCGGGTCATTGGCCCGCAGCAACCGTTCGCCGTCGAGACCGAGCGCGCGGATCCGCTCCGGATCCGCCAACCCGTGCAGGAACTCGGTGACTTCGCGCTGTACTCTGGCATCGAGCGTGGTCGTGGCCACAAGATCGAGGCGATCGAGCTCGTACAGACTGCTCACGCCGAGCAGCGACAGCAGCTTGTTGCGCGCCAGGTTGAGTCCCTTCTGATGCGTGAAGTCAGGCACCGGGGAGTCCGCCACGCGCGCCTGCAGGTCGAGCGACACGCGCTGTGCAGCGGCCGCCAGCTCAGCCGGTATCACGCCCTCGGAACTCATACGCCGCAGATAGCTGTTGGCAAGCGCCTCCAGTGCTGCGCCGTCGCCGCCAAGGTAATGGCTTGGCCGGCGTACCGCGAGAATCAGCGCCAGTACCCGCTTGTAGTGCAACGCACGCGCTCCAAGTGGCGCAGCCGCATCTGCAAGCACACGGTTGCTCTGCGCGAAGTCGCCACCGAACCACGCCTCGATGCCGTCGCCAAGGCTCGAGACCTCGCCGTAACCACGCTGGGCGGCGAGCGGCAACGCGTTCAGGTAATCGAGCACCAGACCCTGGCGGGCCGCCAGGGTCTGCTCGCCCTGACGATAGACCCGCAGGCTGGCCGAAGCCATCTGCAGCAGTTTGTCGCGTGCATCGTGCGTGATCCCGTCAGGCGAGTGCCGGAACTTCTCCAGTTGCGTGGCGAGTGTGCTGGCGCCGACCACCTTCTGATCGCGTCCCAGTGATTTGGCTGCCTGCTGTCCGATCGCCACCGCCATGCGTTCCCAGTCGACGACCGGATTCAGATTCGGGCGCGAGGGATCGAGCAGTTCACGATCCTCGACGTAAAGCAGCGTGCGCGCCACCAACGGTGGAATCGCCGAAAATCCGGGATAGACGTTGCGAGGGTACAGCGCACGCTGGATGTGCAGACCCGCGGCATCGTCGAGCTGCAATCCTGCCCGGGTCTTTTCCGGGTAGACGTTGAACAGCCCCTGCGCCGCGAGTTCGCTCATGCGCCTCGACGGCACCGCCTGACTGGTGATCGCAAAGCCGGCCCGCTCCAGGCGTTGCCCGAACCCAGGAAGCCGCGCATACCCAAGGCGTACGTCATAAGGACCCCGATCAGGAGGTAACGGTTCACGCGCCGGACCAGGCTGGAGCCGGTAGCTGATCGAAGCCGCGAACTCGCTCAGCCAGTGCGCCTGCCAGCGCGAATGGCGCATCTCCTCATGACCGAGCCGGACGAGCACAACGAGCGCACCGAGCAGGATCACACCCGAGGTGATACGCAGCAGCGAGGCCAGCACGCGCAGCCACCGCCGCCTGCGACGAGGCGGGGCGACGAAAGGTTTGCTCGCCGCCGCCCGGCGCGGCAATGCCACGCCGTGCTGGTCCAGCAGTGGAACCCGGTACAAGCGTTGGATCGATCCGATCACGGGCACGTGCATCCTGCTGAGTAGCTCCACGGCAAGTCTAGTACGCGTGTGGCACGGGTGCCGGCCGGCAGCGACGCTTCGTCAACAGCGGCGCCCTTGTCAGCAGCGGCGCCTTTCACGAGCCCGGCCGCTACCGCTACACTCCGCGACCCCACTTGGCAAGGATCCGGGCAATGATCGGGCTGCTCGACACCATGGCCACCGGCACGGATGCAATCGCATGAAAGATACGATCGCGATGCGGCTGGCGGCGGTTCGCGCAGCAATGCGCGAGGAGCGCATCGACGCCCTGGTGGTACCGCACGCCGACGAGTATCTGGGCGAGTACCTGCCCGAGCACAACCAGCGGCTGCGCTGGCTGAGCGGATTCGACGGTTCGGCCGGAGTCGCGATCGTGCTGGCAGATGCCACCGCGATCTTCGTCGACGGCCGCTATACGGTACAGGTACGTCAGCAGGTACCCGGCGAGTTGTTCGAGTACCACCACCTGCTCGACGAACCGCCCGTCGCATGGCTGGCCGAACACCTGCCCTCGCGCGCCGGCGTCGGCTACGACCCGCGCCTGCATACCGCCGCGTGGCGCAACGCCAGCGAGACAACCCTGACGCGTCGTGGTGTACGGCTGCTGGCGCTGCAGGGAAACCTGCTCGACGCCTGCTGGCACGATCGGCCGCCGGCGCAGGCACGACCGGGACTGCTGCTCGGCGACGAGCTCACCGGTCGATCAAGTGTTGCCAAGCGTCGTGACGTGGCAGCAACGCTCGCAGCGCACGGTGCCGACGCGGCGCTGATCTTCGCCCCCGACTCGGTGGCGTGGCTGCTGAACATGCGTGGACACGACGTACCGAACCTGCCGCTGGTACTCGCGCATGCACTGCTGCGCGCGGACGCGAGCCTCGAGCTGTTCGTCGATGTGCGCAAGATCCCGGCGGGTTTCAGCGCCCACGCCGGTGACGGCGTGCGTGTACTGCCCGAGGACGCACTGGACGCCGCGCTGCAGCGCCTTGCCGGCAGGCGCGTCCTGCTGGACCCGGAAACCACAAATGCATGGTGCCGGCTGCGCCTCGAAGCACACGGCGCGACCATCGTCGAAGCGGCCGATCCTGTGTTGCTGCCGAAGGCCTGCAAGAATGCCGCCGAGATCGCCGGCATGCGCGCCGCCCACCGCCGCGACGCGGTTGCGATGGTACGCTTTCTGGCCTGGCTCGACGCCGAACTCGACGCCGGCCACCTGCACGACGAAGCCACCCTCGCCGAACGGCTGTACGCGCTGCGAGCCGCGGGCGAGCGTTTTCAGGGCCTCAGCTTCGACACCATCTCGGCGGCTGGTGCCAATGCCGCGCTCTGTCACTACCGGCACAGCGACAACACGCCCGGCCGCCTGACTATGGACACGGTCTATCTGCTCGACAGCGGCGCCCAGTACCTCGACGGCACCACCGACATCACGCGCACGATCGCAATCGGCAATCCAGGCAGCGAGGTACGTCGCCTCGCGACGCTCGTCATGAAGGGACACATCGCACTCGCCTGCGCCCGTTTCCCGCAGGGTACCAGTGGCAGCCAGCTCGACGTGCTCGCACGACAGTTCCTGTGGCAGCACGGCTTCGACTACGACCACGGCACCGGCCACGGCGTGGGCTGCTTCCTCAGCGTGCACGAGGGGCCACAGCGCATCGGCAAGGCCGGCAACACGGTGGCACTGCGCCCGGGGATGGTGCTCAGCAACGAGCCGGGGTATTACCGCGAGCAGGAATTCGGCATCCGCCACGAAAACCTCCTGCTCGTCACCGCAGGAACCACTCCGGCGGACGGAGAGCGTGCGATGCACGGCTTCGAGACGCTGACGCTGGTGCCATTCGAGCGCCGTCTGCTGGAATCCGGACTGCTGACGGAGCACGAAACAGCGTGGCTGGATGACTACCACCGGCGGGTACGTGAGGCACTGATGCCGCTGCTCGACGCAACCGACCGCCAGTGGCTGGAGCGTGCAACGCGCCCGCTCGGGTCAGCGTGAACCCGCACTGATGGAGTCCTGTCCTCGTTGTGGCCATCGGCGCAGTCGCACCGACGACCACGTACACCCCGGCGTCTGCCCCGCCTGCGGCATCGCGTACGCAAAGTGGCAGCGCACACACAGCAGCCAGCGAATCGGAGAAAACCAGCCTCCAGTGCCACTCCGCCAGCAGGAAGCCGGCGCCGAGGCAACGCTGCTCGAACGTCTGCGACTGCAACTGAGCGAGGTGCCGGAGACGGTCGACACCCTGGCGTTCGCCGCACGCGCGCTGTTGCTGGCTTTCCTGGCTGCCTGGAGCGTGTGGTTTATCGTGCACGGCATCGACGCAGTCACGATCGGCAACTCCTTCCTGCACGGTGTGGACCTCGCATTTCACGAGTTCGGACACCTGTTCTTCCGCCCGTTCGGCGAGTTCATGACGATCCTCGGTGGCAGCCTGTTCCAGATCCTGCTGCCGCTGACGTTGCTCGCAGGATTCGTGCTGCGGCAGCGCGACAATTTCGCCGCTGCCGTGACCCTGTGGTGGTGTGGCCAGAACTTCATCGATCTCTCGCCTTACATCCGCGATGCCGAGTACCGCGTGCTGCCCCTGGTAGGTGGAGGCGAGGAAAGCCACGACTGGGGCAACCTCCTCGAGCGCCTCGATGCGATCGGGAGTTGCCATATACTGGCGCGCAGCAGCTTCACGATCGGCACGCTGCTGATGCTGCTCGCACTCCTCTGGGGTGGCTGGCTGCTGTGGCTGCAGCGGGTGCGCCTGCATTGAACACCACCGGGGAATGAACGGATGGCCGAAGCAACAACCCCTACCGAACGGCAACAGAGTCTCGCCGCCATGTCGGTGGCGGCGATGGGTGTGGTGTATGGAGACATCGGGACCAGCCCGCTGTACACGATGAAAGAGGTATTCTCGAACTCGCACCACCCGGTGCCTGCCACGCCGGACAACGTGCTCGGCATCCTGTCGCTGGTCTTCTGGGCGATGACGATCACGGTCTCGCTGAAATACGTCGTTTTCATCATGCGTGCGGACAACCGTGGCGAAGGGGGCATCATGGCCCTGACTGCGCTGGCACTGCGCGTGGAAGACCTGCACCCGCGTGCACTCGGTGCACTGTCGCTGCTCGGCATCTTCGGCGCGGGGCTGTTCTACGGCGATGCGGCGATCACGCCGGCACTGTCGGTGCTGTCGGCAATCGAAGGCCTGGAGGTCGCCACGCCGGCGTTCAAACCCTACGTCGTGCCGATCGCCATCGGCATCCTGATCGCACTGTTCATGTTCCAGCGTCGGGGCACCGCGAGTGTTGCCGCGTTATTCAGCCCGGTGATGCTGTTCTGGTTCGCGACGCTGGCGCTGCTCGGACTGTGGAACATCGCCGAACACCCTTCGGTGCTGATCGCGATCAACCCGTGGTACGCGCTGCACTTCTTCAGCACCAGCCCGATGACTGCATTCCTCGCGCTGGGCGCGGTGGTGCTGGCAATCACCGGCGGCGAGGCGCTGTATGCGGACATGGGACATTTCGGTCGGCGCCCGATCAAGGCCGCGTGGCTCTATTTCGTGTTTCCGGCGCTCTACATCAACTACCTCGGCCAGGGCGCGCGAATCCTCGCCGAGCCCGCCGCGATCATCAATCCTTTCTTCATGTCGGCCCCCGCGACGCTGATCTATCCGCTGGTCACCCTCGCCACCGTCGCCGCGATCATCGCCTCGCAGTCGGTCATCTCCGGCGCCTTCTCGATGACCAGTCAGGCGATCCAGCTCGGCTACGCACCGCGCATCGGGATCCGGTATACATCGGCACAGGAAAAGGGCCAGATCTACATCCCCAACATCAACTGGCTGCTGCTGATCGCCGTGCTGTCACTGGTGCTGATGTTCCGCACCTCCTCGGACCTGGCCTCGGCCTACGGGATCGCGGTCACGATGACGATGATGATCGATACCATGCTCGCCTTCGTCGTCGTACGTGCACTCTGGGGCTGGTCGTGGTGGCTCGCGGTGCTGTTCCTGGCATTTTTCGTCAGCGTCGACTTCGCATTCTTCTCGGCCAATGCGGTCAAGATCCTCGACGGGGGCTGGTTCCCGCTGGTTCTCGGCTCTGCGGTGTTCATCCTGCTCGCAACATGGAAGCGCGGGCGCACGCTGCTTTACGAGAAACTCATGCAGGATTCGATGCCGCTCGATGCGTTCATCACCAGCCTGTCCTACGGCAGCCCGCACCGCGTCGAAGGCACCGGGGTCTTCATGACGGCCAACCCGGACGGCGTACCACGCGCAATGCTGCACAACCTGCTGCACAACAAGATACTGCACCGCACGATCGTGCTGCTGAACGTGTTCGTCGAGGATGTGCCGTACGTTGCGGAAAGCGAACGCGTCAGGGTCGTCGCACTGCCCGAGGGCTTCTACCAGGTGCTGGTGTGGTACGGCTTCAAGGACGAACCGAACATTCCGGCTGCACTGGAGAAATGCGCGGCATACGGATTGAAATACGAACCCATGGAAACCTCGTTCTTCCTCGGTCGCGAGACGATCGTGCCTCGCGCACGGGTAGCGCGCATGCCACGCTGGAGACAACTGCTGTTCACGTTCATGTTCCGCAACGCCGAACCGGCGACCGCATACTTCAAGATCCCGCCGAACCGCGTCGTCGAACTCGGCACCCAGATCGAACTCTGAACTGCAGGCAGATCACGCGAGCGGCGACACAACCCCATTACGGTTTCATCAGGATTGCCCCGCCAGCACGGGTTCGGCACTATGCTTGGCTTCCAGCGCCCCTGAGCCGGAGACCCTGTCCGTGGAGTTCGATCCCAACGCCGCCCGCCCAAAAACCTCGACGCGCAATCGCGAGCATCTCGAACAGAGGCTGCGCACGTGGCTGCACCACAAGCTCGGCCCCGACGCGCAACTGTCGGAGTTCTCGTCACCGCAAGGAACCGGGATGTCGAGCGAAACGCTGCTGTTCGATCTCACGTGGCGCGAGGGCGGAGCGGCGCATTCGCTCAGCTGCGTGGCACGGCTGCCGCCGGACGCGGGTTCGGTGCCGGTCTTTCCGGAGTACGATCTGGCGAAACAGTTCGAAGTGATGCGGCTCGCGCGCGAACGCTCGGAGGCACCGGTACCACGCGTACTCTGGTACGAAGGCGATGCATCGAAGCTTGGCGCCCCGTTTTTCATCATGGAGCGCGCTGTCGGTGAAACACCGCCGGATATTCCACCGTACGTATTCGACTCATGGTTGCTGCGCGCCGAGGCAACGGACCGCAGTCGCCTGCAGCACAACGCCATCGACGTGCTGGCAAAACTGCATGCAATCGAACTCTCGGCAACGGATCTCGCGTTGCTGCGTCCACGCGAATCCGGAGCTTCGCCACTGCATCGACACGTAGCCGCACAACGCGCCTATTACAACTGGGTGACTGCCGACGGGATCCGTTCTCCGCTGCTGGAGCGGGCGTTTGCATGGCTGGAACGACACTGGCCGCACGAAGAGGGGCCGGAAGTCCTGAGCTGGGGTGACGCACGCATCGGCAACATGCTGTTCGTGGACTTTGCACCGACTGCGGTGCTCGACTGGGAGATGGTCGCCACTGGCCCGCGTGAACTGGACCTCGCGTGGATGGTTTTCATCCACCATTTTTTCCAGGACTTTGCGCCCATGGTCGGCGCGCCCGGACTGCCCGACATGATGCGCCTCGACGAAGCGGCCGACTGTTACGAAAGACTGAGCGGACACCGCCCGCGCGACATGGAGTTCTACACGCTGTATGCGGCACTGCGTCACGGGATCGTGATGTTCCGCATCGGGCGCCGCCAGGCGCACTTCGGTGAAGGAACGATTCCCGCCAACCCCGACGAGATGATCCTGCACCGACGCGCGATCGAGTCGATGCTCGAAGGCAACTACTGGGACACGCGCCGCTGAGCAGCGCTGCGCCGACGCGCTGCGCTGCTCGGGCTGTCGTGGATCAACGGTCCCGGCACGCGAGGCGCGCGTCATCCTTCAATCGAGCAGACTGCGCAACATCCAGGCCGTCTTCTCGTGTACCTGCAGCCGCTGCGTCAACAGATCCGCCGATGGCTCATCGTGGGCCCCGGCCGCCAGCGGAATCAGCCCGCGTGCAGTGCGGATCACGGCCTCCTGACCATCTACCAGCTTTGCGATCATCGTCATCGCGTCCGGCGTCGCGGTCTCCTCTTCGATCGACGTGAGTTCCAGGAACTCGCGGTAGGAACCTGGCGCGCGATGACCAAGCGCCCGGATGCGCTCCGCGATCTCATCGACGGCAAGCGCGAGTTCGTTGTACTGCTGCTCGAACATCTGATGCAGCGTGTTGAACATCGGCCCGGTGACGTTCCAATGGTAGTTGTGCGTCTTCAGGTATAGCGTGTAGGTGTCGGCCAGCAGCCGTGACAATCCGGCGGCAATCTCGGCACGCCGCGCTTCCGGAATGCCGATATCGATCGATCTTGCAGATACCTTCCTGCTCATGGCGGTTCTCCTCCATTCATGCATGCACGCACGAAGGTGCGTAGGCACGAGCGCATGATGACAGCAGGCAATAAAAATGTGAAACAGATTGTGTTTATACTTTCGTTTCATTGAATCAATGAATCAATGAATCAATGAATCAAAGGATGCCGACATGAGCTATCTGCCGACGCTGCGCCAGTTGCGTTACTTCCTTGCACTGACCCGCCACAAGCATTTCGGTCGTGCTGCCGATGAGTGCAATGTCTCGCAGTCGGCATTCTCGATTGCAATTCGCGAGCTCGAGACCCAGCTCGAACTTTGCCTGGTCGACCGCACTTCGAAGCGTGTGACCATCACGGCGACCGGACAGGAAATCGCGACGATCGCGCGCCACTGCCTGAACGACGCAGAGGAGCTCGTCGAGTTCGCACGCAGGGAGCGGACCCCGCTCGCCCGTCGCATCCAGCTTGGGGTCATCCCGACGATCGCACCATTCCTGCTGCCCCGGCTGATGCCGCAAATAGCCGGGGCATTCCCGCAGATGAAACTGTACCTGCGCGAGGACATGACGGAAAACCTGCTCGCTGCACTGGCCGAGGGTCGCCTCGATGTACTGCTGCTCGCTCTTCCCTGGGACCTCCCGCACGCGGAAATCCTGCCTCTGTTCCGTGACCCGTTCCGGCTTGCCTGCCGTAGCGGTTCATCCCTGCTCGAATCCGGGCGCGTCCGCGCCGACCGGCTTCCGGCGGAAAGCGTGCTGCTGCTGGAGGACGGGCACTGCCTGCGCGATCACGCGCTGTCGGCATGCCGGCTACGGCAACCCGATCGCCTGAACCGGTTCGCTGCCAGCAGCCTGTTCACGCTGGTACAGATGGTCGCTGCAGATCTGGGAGTGACCTATCTGCCAGCCATGGCAGAGGGTTCGTCGTTGCTCGATGGCACCGGCATCGTCACCCACGCCCTGGACGCCCGAGCCTACCGTGATATCGGCCTGGCATGGCGCGAGGGCAGCGCCCGCGCAGACGAATTCCGCGAACTCGGCACGCTGATCAACGCCTGCCGACCGGCTGGGGTACTGGATCTGCCTGGCCTCTGAGCGGATTTCCGGCAACACGGGTTCCGGGCAACCGAGGCCCTCATGCCATCCAGCCTGTTGCACAAGGATTCCAAAATGTAACTCGACTATATAGTCACCTATGTATATCGTATACATAAGTTACTAATCACCTGCCAACCATATGGCCCACCCTGAACTGGACCACAGTTGCGGATTCCTGATCCACGACACAGCCCGACTGATCCGGCGTCGCTTCGATCTGGCGATTCGCGACATTGGTCTGACCCAGGCCAAATGGCGGGTGCTCGCGACGCTGCGTGACAACCCCGGCATCTCACAGTCCGAACTGGCCGAACGACTCGATATCGAACGCGCACCGCTCGGTTCGGCACTGGCCTGGCTGGAACACGCTGGCTGGATCCGGCGTGCAGCCGATTCCGGGGATCGCCGCATCCGCCGCGTCCACCTGCTCGAGGAAGCCGGTCCGACCCTGGACCGGATGAACGAGCGCTTTCGCAGCGTTGAAAACCATTATCTGCGTGGCTTCGACAGCGACGAGATCGCCCTGATGCTCGCGAATCTGCGCCTGATTCGCGACGGCATGCGTGGTCCCAATCCTGCGGATCGCCCGCAGAGCACCATCACGCCTCTTCAAGCGAGCACATCGCAGTCCGATACTGCACAGGCACAGCCAGCCGATGCGACCGGGGAGACTTATATCCGTCTGCTGTTCGAATGTGCACGACTGCTGACCCGGCGTTTCGACGTGCGCCTGGCCGAGCTGGGATTCACACGCAACCAGTGGCTGGTGATCAATACCGTGTACCGTCATGAAGGCCTGCGACAATCGGCAATCGCCGAAGCCACCGAGATCCGCCCGGCAGCGCTGGGCCGCCTGATCGATTCGCTGCAGTCCGATGGCTGGCTCGAGCGACGGACCGACCCCCGTGACCGTCGCGCCAACCGTCTGTTCCTCAGCCCGCGTGCCCGGCACCTGCTCGCCGGCATGCACAAGCGCTTCGAACTGCTGCACGCAGGGCTGATGCGCCCACTTGGCGCACTGCGCCAGCAACATCTCGCCGCAACACTGGCCTGGATCCGCCAGCGCCTGCTCGAACAGACCCCGCAAACCCACGAACCACGACGCGCCGGAGCCGAACGATGACCACACCGACACCTGAGCCGCAGGCAGCCGCGACCGGGATGATCGCGAGCAACCGTGCCGTACGCCGACGCCGCCTTGCCATCGCCGCGATCGTGGTCTGTCTCGTCGGGGGCGCCTGGTGGGTCCACCAGCGCTACACGCACATCTACAGCGAGGATGCCCGCGTCGCAACCGACATGATCGAGGTCAGCGCCAAGCTCGCCGGACAGATCACGAACCTGGCGGTGTCGCAGGGTGATCGGCTCGAACCGGGCATGCTGATCGCCCGGACCGACGATCGCGCGGCGCAGTTCGCACTCGGCGAACTGGAAGCCCAGCATCAGACGATGCTGTCGACCTCCAGGCGACTCGAAGCACAGATCGATATGGTCGATATCGAGTCGGGAGGGCGACTCAGTGCAGCGCGCTCGCAACTCTCCGCTGCCGAAGCCTCGCTGAAGTCCGTCGCATCGGATCTCGACTTCAAGCGCAACGAATGGGAACGAGCCCAGTCGCTGCGTGCGCGCCAGATCATCTCGCAGCAGCAGTGGGAGAACGCACGCAACGCCTTCCACCAGTCCGAGCAGCAGCACCAGCGTGCACTGGCGGAAGTGGCGAGCGCGCGCGCCAACGTGACTGCGACCGAGGCATCGCTGGGCCAACTGAAAGTGTTGCGCAACGAGCTCGACGGCAGCCGGCATGAACTCGAGCGCATCACGATGTCGATCGACAGACAGAAGGTGATCATCACGGATCTGCGCGTCACCAGCTCGGTCGGCGGCATCGTCGACGAGACCTTCGTGCACCAGGGCGAATTCGTCGTTCCCGGTCAACGGCTGCTGCTGATGCACGACCCGGCGAACATCTGGATCGATGCAAACATCAAGGAAACGGACATCCGCCATGTCGTGCTTGGTGCACCGGTCGCAATCAGCGTCGACGCCTACCCCAACCGCAAGTTCAACGGCCAGGTGATACGCATTGGCAACGCGGCCACCAGCCAGTTCTCGCTGCTGCCGAACACCAATCCGAGCGGCAACTTCACAAAGGTCACACAGCGCCTGCCGATACGGGTATCCATCGAGCAGTCCGGCGAGTTGCTGCGCCCGGGCATGATGGTCGAGGTGGCGATTGAAATCCGCTGAAACCCTCGAAAGCTACCTTGCGACGCTGCCGCCGAACCCGGCGTTCAGCGAGCTTTTCCGCACCTGGGGAATCCATTACCGCTGGTTCGCGGTGGGAACCATCGTCGCCGGCAACATCGCAGCGATGCTCGCCGGCACGATCATCAACGTCGCGATTCCGAACATCATGGGCGCCTTCGGCATCTCGCAAACCGATGCCCAGTGGCTCTCCACGGCCAACCTGACCGCATCGACGGTCGCCATGCTCACCAGCAGCTGGCTGGTACGCACGATCGGCATGCGCGACACGACGCTGCTCGCCATGCTGCTGTTTCTCGCCGGCTCCGTGCTGGGAGGCACGGCCGGCAGCACCGATGTGATGATCTTCGCGCGCGCCATGCAGGGCGTTACCGCCGGCCTGCTGACCCCGCTCTCGATGACGATCATCTTCCAGGTGTTCCCGCCCGGCAGGCAGGGACTTGCGATGGGCACCAGCGCCGTTGGCGTGATCCTCGCACCAACCATTGGTCCGGCGATCGGAGGTCTGCTGATCGATGCACTGAACTGGCGCTACGTGTTCTTCCTCGGCGTTCCCTTCTCGCTGCTCGCCATCATCTGTACGTTTGCGTTCCTGCCGGGTCGTACAGGCGGAGCACGAATTCCGTTCGACTGGAACGGCTTCCTGCTGCTGAATGTTGCCCTGGTCGCACTCCTGGTGGGGCTCAGCAACGGACAGCGGGAAGGATGGGATTCCGACTACATCATCAGCTGCCTGGTCGTTGCCGCCGTCTTCTCGGCGTGCTTCGTCTGGTGGCAGTTGCGTGTGGAGTATCCCTTGCTCGACCTGGGACTGTTCGCGAACCGCCAGTTCGCGATCATGGCGCTGAACGGCTTCGTGTTCGGCGGCGGACTGTTTGCCTCGTCGTACCTGGTGCCACTGTTTCTGCAGATGGTGCAGCATCTGTCGGCGACCTCCGCGGGAGCGCTGATGATTCCCCCCGGCATCGCCATGCTGCTGCTGTTCCCGTTCGCAGGCCGCCTCGCGGACACCATGGACCATCGCGTACTGATCGGCAGCGGCATCCTGTGCAGCGCGGTATCCTTCTGGCTGATGGCCGGCGCCGACGCCAACACCGCGTTCTGGACCTTCGTCTGGTGGAACGTGCTCAACCGCATTGGTGTTTCACTGGTGATGCCGGCGATCCAGATGGGCGCGATGACGCACATCGAAGTCAGCCGTCTGACGCAGGCTTCGGCGTCGTTCAACTTCATCCGCCAACTCGGCGGAGCCTTCGGTGTGAACCTGATGTCGGTGGCGCTCGATCGCAGTACCGCGCAACACGCCGACTACCTGCTCTCCACCCAGACCTGGGGCAGCGGCGACACCCTGCAGACACTGGGCCTGCTGCGCCAGCTCGCGCTGGCGATCGGCTACAGCGGCACCGAGGCATGGAATGCCGCCCGCGCCCTGCTGCAGGGGCTGGTGCAACAGGAGGCGCTGGCTGCCGGTTTTCGCGACGCATTCGGTATCGTCGTGGTGGCATTCCTGCTGACGCTGATCCCGACGCTGATGCTCGGATCGAAGCGCCCGAGGCCCGCCTGAGCGCTGGCCACCGCTCAGGGCGGGACGCGCACTGCGTGCGTGAACCGTGCTCCCCAGTAACCATCGTCGAGTCGTGACAGCATCACTCCCGCGCGGGTGGAAACGTGCAGGAACTGGCGCTTGCCGAGGTAGATGCCGACATGGCGTTCGCGCGCGGTCGTGTCGAAGAATACGAGGTCGCCGGGACGCAGCCGCGCATCACCGACGAGCCTTCCGGCATGACGTTGTGCACTCGTATCGCGCGGCAACGCGATGCCGAAGCGCTGCAGATAGGTGAGCTGGATGAAGCCTGAACAATCGGTGCCTTCACGCGTGTTGCCGCCAAGGCGATACGGCACCCCGGCCCAGTCGAGATACTGCGCCAGCAGTGCGGCGCGCGTCGCCTCGCTGTCGGCCAGCGAGACCCGCCCGGGTAACGGTGCATGACGGTAATCCTGCGCCGCAGGCGACTGCTCGCGCTCACCCAGCCCGCTGCAACCCGCCAGCAACAGCGCCAACAACGACAAGACGGCTGCAACACAACGCATCGGCTCAGCCCGCCAGACGCATGAAAAGATAGATGCCGAGCATCGCGATCGCCAGCGCAACCTTTACGGCTGCCCCCAGCACCAGTCCGATCGTCACGCCCACACCCGCGCGTCCGGCTTCGGACCAGGTGCGGCGCGCGCTGAGTTCGCCGGCCACCGCACCGGCCAGCGGGCCAAGCACCACTCCGGGAATGCCGAAGAACACACCCACCAGCGCACCCAGCACCGCTCCGGCGGCAGCCTGCGGCGAGGCACCGAAACGCTTCGCACCGAACGCACCCGCTGCAAAATCGACCGCGACGACCATCCCCGCAAGCAACACCAGCACTGCCAATGTACCCACGCCAGCGTACCTGAAATCCTCGATCCATGCCGCCATCACCAGTCCGGCGAGCAGCAGCGCCGCACCGGGCAGCACGGGCAATACCAGTCCGGCCAGGCCCCCGACGACCAGGGCCACCGCCACGACCCAGAGCAGGATCACCGGATCCATACCCGGTCACCCGGACCCGTCGATGGTGGTGGTCACGGCGACTGATTCGCCGGGATGCGGCCGGTGAACTGGCGGTACCAGGCACGTATCCGTGCAAGGTCGCGCTCGTGGTCACCGCTCAGTTCTGCCACCGGCCCGATGTGCAGCAGCCGGTCCGGGTAGTGCCATGCCACCTGCACCACCGGCAGGCGGGCGAGTTCCGCCACCCGCAGAAAGCCCGTCTTCCATGTCTCCACACGCGAGCGCGTACCTTCCGGCGTGATCACCATCACGATCTGCTCGGCCTCGCAGACGCGCGTCGCGACCTCCTCGACCAATCCTGCCGGGGCGCCGCGATCGGTGGGAATGCCACCCGATGCGCGCAGAAGCACCGACAGGGGCCAGACGAACAGCGTGTCCTTGATCAGGTAGTTGATGCGAACACCGAGCGCGAGCATCGCGAACATTGCGATCACCCAGTCCCAGTTCGAGGTGTGCGGCGCAGCGATCACGAGCAGCCTGCGCTCGTCGGGCAGATTCCCGGTCACACGCCAACCGAACCAGCGTAACAGCGTACGGCCCACCCGCCGCGTGAGTGCATTACCGGATCGCGGTACGCTGGCAGGCAACTCCGGCACGATGTCTTCGTCGGGGCGCGTTCCGGCGTATCCGGCCATTCAGGGCTCGTGCGGCATCTGCAGGAATTCGATCACCAGCGGATCACCGGCCCGCTCCAGATACGCGAACACGATGTCCGCCGACCAGCGCTTGTACCAGAACGGTGTGTAACCAAGTGGACGCACGCGCTCGATCCACGCATCGGTGTCCTCGACACGGAACTGCAGGTGGTGGATTCCCTCCCTGCCCGCCTGGATGAACTCACCATGCGGACTCTCGCCACCACACCACTGGATCAGCTCGATTTCGATATCACCACTGCGACCGAACGCCATGTCCAGCTTCACGTCACACAGCCGGCCACGGAACAACGCCTGTGACACCGATCCGTCCATCGTGTGGAACGGACCGAAAAACGGCTCATACAGGCTCATCGCCCGCTCCAGATCGCGCACCACGAAAGCGACCTGGCTGACTGGTGGAAAACCTTCGATCGGGGCTCGTGGTGTGGCCGGGCTGTTCGTCGTCGTTGTCATTGCGCCTCCCGCTCATGTTCTCGCCAAGGACAGTGCATCGAACTTCATGTGCCACGTCCCGGTGACGGACCGAAGTGGCGCTCGATCACATGCGCTGCGGATTGTTGCCCTCCGGTGACGATGACGCAAGTACGCCACCTGCCACCTTCAATCCACCATCGTCTCGCCGCGCGCACAGCGCTCACCCAGACTCGCGAGTCGCGCCGCGGTCGAACCGAGCGTCAATTCGTTGTGCCGTGCCCACAGGCAGTAACGCCAGGGAGCGTTGGCACGATCGACGCCGGCACCGCCATGCAGGTGCTGCGCGGTGTAACTCGTGCGGTGCCCCACGTCGCCGGCCCAGATCTTCGCGATATCGACTTCGACCGCAGCCGGTGAGCCACTGGCGAGCAGCGCCGCTGCCTGCCAGGTCGTCAGACGCAGGCACTCGACGTCGATGAAGCGATCCGCCGCGCGGTTGCCTACGGCCTGGAAGGTCGCGATCGGCACGCCGAACTGCTTGCGCTCCGAGGTATACGCCGCCGTCTGGCGCAGCAGCGTGTCGGTGACACCGAGCTGATGTGCGCACAGTGCGACCGTCATGTGTTCCACCGCGTGACGCAATACGTCGGCACCATCGCGCGGACCCGCGAGCACATCGTCGGCAGTGACCGCGACATCGTCCATCACCAGCAACGACTGCGGCTCGTAGCTGCTCGTCTTCATCGGCACCAGCGTGACGCCGGGAGCGCACGGATCCACCAGCAACACCACCACGCCGTCGTCGCCTGCCGCTGCCAGCAGCACGCGATCGGCACGGTGCGCAAACGGCACGGCGAATTTCTCGCCGCTGACCCGGTAGCCCGAACCGTCACGGCGAGCGTGCACAGCCGGCGCAGCGAAATCGCGTGTGGATTCCTCCTCCAGCGCAGCGGTAAGCACGATCTCGCCACGCGCGGCGCGCGGCAGCAGGCGCTCCTTCTGCGCGTGCGTGCCGAAACGCAGCAGAGGCGCCAGCACGCCACCCAGGTGAACCGCAAGCGGCAGCGGGGCAATGCTGCGTCCGGCTTCTTCCATCAGCAGCGCCACCTCGAAAAAGCCGAAGCCCATGCCACCATACTCTTCAGGCACTGCGACTCCGAGCAAGCCGGCCTCGGCCAGTTTCGTCCACAGGCCCTGGTCGAAGCGTTCTGCGGCGTAGTTGTCGGAGGAAGCGAGCGTGGCTGCCGAGACCTGCTCACCGAGTATCCGACGCGCGAGACTCTGGATGTCGCGCTGCTCTTCCGAAAATCCGAAATCCATGCTGTAGCCCTCGCTGCAAGTCTTGCTGCCGTTCAACGTGCCGCACGCGGCATCCACAGGCCGGCGGCAGAAATGATGTCGCGTTGCACTTCGTTCGCGCCGCCGCCAAAGGTCAGGATCGATGCGGTACGGTAGAGCAGCTCGATGCGCGCACGCGCAACTGCGCCGACCTCCGAGTGGCGGCTGACCAGCGAGGCCTGCCCGACCACCTCGCCGAGCAGGCGGTAGAGCTCGACGAAAAACTCCGAACCGTAGACCTTGACCGCAGACGCATCGGCCATCTGCAGCGTGCCCTGCGTCATCGCCCACGCCTGCCGGTAACACATCAGCTTCAGCGCTTCGATGCCCGCGCGCGCGCGCGCCAGGTTCGCCTGCACCCAGGGCAGATCCGCCACACGCGAGCCATCGGCGAGCTGCGTATCGATCGCCCATCGCGTAATGGTGTTCAGCAGCACAGCGGTCGGCCCGTAGTTCATCAGGCTCAGCCGTTCGCGGTTCAACTGCCCGGTGATCAGCTTCCAGCCGCCGTTCAGCTCACCGACCAGCTCGCGGCGCGTCACGCGTACGTTGTCGTAATAGGTCGCGTTGGTGCGCACACCCCCGAGCGTATGCACCGGCGTGCAGCTCCAGCCGGGGGAGCTGGTGGAAATCAGGAACATCGAAATGCCCTTGTGGCGCTTCGATGCGTCGGGATCCGTGCGCACCGCGAGCCACACGTATTCACTGATATTCGCAAGACTGGTCCACATCTTCTGCCCGTTGATGAGCCAGCCGTCGCCATCCGGCACCGCTGTGGTCTTCAGTGCTGCGAGATCGGTACCGCAGCCCGGCTCGGAATAACCGATCGCGATGCACAGATCACCGGACAGTATCTTCGGCACGATCTCGGCACGGTGATGGTCGTTGCCGTGTTCGGCCAGCGTCGGGCCGATCGACTCCGAAGTCAGGAATGGGAACGGAAAGCCTGCACGCATCACCTCCTCGACGAAGATGAACTGTTCGAGCGGCGTCATGCCGCGTCCACCCAGCTCCTTCGGCCAACCGGTGCCGATCCAGCCGTCGCGCCCCATCCGGCGCATCGCGGCCTTCCACAGCGGGCCACCGCCTTCGCCGGGATTCACCTCGAGCTCCTCGGCAAGTTCAGGTGTGATCAGCTCCCGGAAATACGCACGCAACTCCCGACGCAGCCCTTCCTGCTCCGGCGTGAACTCCATCCGCATAGCGCACTCTCCCCTGTTTCCCGCCCTGCGCGAAGTGGCTGATCCTGCGCCGGGGAATGGCGATGCACAAGCCGCAAATGGGGTCAGTGCACGCTGACAAAACGGATCAGTACACCCGCGTACGGTTGCTGGGGTACGACGCCGGGATGTATCCTTCGCGCTCATTCCGACGCGGCTTTTCGCTGCGCCCCGATCACCTACCAGCAGCCGCAGCGGCGCGATGCCGCGAACGGCGTGCGGAGCAGACGCATGAGTGCAAGACCCCGAGTCGCTGCCCTGGAAGGCTGGTTCACGCTCGACGAGCATGAACCGCGTCTCCTCGGCTCGCGCTGCCGCCATTGCGGCACCTGTTACTTCCCGAAGCAGACCACGTACTGCCGCAATCCGGCCTGCGACAGCAGCGAATTCGACGAGGTGCCGTTGTCGCGGCGCGGGCGCGTCTGGTCGTGCACCAATGCCGAATACAAGCCGCCCGAGCCCTACGTGTCACCCGATCCGTTCGAGCCGTTCACGATCGCAGCGGTCGAACTCGAGGCCGAACGCATGGTCGTCCTGGGTCAAGTCGTGAAAGGTGTCGCAGTGAGCGATCTGCGCGTCGGACAAGAGATGGAATTGGTGCTCGACACGCTCTACAGCGACGCGGACAGCGACAGACTCATCTGGAAGTGGAAGCCCGTCGGCTGAGAGGAGACACAGGCACATGAGCAAGGAAATCGCGATCCTCGGCGTCGGCATGCACCCGTGGGGCAAATGGGGGCGCAACTTCGTCGAGTACGGACTGCACGCGGCACGGGCAGCGATAGCCGACGCCGGTGTGCGCTGGCAGGATATCCGCTTCGTTTCCGGCGCCGCGACGATGCGCTGCGGCTACCCGGGCTACGTTGCCGGCGCGACCTTCGCACAGGCACTCGGCTGGCAGGGTGCGGAGGTGAACACCTCGTATGCAGCCTGCGCCTCCGGATCGCAGGCACTGGCCGCAGCGCGTTCGAAGATCCTCGCCGGCGAATGCGAAGTCGCACTGGTCGTCGGCGCGGACACGACGCCGAAGGGTTTTCTGGCTCCGGCCAAGGGCTATCGTCCGGATGACCCCGACTGGGTCCGCTTTCTGATCGGCATCACGAATCCCAGCTACTTCGCGCTCTACGCGCGTCGCCGCATGGATCTTTACGGCGATACCGAGGACGATTTCGGCCTGGTCAAGATCAAGAACAGCGAGCACGGTTTCACGAACCCGAACGCGCGCTACCGCAAGAAGTTCACGATGGACGACGTGCACGCGTCACCGATGGTCGCGCATCCATTGCGACTGCTGCAGATCTGCGCGACATCCGATGGCGGCGCGGCGCTGGTGGTCTCGAGCCTCGACTACGCGCGACGCATCGGTCGCGGCGACGCGGTGCGCGTGGCCGCGATCTCGACCGTCACCCCGACCTTCGCCAACGAAGTGCTCGAGATGCCCGACATCGCCACCGACTCCGCAGCGGCTGCAGCGGTCGAAACCCATCGCTTCCGCGCGTCGATACCCACGAAGGCGTACGAAGAAGCAGGGATAGCGCCGCAGGACGTCAACGTCGCCGAAGTCTACGACCTGTCGTCTGCGCTCGAGCTCGACTGGATGGAAGACCTGCAACTCTGCGGGCGCGGTGAGGCAGCAAGTCTGGTACGCACGGGTGCGACGCGTATCGGCGGGCGCATCCCGGTGAACCCCTCGGGCGGGCTCGCGTGCTTCGGCGAAGCGGTGCCGGCACAGGCACTCGCGCAGGTCTGCGAACTCACCTGGCAACTGCGTGGTGCGGCCGGTGAACGCCAGGTCGAAGGCGCGCGCGTCGGCATCACGGCCAACCAGGGCCTGTTCGGGCACGGCTCGTCGGTGATCGTGGCGCGTTGAGCACGAAGTCAGCTCCGATCACTTCTCGGCCACGATGATCCACCTGAGCGGCGTCGCGCTTGCGCGCGGCGCACGCAGCCTGCTCGCCGACGCCAGCCTGCGCATTCATGCGGGCGAGCGCGTCGGCGTCGTCGGCCGCAACGGCTGCGGCAAGTCCACCCTGTTCGCGCTGCTGCGCAGCCAGATCCAGCCCGATGCCGGCCACTGCGAAGTGCCCGCCGACTGGCGCATCGCCGCAATGGAGCAGGAGGTTGCGGCCAGTGCGCGCAGAGCGATCGACTTCGTACTCGACGGCGACGCCGAACTGCGTGCGCTCGAGACGGCGATCGCAACGGCCGGTGATGCCGAACTCGGTGAGTTGCACGCGCGTTTTGCCGCGATCGACGGCTACCGTGCCGCCGCCCGTGCGCACGAACTGCTGGATGGTCTTGGCTTTGCACCGGGAGACCACGAACGCGAAGTGCGCGAATTTTCCGGCGGCTGGCGGCTGCGGCTCGCGCTGGCACGCACGCTGATATGTCCAAGCGAGCTGATGCTCCTCGACGAGCCGACCAACCACCTCGACCTCGATGCACTGATCTGGCTCGAAACCTGGCTCACGCGTTACCCCGGCACGCTGATCCTGATCTCGCACGACCGCGACTTCCTCGACAGCGTCTGCAACCGTATCGTCGCATTCGAGAACGGCACGCTGGCGCTGTATCGCGGCAACTACTCTGCGTACGAACGCCAGCGCGCAGAACGCCTCGCCGGACAGCAGCAGGCGTACGAGAAGCAGCAGCAGCGCATCCGCGAGATCGAGTCCTTCGTCGCACGCTTTCGCGCCAAGGCAACCAAGGCGCGCCAGGCGCAGAGCCGCCTGAAGGAACTCGAGCGCATGACGCGCATTGCAGCAGCCCACGTCGATTCCGCACTCACCTTGCGCCTGCCGTGCCACGACCGCGTGTCCACGCCACTGCTGAACTTCGAGCACGCCACGCTCGGTTACGGATCACGCTCGGTACTCACGCACGTGGAGCTCGGAATCATGCCGGGGCAGCGCATCGGCCTGCTCGGAGCCAACGGCGCCGGCAAGTCGACGCTGATCAGGTCGATCGCCGGCGAACTCACACCGCGCGCGGGGCAACGCCACACGGGCGAACATCTGCGTATCGGCTACTTCGCACAGCACCAGCTCGAGGCACTCGATCCGCTCGCCTCGCCGTTCCTGCACGTACAACGCCTGAGTCCGCAGGCAAGCGAACAATCGATCCGCGATTTCCTCGGTGGCTACGGCTTTCACGGCGACCAGGCGCTGGCAGTGGTCGGCACCTTCTCGGGCGGGGAGCAGGCACGCGTTGCGCTCGCGCTGGTCGCCTGGCAACGACCGAACCTGTTGCTGCTCGACGAACCGACCAACCACCTCGACCTGGAAATGCGTCACGCCCTGACGCTCGCGCTGCAGGAATACCCCGGCGCCGTGCTGCTCGTCTCGCACGACCGCCACCTGCTGCGCAACACGGTCGATGAGTTCCTGCTGGTCGCAGACAGCCGCGTGACACCTTTCGAGGGTGATCTCGAAGACTACCGCAAGCTGCTCGAGGGCCGCTCGCGTGCAGGCGACACGGCTGACCAGGAAGCACCCACCGGCGACACGGGTGCACGCATCGACCGGCGTGACGAACGGCGCCTTGCGGCCGAAAGGCGCGAACGGCTGCGCCCGCTGCGCCAGCGTGTTGCCGACCTCGAGCGCGAGATGAACGCGTTGCATGCGGAACTCGGCAGCATCGATACGCGGTTGCAGGATCCGGAGTTGTACGAAGCGAGCCTCTCCTCACAGGTGCAGGAACTGCTGCGCCAGCAGGGCGTGCTGAAACAGCAACTCGGCGTCTGCGAGCAAGCCTGGCTGGAAGCCAGCGAAGAACTCGAAGCCAGCCAGACGCACCCGTCGGGTTGAAACCCGACCTACGTAGGTCGGCATTCATGCCGACGGGAACGTCGGGTTGAAACCCGACCCACGCCGGCCGGTAGTCGGGTCCGTAGGTCGGCATTCATGCCGACGGAAACGTCGGGTTGAAACCCGACCCACGCCGGCTGGCGTTCGAATCCGTAGGTCGGCATTCATGCCGACGGAAACGTCGGGTTGAAACCCGACCCACGCCGGCTGGCGTTCGAATCCGCAGGTCGGCATTCATGCCGACTGGAATGTCGGGTTGAAACCCGACCCACGCAGGCTGGCGTTCAAATCCGTAGGTCGGCATTCATGCCGACGGGAACGTCGGGTTGAAACCCGACCTACGCAGGCCGGTGTTCGGATCCGTAGGTCGGCATGCATGCCGACGGAAACGTCGGGTTGAAACCCGACCTACGCCGGCTGGCGTTCAAATCCGTAGGTCGGCATTCATGCCGACGGAAACGTCGGGTTGAAACCCGACCCACGCCGGCTGGCGTTCGAATCCGTAGGTCGGCATTCATGCCGACGGAAACGTCGGGTTGAAACCCGACCCACGCCGGCTGGCGTTCAAATCCGTAGGTCGGCATTCATGCCGACGGAAACGTCGGGTTGAAACCCGACCCACGCAGGCTGGCGTTCGAATCCGTAGGTCAGCATTCATGCCGACGGGAATGCCGGGTTGAAACCCGACCCACACCGGCTGGCGTTCAAATCCGTAGGTCGGCATTCATGCCGACGGAAACGTCGGGTTGAAACCCGACCCACGCAGGCTGGCGTTCGAATCCGTAGGTCAGCATTCATGCCGACGGGAATGCCGGGTTGAAACCCGACCCACACCGGCTGGCGTTCGAATCCGTAGGTCGGCATTCATGCCGACGGGAACGTCGGGTTGAAACCCGACCCACGCAGGCTGGCGTTCGAATCCGTAGGTCGGCATTCATGCCGACGGAAACGTCGGGTTGAAACCCGACCCACGCCGGCCGGTGGTCGGGTCCGTAGGTCGGCATTCATGCCGACGGAAACGTCGGGTTGAAACCCGACCCACGCAGGCTGGCGTTCAAATCCGCAGGTCGGCATTCATGCCGACACGCGACGACCAGAGCGATCAAGCCCCATCCCAACTGCGGTACGGGCGGGCCGCCAGACTGGCGTTGTAATAACGCGGATCGGCCGATACTTCGGCACCCAACCACGGCGGACACTCGAACGGTTCATCCTCGCGTGCAAGCTCGATTTCTGCAACGACCAGCCCCTCGTTGTCACCGTGGAAAACGTCGACCTCCCACAGCTTCCCCGCATGCGACACCCGGTAACGCGTCTTGTCGACCAGCGCACTGCCGCACAGCTCCGCCAGACAGAACCGGGCATGCGCGAGCGGGATCTCGTACTCCAGCTCATGCCGGCTGATGCCCTCGCGGCGTCCCTTGATCGTCAGCCATGCACGCCCATCGCCGGTGCGTACGCGCACGGTCGCGCGCTTGGTACTCGCCAGATAGCCCTGGGTCAGACGCTCGCCCTGCAGGCCGGCGAGGAATATGGTCGTGTTCACCAGAAACTTGCGTTCAATCTCGCGCATCTCCGCGTCATCCAGTCCATGCAAATGCCGACATGGTACGCGCTCCCGCGATCGCGCGTCGCACCGTACGATCAACGCTTGCACACACCGTTTCAGCAGCCGAGAATGCCCGACACTCTCACAACACAGACGGAGCACTGCAATGGATCTCGGACTGGCAGGCAAGACGGTAATCGTGACTGGAGGCAGTGGCGGCATCGGTCGCGGGCTGGTGCTCGAGTTCGCACGCGAAGGCTGCAACGTGGTGAGCGCCTCGCGCGATGAAACGACCGGCCAGCACATGGCCGAAGAGGCACGTGCCGCCGGATTTGCCGGCAAGATACTGGCAGCACGCACCGACGTGACCGACCGTGCGAGCGTCGACGCGATGGTCGCGCGTGCACGCGAGACATTCGGCCCGGTCGACGTGCTGGTCAACAACGCGGGCGGCGTGGCAGAGCCGTGTGCATTCGAGGAACTCGACGAATCCAGGCGACGCTGGGAACTGGCGCTCAACGTCGACGGCGTCGTCAACTGCTGTCAGGCGGTCGCCGCCGACATGCTTGGACGCAACACCGGCTCGATCATCAATATTTCGTCGAACTCCTCGCTGCTCGGTGAAGCGGCAGCCAACGTGATCCACTACGGCGGCACCAAGGGTTTCGTGAACAGTTTTGGCAAGGCACTGGCGTGGGAGTGGGCCAAGAAGGGCGTACGCGTCAACACCATCTGCCCCGGCTGGATCGTACCGTACGAGGCAGGCAATGTCGGCGAAGGAAGCTTCTGGAACCGTTTCGGCTTCGAGACCATGGGCAAGCCGGACGACATGGAACGCGCGCTGCAGGACGGTACGCTCTTCAACATGAGCGGGCTGCCGATCCCACGGTTGGGGCGCCCGGAAGACATCGCCTATCTCGCGATGTTCCTCGCATCCGAGCGCGCGAGCTACGTCACCGGGCAATTGCTCAGCGTCAGCGGCGGAGCCTGGATGTATTGAACCCTGCCGTTCGCAGCTGCACCCCGGGACGCAGCACCCTGCGTCCCGGGGTACAGACCTCGCTCGAGGCGTTGCCCCTGCTCCTCAGATGATCCCCAGCCGCTGACCGATACGTGCCGCAGGAATCATCACGCGACGAATCAGGAAGTCCTGCTTGCCTGGATCCTCGACCGCTACCGGTTTCTGCATCGGGAACGGCAGCAGATCCAGACGATCACTGGCCAGTGCCTTTCCAAGCGTCATGCCGAACAGAGGGCACATCAGGTTACCCCACGCATTGAAGTGCATCAGCCCGTACAGACCGTCTCCCAGGTCGTACACACCGGGAAACTCCTCGTCGCGCAGTGCCACGCGTCCGGTCCAGTAATCCTGCATGCGGATATCCATCCCGCGCGTCTCGGGCCAGGTGCGGTGGATCCACCGGAGATGGCGCGCGAAACTGCCCTGTGCGTCGTCGGGATGCGAAGCACTCGGGATGCTCGAGACGATGATGCGCCCGTGCCCGTCCACCAGGAACGGATTCAGGTCGACCGGTTCCTGCGCCAGCGTCGCACCGCCCGGCATCACGAGCGCACGAGCCTCGGGCGGCAGTGGTTCGGTGGAGATCGCATACGCCGTCAGCGGATAGAAGCTGTCCCTGAACTGCGGAACGATTGCAGTCGAATAGGCATTGGTGCAGAACACCACGCGGTCCGCGCTCACCGAACCCTGTGCCGTCGCGACGCGCCAGCGCTGGCCGACACGCGACAACGAAACCGCCTCGCTGTCACCGAATACCCGCGCACCGTGTGCCACTGCGGCCCGGATCATCCCGTTCGTGAACAGGTAAGGATTCACGCGCCCGCCGTCACGATACAGCACACCCAGCGTGTAGTAGCGCGAGCCGGTCATTGCTTCCATCTCGGAGCCCGAGAGGTATTCGATGCGCTGACCCTGCTCGTCACGCCAGTACGCCGACGCCGTCTTCAGCGAGTCGAACACGCCGTTGCGGGTGGCTGCATGCAGATAGCCTGATTGGGTTGCGTCACAGTCGATGCCATGCCTGCGCGCAAGATCGAAGGTGATCGTGTGGTGCTCACGGAACAATTCGAGAAACGCCTTGCCCTTGTCCGCAAACCGCTCGAACACGGAACGATCCTTCAGCGTCGGCAGCACATGGCCCGCGTTGCGACCAGACGCTCCCCAACCTGGCTGGCGCGCCTCCAGCACCACGACATCGACTCCGGCCTCGGCGAGATGCAGCGCCAGCGAACTCCCCGCCAGCCCTGCACCAACCACGAGTACGGCAGCATCGAGATCGGCGCCCAGCACCGGGTATCCCGGCAGCACACCCGTTGGTGCGGTCCAGCCACTGTCAGCGATCGGTACCGCTCCGGCTTCGTAGGCGTCGACTCCGCCCCCCCCGGAAGGCGCCGTGCCGCTCGCTGCATCACGCTCACCGGAATCACAGCCCCCGATCAGCGAAGCGGTGACCAGCGCAGCGGAACCCTTGAGACAATCGCGTCTTTTCATCTGGCATGCACTCCACGGTACGGGGAAACGGCTGGATTGGCAGTCTCCGTGAAAAGACCTCGTACAACCAGTACCAAGTGGTACCAGCGGCCCTAGCCGAGCAGCGCCAGGCTCCGATGCACCAGGCGAACCAGTTCGCTGCGATTGCGGATCCCGGTCTTGGCATAGATACGCTTCGAGTAGTTGCGCGCGGCCGCTTCCGCGACCCCGATATGGCGCGCGGCATCGGCAAGCGCACATCCATCGGCGAGCAGCAGCGTCAGCCGTGCTTCCTGCGGCGTGAGGCCGAACAGTCGCTCGACCAGTTCACGCGACGACTGACGATCCGGCTGCAAAGCCTCGAGTCGTTGCGTCGGATCGGTCAGGTAGACGACCACACTCGGGGCATGTGCGCCCCGGAACCACAACGCCTGCATGAGCGGGCGCACCAGCACGCCGAGCGGATGCCCTGCCTTCGCAGCGATTCGCAGCAGTTCGCCCGGTCCCGCAGGACTGCCATCGGCAGCGAGTGCAGCCGCATCGCGCAACGCACGGTCGAGCTTGCGCTGCACTCCGGGATCCGTGCTGCGCAGACGCCCGCGCGTGATCGCCAGACCCGGTTCTGCCGCCAGAATCGCCTGCGCCACCCGGTTCAGGCGCATCACGCGCAGTTCGCCGTCGAGCAGCAATGTACCGAGCGCAAAGTGCTCGATCGTGTCTTCATAGATCGTACATTCGGCCTCGCGCGTCTTCTGTACCGCGTACAGCGCGAGTGTTCGCGCCAGATGCGGCAGCAAGGTGCGCAGCAGATCGACGTGCGCACCATCGAACGGCATGGTGTGAGCCTGCGCACGCACGATGTCGATCCATCCACGCATCCCGCCGGGCTCGGCAAAGCCGACCCGCAGGCAACTGCCGATACCAAGCTCGTTCACGTAGCGTGCAAACTCCGCGCTGCGCTCCACGCTGTCCAGTTGCACGATCGTGCCTGGCGCGAACAACGCCAGTCGCAACGGGTCATCGTGCATGAAATCGCGCCGATACGTCGTCTCCACCGCGACCCAGTCGGTCGCATCGGCCGGGTCCTGCGCCATCACATAACTGTCGCGTACCAGCCCCTGCGGGTGATGCAGCGTGATCGCGACGTTGCGTGCCTCGAACAGAACCCGCAACCGCTCTGCGAAACCCCGCCAGGGTTCCGCCTCGAGCGGGCCCTCATACAGGGCGCCGAGCAGGTCGAGCAGTTCGTCGGTCGCCGGAGGCAAGCGGTGCCACGCCTTCATGCCGCGGCATCACCCGCACCGTTGCGCTCTGTCGCAGCCGCACGACCGTCCTCGACGCTCGCCACGCAGCGCCGGTAGCGGCGCGTCACCTGCAGCAGATTCCAGCCAAGCCAACCGTTGGAGACGGCAAGGGCGATTCCGGCGGGAAGCGCAAGCACGGGCAGCAGCGCCGTGCCGGCCAGCAACAGCACCGCGGCCAGATGGACGAACCACGGGCGCAGGGTCTCGTCGTCACGCAAAAACTGGTTCATCGAGGGCACCCGCGTCTGCGCCAACTGCTGCAGGTGCAGCCAGGCGAGGAACGGCACGATCTTGCAGAGCATTCCCGAAATGAACGATACGAAACCACCGACGATCAACAGCACGCCGGATACGGATATCCAGGCAGCGTGGTGCGGCAACTCGGGAAACAGCACGACGCCCACCATCATCGCCAGCGCGAGTGCACTGGCGACCATACCCGCCTGCCAGTAGCGGTACGTCGCGTCGGCCTTGGCACGCCGACGCTGCCACTGCAACTTCAGCGTGAGTGCCGCAAAGGCGATACCGGTGGCAGCCAGGGAGGCCTGCGCCAGCGGTATCAGCCACGACGGACCAAAGACTGCCGAAGTCCCCCAGACGACGAGCGCACCCATGATCGCCAGAGGAAACACCCACGCGGGCCGTGCCGGATACCCCGGTGTGAGCTGGAACATCGGCACGACCACGTAGGCCACTGCCGCGAGCAGCACTCCTGCCCAGCCCCCCAACCCCCAGCCGGCGTGCAGATCGGTGAGCGCCGCGAGCTCGAGCTGCCAGCCGCGCGCCAGCGCGAACGCGAGCAGCCCGCCCAGCAGAACGGTTACGACGAGCGCGATGAATGCAAGCTTCAGGCCCCGGATGGTCGGACTGGTCGAGCGCACGCGAAACACCACCGACGCGGCGACGACGAATACGGTGACTGCCAGCATCAGCAGCAGCGCACCGGCTTCGAGCGCAAACGGGCTACCCCAGCGCAACCCGCCCACGAGCAGCAGCGCACCGACGAACGACAGCGGGTGCACCACGCGCGCGACCGGCACCGGCCGGCTCAGCGAAGCGCCGGCAACCACCGGCAACACCTGGATCGCCGCACCGATCATCGCCTGCAGCATGAAGCCGGCAGTGAGCAGATGCGTCAACCCGAGCGCCGCAGGACTCCAGCGCGATGCGAGCGCATCGACCCCGTCGAATGCAAACAGCAGGCCTGCCAATACCCCGAACAGCGGGGCGGTAAGGAAAAAGCGCAGCGGCGCAGCGAACGGCGGCGCACTGTCGAATGACAGCACCGCCTTCATGCGCCAGGCCCCTCCGCCATCGATGCACCTGCACAGGTGATCAGGATATCGAACGTGCCATCGGGACGCAGTTCGCTGTGCCAACTGTGCCCTTCCCGTCGCAACACGCTGTACAGCGGGTGCGGCTCACGAAACAGCCTGAGCAGCATCGTCTCACCGGGCAGCAGTGTGCCGAGCATCGCCAGCGTCGCTTCCAGCGGTTCCGGCGGCGCCATGTAGCGCGCGTCGATCACGCGCGGCGGATCCTGCTGCTTCACGACACCCCGATTTCACTTGCGAGACGCTGCTCCAGCACGCCGCCGTCGTTGCCCAGATGCTGATCGCACATCGGATAAAGGATGTTCTCCTCCTTCATGTTGTGCTGCTGCATCATGATCAGCAGCGTCTCCGCAACACCGAGGTAATCATCCACACGCCCGGCAGCAAGCACTTCCGCGGCCTCGTCCATCAGGATGCGCATGCGCTGGTGCTCCATGCGCATGACCTGCGTGGGACCGCCGCTCATGCCGGTATGCTCCTCGAACGACGGAAACAACGTGGTTTCCTCACTGTTGAAATGCGCGACCATCGCGGCATGAAAACGGGTGAAGGCCTCACGTGCCACATCGACTTCCCCGCGCCCGATCGCCTGTTCGGCGCTCGCGAACAGGTCGTCGCAGTGACGGTGGTCATCGGTCATCAGATTGCGGATACCGCTCATGTTCACTCCAGCAGGGCTACACCGGTTACACGCGATCATTGCCGCACTGCGGCACGACGCGGCGATAGATTACGCGATCGATTGGATCGTGTCTCGCCGCAGCCGTAACACCAGCACGGGGCTACGGAGGCGCTCGCAAAGGCGATCGATCGTCGCCGCATGCAGTGCGCGACGATGCCGTCACACCGGTAGGACGCCGTACATGCATCCCTGCAGGCTCGAGCCGGATCGAGCCTCGAGCCGGATCGAGCCTGTCGGCTATCGAATTGACCTAAAATGCCGCCGCCAGAGACAAGGGATCAGATACGTGCCGACTCGACCCCGAACCAGTCCATCGGAACACACGCGCAAGCGCATCCTCGACACGGCCGAAAGACTGTTCGGTGAGAGCGGCGTCGCAGCGGTATCACTGCGCGACATCAATCGTGCAGCCGGTATCAGCCAAGGCGTTCTCCATTATCATTTTGGCGGCCGTGACGCACTGATCGAGGCGCTGTTGCAGCGCACCCTGCCCGGCATCAACGCACAGCGCCGACAGATGCTCGCCACGGTGATGGCGTCTGGGCGCACCCCGGACGAACGCGACTTCGCCGAAATCCTCTGTCTGCCGCTGGCACGCCTGGCGGTCGGCAAGCAGTCCGACGGACACCGTTTTCTGCGTTGTCTGGCGCGTCTGTCGCAGGAACACAATCCGGTCTGGGCTCGGATGGCCCGCGAGCAGATGGCTGACATGGCACTGGATGAACTGCTGCGCGCGCGCGCACCCGCGTGCGAAGCATCGAGGATCGAATGGGCGATCGAGATCACGATGAATGCGATTCACTCCACGCTGAACGATATCGGGCGTCCTGCGCAGACCTGGCAGCACGCGTTGGCTGCCAAGCCGATGACGGCAGAGCAACAGATCGCGGCGTTGACCGAATTCGTATGCGCAGGAATCCGCGCCGTGCTCGCCGCCAACACATCGGGCACATAGCCGGCACCCGCACTCGCCCCGGGCCTCGTCTGCATCCCGGCAGGGGTATCGGCTTGCGGGTGTCTATCTGGACGCCTGGGCCCGGTACCAGATCGGCGAAGACCAGGCGCGCTCCTGGACCGTCGCAGCCGTGGTCTGCGGCCGCGGCAAGCCGGTACGTGCGGCCATCAACGTGGTCCAGCGCGGCGTTTCGATCTCCAGAACCCGCAGGTAGTACACGGCCGACTGCCGGGGGTTGAACGCGGGATCCTGCCAGTACGCCGTGAGTTCGGCCGCTCCAACGCGATCCTCGTATGTCCCTTGTTCCAGATCCACCGTCGAGGGCAGACGCGGAGCCCGGCCGCTCGCCGGATCCACGACTCGCCCGTCGGACAGCGCCACGTCGAAGACCTGCTCCTTCGCCGTGTCGCCGTCGAGCCATACCTTGACGATCTGGGCACGATCCAGATTTGCCCCATCGGGGGCCTTGGCTGCCCACATCAGGAAGACCGGGGCAGCCCCGACCGGCGACACGGGCAGGTCGGAACCCATCGGCACCCCATCGGCATAGGCCCGCTCGAGCCAATCGCGTTGCCCGAGCAGGCCGGGCGCGTAATTCCAGCCCGCGAACAGTCGCAGCCGGATGCGGGTGCCCGACGTCGCGAACGTTTCCCGGCGTTGCAGCGCAGCAAAAATCGCGTCGCGCGTGTTCGTCTCGGCCCACACGCCGGTCAGCCCGCCCGAGCCGAACAGCTTTGCATCCGGTATGGTCGCGCTCGGTTCGGCCAGGTACGCCCGCGACGCCTCCAGGTCAGGCGCTCTCTGCACATCGAACCCGTCGGCCATCACCGCGGCATTCTCGGCAGACGTGGTGAGTCCGTTGTGGAAATCCGTTCCTCCGACCATGCCGAAGCGGAACGGATTCTGCCCGGTACGCCGCTCGATCAGCAGTCCGCGCCCCAGCGCATCACGCGCGTAGCTTCCGGGTGGCTTGCCCGGCAGGTCCAGCCGCGGCACCAGGCGATCCATGACCTCGAAGTCTGCGAACTCATCGTTCGGTGACAGCATCGGCGCCGTTTCCGACTGCCCCTTGCTCTGGTAGATCTCGAGCAGCGGTTCGTTCAGTGCCCGGCGCTGCGCGTACGCGGCGTCGATCGGCCTGCCGTCGGAGTCGTTCCAGTCGAACATGAAACCTTCGCTGGCGTTCGCGTTGTGCGGTATCGCCAGCACCCGATAGCCGTGCGCACGACTGTCCTCGAGATAACGCCACAGATCCTCGGGACGTTTCGAATCGGCTGCGCTGAACGGCAGCGGCGCCGAATCGCCCGCGAAGATCACGTTGCGGTGCAGGTTGTAGCGATCGTCCGGATGCGATGTCCATTCGTAACCGATGAAGGTCGTGAATTCTCCGGGCCGGTAGTTGGCGTTGGCTGCCTCGATCACCCGCTGCCAGGTCGACTGAAATGCGGCCGCTGCGTTCAGCTCGCGCATCTGCACCGGATCCATCAGCCGTTTCTGCAGTTCACGCGACAGCGTGGCCGCATCCAGCGTCGCCTTCATCTTGCGGTACTCATCCGCGAACGCCGACCTGGACAGCTCACTGTGCGGGTCTTCGATCGTATTCAGAAACCCCATGTACTCGGCGTGATCCGTCACCGCCATGAAGTCGAGCGGTGCATGGCGACGCGCCGGCTTGCCGAGGTAATCGACCGCCTCGCCACGGCCGAAGCGATAGGCAGCGGCTGGATCGATGCGCGCGGGACTGAATGAAAATGCGTCGAAGGACCAGGAGGTGTGCAGGTGCAGCTCGCCGAACAGCGCGATGCGTCGCTCCGGAGCCGGTTGCACAGCAGCCCCGGGACTCGCATGGCCTGCCGCCGGCATGTCCTCGCCGGCTGCCCGCACCACCGGTACCGAGGCCAATGCAAGCGCGCAGACACTCGCCGTCATCCACCACACGATTGCCGAACCGATACCTGCGTTGTGCATGACGACACGCCCTCCCGTTCCTGGCTGCGGTGAACCCGTCGATACGAAACCCTCTGCGGAAGGTGCAGCGTACGACCGTCAGCGCTTCAGATCCACGTCGACCCGCGACAGGCTGCCGTTGAAGCTCCCTCCGTCCTGGTATTCGCTGCTGACCGGCGTGTCGGCATCGAAACCGATGTCGAAGGTATCGGTCATCTCCGGCAGCTTGGAAATCGTGCGTGCAATACGTCCACGTGCCACCTCGCGACCATCGACGCTGATGCGCATCTCGCCGCCCGCGTTGACGCCGCCATCGGACACGAACTCGTAACGCAGCACCGCCTTGCCCGGCGGCAGCCGCGTCTTCGCCGCGACGCGCGACTGGTCACCGTCGAGCTGGGACGCCGCCATCAGCGCCACCGGGATGCCATCGCGCACGAAGAAGCTCCAGCCGCCGAACCTGCTTCCCAGCGCGGCAATCACACCGTCGGCCTTGCCGGCCGTTTCCAGCTCGGCCGTGATCGTGAACGAGCTGTTCAGGATCGGCGCAGCACTCGGCCACGGCACGCTCACGCCCGCGCCCCAATAGGTGTAGTGATCCTTGCGCTGCTGCTGGCTGGATGCGGCCAGGAAACGATCCATGCTCATCCGGTTATCGAGTGGCAACACGTGGTTGCGTCGCGCCTCGTCCATGAACAGCGCCTTCATTTCGGCAAGCCTTGCTGGCTCGGTGGCTGCAAGATCGCGGGCCTGCGAAAAATCGCTGCGCAGATCATGCAGCTCCCACACATAATCCGTCGGCAGCATCTTCGTCTTGCGGCCTTGCGACAGGTCCCGCTCATCCCACGGCTCCAGCGGCGGGTTGCTGTTGGCAAGCCAGCCGTCGTGATAGATCGCCTGGTTGCCCATCATCTCGAAATACTGCGTGTGGTGACGCTCGGGGGCAGCGGGTGCGTCGAAGCTGTAGGCCAGACTGACGCCGTCGATCGGTTGTTGCGCCACGCCGTTGACGCTGCTCGGTGCCTCGATACCAGCCAGCTCGAGGACGGTTGGCAGGATGTCGGTCACATGGGTGAACTGCGAGCGGATACCGCGTGCGGCAATGTGCTTTGGCCACGACACGACCATGCCGTTGCGCGTGCCGCCCAGATGCGATGCGTACTGCTTGGCCAGGCGAAACGGTGCATTGGTCGCCCAGGCCCAGCCGTAGCCCCAGTTCGGCACGGCGTCGGGGCCACCGATACGGTCCAGGTTCTGCAGCAGATCCTGTTCGGTCTCGCGGGTGCCGTTGGCGAAGTTCGACATCGGATTCATGCTGCCGTGCGGGCCGCCCTCGGGAGCCGAGCCGTTGTCGCCCTCGATGAAGATCACCAGCGTGTTTTCACGCAGCCCCATGCGCTCCAGCTCATCCAGCAGACGTCCGAACTGTGCGTCCTGGTACGCGAGCATCGCTGCGTAGACCTCCATGAAGCGTGCATCGATGCGCTTCTGATCCGCAGTCAGCTCATCCCACGCCGGAATCCCCTTGGGCCGCGGTGTGTTGACGGTATCGGGCGGGATGATGCCGAGCTCCTTCTGGCGTGCAACCGTGTCGGCGCGCATCTGGTCATAGCCACCATCGAATCGACCACGGAACCTGGCGATCCAGTCGGCCGGCGCCTGCAGCGGCGCATGCGCGGTCCCGGTGGCGTAGTAAATAAAGAAGGGCTTCCCTGCTGCAGCCGCCTGCTGCTGGTGCAGCCAGGCGATGGCCTCATCGGCCAGAGCCGTGTCGAGCACGCCTTCCTTCAGCGTGGGGATTGGTGTCGTGCCTCGATACAACGCGGGAGTGAACTGGCTCGTTTCTGCTGCCAGGAAACCGTAGAAATACTCGAAACCGAGCCCGGTCGGCCACAGATCGAACGGCCCGCGTGCCGATACCTGCCATTCCGGCACATTGTGATGCTTGCCGAACATCGCGGTGTTGTAGCCGCTCTGGCGCAGGATCTCCGCGATCGTCGCAGCACTCTTCGGCATCAGGTTGTCGTAACCGGGGTAACCCGTGGACAGGTTCGCCACGATGCCGTTGCCAACCGCGTGGTGATTGCGCCCGGTGAGCAATGCGGCGCGGGTCGGCGAACACATCGCCGTGGTGTGGAAACGGTTGTAGCGCAACCCGTCGCTTGCCAGCTCTTCGAGCCGTGGCGTGGGGATTGGACCACCAAAGGCACTGGACGCGCCAAAACCGACATCGTCGGTCATGACGATCAGCACGTTGGGCGCACCTGCCGGTGCCGTCATCGGCGCCGGAAAGGCCGGGGTTGAATCGGCGTAGGTGGTACCGATATGTCCCGCAAAGGGTGCAGGCGGTTTCGGCAACACGTTTTCGGCCAGAACCGAAGCCGCCGCAAACCAGCACGCAAACACAAGCACTGCGCCCTGGTGCCAATGCCTACCACGCCCGCACCGTGCTGCTGACTTCATCACCGCTGCCTCCATCGCGCACTCGACCGGAATGCCGCGATCGTATAGGCAAGCAATTATTTCATCAACTGCTCGACACCAGTTTCGGCAACGGACTATGCCAGGAGCCCGCCTCGCGCAGCGAGACGGGTGTGGATCGTGATGACTCAGGCTCCTGGCAGGCCGTCGGTGCGTGCTCCCGCCAGCGCACCACCATCGACGAGGTATTCGCCACCAGTGCTGTAACTCGCTTCGTCGGACGCCAGGAAGAGGACCATACGCGCCACCTCGTCAGGCAAACCGATGCGTGGCAACGCCTGCCTGGCGTAGAAGGGATCGACGTGGTCACGCGTTGCGCTGCCCGGGTTGCCCATCACGGTGTCGACTCCGCCGGGATGCACCGAGTTGACGCGGATGCCGTACCTGCCAAGCTCGATTGCCGCACTCTTGGTCATGCTGCGCACGGCCCCCTTCGAGGCGCTGTAGGCAATCAGACCGTTCTTCGACTGGATACCGTCGATCGACGAGATATTCACGATCGACCCGCCACCGGCACGCTTCATCGGCGCCACTACCGAGCGCATGCCCAGAAAAGTCCCCACCTGATTGACCGAAATGACGCTCATGTACTGCTCGAGCGTCATGTCCTCGAGCGTCGCCGCACGCAGTATCGCTGCGTTGTTCACCAGCACGTTCAGCGGGCCGAATGCTTCGGCCGCCGCGACCGCCGCCGCCCATTGCCCCTCCTGGCTCACGTCGAGCCGCTGGAAGCGCGCCGCGCTGCCAAGCTCGGCAGCCAGCGCGCGCCCTTCTTCTTCGAGCATATCGGCAATCAGTACCCGCGCGCCCTCGTTCACGAACAGCCGTGCCTCCGCAGCGCCCATGCCGCGTGCAGCTCCCGTAATCAACGCCACCTTGCCATCGAGCCGTCCCATCGTCGCCTCCGTCGTTCTTTCGTTCGTTACCGTCTCAGACCAGTCCCAGCGCGACCATCGCACTCGCCACCTTGATGAAGGCCGCGATGTTCGCGCCATTCACGTAGTTGCCAGGCGTACCGTATTCCTCGGCCGTCTGGTAGCAGAGATCGTGGATGTTGCGCATGATCTGGTGCAGGCGCTTCTCGGTGTACTCGAAACTCCATGAATCGCGGCTTGCGTTCTGCTGCATCTCGAGCGCACTGGTAGCCACGCCGCCGGCGTTGGCCGCCTTGCCCGGGCCATACGCGATCTTCGCGTCGAGGAATACGCGGACGCCATCGGGCGTCGTGGGCATGTTTGCGCCTTCGCCTACAGCGATGCAGCCGTTCCTGACCAGCGTGCGCGCGTCGCGCCCGTTGATCTCGTTCTGTGTCGCCGAAGGCATCGCGACGTGGCAGGGAATCTCCCAGATGTTGCCGCCGGGCAGATAGCGCGACTTGCGATCGCGCTCGGCGTAGGTGCTGATCCTGCCGCGCTCGACTTCCTTGATCTGCTGCACCAGCGCGAGATCGATGCCGTGCTCGGCGTAGATCACACCGTCCGAATCGGAACACGCAACGACCTTGCCGCCCATTTCGTGGATCTTTTCCACCGTGTAGATCGCCACGTTGCCGGACCCCGAGACCACGCAGGTCTTGCCGTCAAAGGAGTCGCCGCGAGCGCGCAGCATCTCGTTGACGAAGAAGGTCGCTCCGTAGCCAGTGGCTTCGGTGCGCACCAGCGAACCACCCCAGGCCAGTCCCTTGCCGGTCAGCACGCCCGATTCGTAGCGATTCGTGATCCGCTTGTACTGACCGAACATGAAGCCGATCTCCCGGCCGCCCACCCCGATGTCACCTGCCGGCACGTCGGTGTATTCGCCAAGGTGGCGGTACAGCTCCGTCATGAAACTCTGGCAAAAGCGCATGATCTCGCCTTCGGACTTGCCCTTGGGGTCGAAGTCGGAGCCGCCCTTGGCGCCGCCGATCGGCATCCCGGTCAGGCTGTTCTTGAAGGTCTGCTCGAAGCCGAGGAACTTGATGATCCCGAGGTACACCGAAGGATGGAAACGCAAGCCACCCTTGTACGGGCCCAGCGCGCTGTTGAACTGGACGCGGAAGCCACGATTGATCTGCACTTCGCCCCTGTCGTCCTGCCAGGGCACGCGAAAGATGATCTGCCGCTCGGGTTCACAGATACGTTCTATCACCTTCTGGTCCGCGAACTCGGGATGCTTGACCAGCACCGGCCCGAGACACTCGACCACTTCACGTACGGCCTGATGGAACTCCGCCTCGCCCGGGTTGCGGCGCAACACGTCCTGAAAAACCATTTCCAGTTGCTCGTCGAGGCGCGAAGGGGACATGGTTCAGGGTCTCCAGATGGGAATGGGCGTACGCGGCCGCCGGGGTGCGGGAAAAAGCGAGCCGCATGCTACTCGCATCGCGCTCGGGATTCCAGCGAGCTATGATGCCCGCCCTGCTGACAGATGAAAGGAGAACTCCATGTTCCAGGTCGATCTCACGGGCAAGGTAGCGCTGGTGACCGGTGGCAGCCGCGGGCTTGGCCGCGCCATGGTCCTTGGATTGGCGCGTGCCGGCGCCGACGTGGTCATCGCAAGCCGCAAGCTCGACAATTGCGAAACGGTGGCGGCTGAAGTGAGTGCTCTGGGACGCCGCGCGCTTGCCGTATCGGCCCACGCCGGCCAACTGGAGAGCCTCGACGCGCTGCTCGACAAGGCCTACGAACACTTTGGACACGTGGACGTACTGATCAACAACGCCGGCACCAACCCGGTCACCGCCGGGCTTTCCGACCTCACCCCGGAGTTGTACGAAAAGGTCTTCGACGTCAACACCAAGGGGCCGTGGTACCTGGCATCGCGCGCTGCACCACGCATGGCCAGGCATGGTGGCGGCTCGATCATCAACGTGATCTCGGTCGGCTGCCTCAAGCCCTCTGCCTACCAGGGTTTCTACGGCGCTTCCAAGGCAGCGCTCAACACGCTCACCAAAGTGATGGCAGCCGAGTGGGCGTCGCTTGGGATTCGCGTCAACGCCCTGGCTCCGGGAGGCTTCCATTCCGATATGTTCGACAATTCGGCCAAGGTCCTGCCCGGCTTCGCCGATGGATTGATTGCCAAGACACTGCAGAAGCGCATCGCCGCCACCGAGGAAATCCTGGGGTCGGTGCTTTATCTCGCCAGCGACATGTCGAGCTTCACCACGGGTTCGACGCTGGTTGCCGACGGCGGCTACCTGCTGGGCTGAGGGAGTGCAGCGTGAGTGGAAGACTGGCGGGCAAGGTCGCATTCGTCACCGGGATCGGCAGTTCCGGTCCGGGCTGGAGTACCGGCAAGGCGCTCGCCACCACCTTTGCCCGTGAAGGCGCGCGGGTGTTCGGCGTCAACCGCCATGCGGAATCGGCTGCCGAAACACTCGAACTGATCCGCCAGGAAGGTGGCCACTGCGAGCTGTTCACCGGCGATGTGACCAGCGGCACGGACGTAGAGCGGGCGGTGCGCACCTGCCAGCAAACGTTCGGACGCATCGACATCCTGATCAACAACGTGGGCTGCGGCAGCTACGGCGGTGTCGTCGAGGAGTCCGAAGAGGGCTGGGACCGGGTGTTTGCCACGAACCTGAAAAGCGTCTACCACACCTGCAGGCATTGCCTGCCGCTGATGCTCGCCGGCGGCGGCGGTGCGATCGTGAACGTCTCGTCGATCGTGGCGCTGCGCTGGACTGGTCATCCGCTCGCCGCCTACGCGAGTTCCAAGGCCGCAATGCATCAACTCACACGGCAGATCGCGATGCAGTACGCGCGGCACGACATCCGCGCGAACACCGTGGTTCCCGGCATGCTGGAAACCCCGATGGCCGTGGAGCCGATCCGCCGCCACTTCCCCGATACCTGGCAAGGAGTGCTCGAGCAACGCCACCGGCTGTGTCCGGGCGGGCGCATGGGCGATGCGCACGACGTCGCCTGGGCCGCGCTCTACCTCGCCAGTGACGAGGCGAAGTTCGTCAACGGCATCGAACTGGTGGTCGACGGCGGCATGAGCTGCCAGGTCGGCGCGCCAGGTTCCTGACAGCCAAAAAAAAGCCGACGCGGATGCGTCGGCTTTTTTCGCGGTTCAGGGAACGGTCAGGCCTTGCGGCGTCGTACCATCCTCAAACCGGCGAGACCGATACCCAGCAGCGCCAGCGATGCGGGTTCAGGCACATTGTTATCGTCATCGTCATCGTCGATGTCGTCATCGTTGACGTCCGTGACGGTGAAATCACCCGTGAAACCCAGGAAGAACACGTTGTCGTCGCTACTCGGATTATCGGTTTGGAACGTGACGAACGTGTCACCCGGCACAAGGAAAGCCGTTGGATCAACAGAGTTGCCCTGCGCAAGATTGTAGAGTTCATCGTCTGCGCGCATCCCTGCCCCTGCGTCGGCAACACAGTCCGGATTGGCAGGGCTGTCATCAATCCCACCCACGGTGATCAGCGCACCGTTTGCGCCTTCGCCGTCGTCCTGCCCGCCAGCGCAAGTAGTCAGGCTCCGGGAGCCCGGCTGCGAACTGGTGACGATACCGACGTTGGTGTGCTGACCCAGACCATTAGGCATCTGATAACTGAAGCTCGACCCCAGCGACATGACCAGATCACCACCCGCGTACGGTGCAGCAAAAGTCAGCGTCGTGCTGTCGCCGCCGGTTGCAAGTTCACCGTCGAGGATGATCGCGGTCCCACCGGCCGTGCTGGCATGCTTGTAGACCACGGCGAGCACCCCACCATCCAGGTAGCCGAGTTCCTCGTAACCGAAGCTCTGCAGACCGTTCGTGCCCTCGATCAACGGCTTCATTATCGACGTGACGTCCCAGCGCAGCGTGTTTGCCGGGTTCGCATTCGGTGCCAGCAGCGTGCCGGACGCCGCGGTGAGCAGGTTGCCGTTCAGCTTCACATCCGCACCGCTGCCGCCCCACACGCTGGCTGCATACAGATAGGCCTTCGCCACCTCTGCGCCCGTGGGCGTATCGGTCTGGAGCGTACCGGTGGACGACGATCCGCCCCAGCCGTCGATCGACAATGCCGCATTCTGCCAGCCACCGAGCAGCATCATGCTGGCGGACGCCGGCGCCGCCGTGATCGCCAGCGCGGCAGCCGCCACGGCCGGCGCGATGGCCCGCGTGAGCAAACGTTTTCTGAAGGTTTTCATCTGGTCGTCCTCGCGAATCGAAGGGTTGATAAGCTGTTCGTAGTAAGAAAGGCATACAGTGCCTGTTGCCCGAAAAAAACGAAGCACAGGATGTGCCAAGAAAACAAACACCCCTTCAATCAAAGGGATACCCGTCCTGGCACACGAATGACCTACGAAATGTGTAAATATTTCTGACACCAGCGCGGCTGCACTCTGCTGACTACGCTGACTGCGTCGAACCCGGACGGTGCAGACTTCCGGTGCAGCCTCTCAGACCCGCGCTTCCAGCACCATGCTGGTTGCGGTTTCCGCGACGCGCCGTACCCGGCTGAAGCCAGCCTCGCGCAGCACTGCAGCAAGGCGCTGCTCACCCGCCTGGGCACCCAGCGCCAGTCCCACCGCCTGTGCACGCGAGGTCGGGGTACACACCAGCGTGGACATCGAATAGAACAACTGCCCCAGCAGGTGCAGGTTGTCCTGCAAGCGATCACCGGCAAGCGGCTCGACCAGCATGAAGGTTCCGCCCGGCGTCAGGCATTGCCGGACGCGGCGCGCCACACCGACCGGATCACCCATATCGTGCAGCGCGTCGAACATGCAAACCAGGTCGAAACCCTCCGGCCCGATCTGCGTCGCAGACGCAACGACGAACTCGGTGTTGGTGCCGACGCCGGCTGCTGCGGCCTTCGCACGCGCCGTCTCGATCGACGGGGCGTGGAAGTCGAAACCGACGATCGTCGATGCCGGAAAGGCCTGCGCCATCAGCACCGTCGACGAGCCGTACCCGCAGCCCACATCGGCCACACGAGCGCCACGGTGCAGGCGTTCGACCACGCCGTCGAGTGCCGGCAGCCAGGCATCGACCAGGCTCGCTGCGTAGCCGGCGCGGAAGAAGCGATCCGTACCGCAGAAGAAGCAGCCATGATGGCTGGACCACGGTCGCCCCGCTCCGGAGCGGAACACATCGAGCGCCTGCTCGTGGGTGGCAAATTGCGACACCACGGCCTGGAAGAAGCCCTGCATGCACGCCGGATGCCCCTCCGCCGCCAGCACGATCGCCTGCTCGGGAGTCAGCGCGAAGCGGTCGTCCGCCGGTTGGTAAACGACGTAGCCGCCTGCCGCCATCGCGCTCAGCCACTCGCGCAGATAACGCTCGTCCACGCCTGCCGCCTGCGCGAGTTGCGCACTGCTGCAGGGGCCGTGATCGCGCAGCGCACGGAAAACCCCGCTCTGGTCTCCGACGTACGACAGCAACAGCGCGAGAGCGCCACCGATATCGCCCATCACCTTGCCGACGAAGGTCTGCAGCCGTTCCATATCCGACTGCACCGCCACAGATTCCGTCATCGTCGTTTCCTCACACAGATGAATCCGGCCGGGACACCGCACGCGTGATCAATGCCGTGATGTGCCGCGCGATGGCCTTGGCTCGATCCGCGGCTGCAACCTCGTCATGTACATTGCGACGCAACGGCGCAAACTGATAATTCGACAACACCATGCCGATCAATGAATCGGCGAACAGATACGGGTCCAGGTCCGTCACCAGCTCGCGCGCGAGCGCGACGATCGCCTCGCGCGGCTTGCGAAACACCTTTTCGTTCAGCAACTCCATACGCACCGCGTCCCCGTCCAGCAGTTCGCGTTGCACGAGCTTGCCGAATTCCTCGTCACGCGCAACCAGGGCCGTGAACCGCTCCACGAAGATCGCAAGCCGCTCGAGCGGCGGCAGATCACTTTTCAGCATCGTGACGATGCCTTCCTCGTTGCGAGCGAATGCGTACTCCATCGCAGCCAGATAGAGCGCCTGCTTGTCCGGGAAATGGTGGTACAACGCCGCTGCACTGATACCCACGGCAGCTGCAACGTCGCGCATCGACACACCGCGATAGCCTGCGTATGCGAAACGCGTGATCGCGCTGTTCAGGATCTGCACGCGCGTGGCCGATTGTGCCGCGGGGCGTCGAATTTTCACCTGTTCCCTTCCTGACGCTGGCTGGATGGACGCTACGTGAGCACGTGCTAGACTGTCAACGTCGCTGGGGCGATGCGTGCCGGTGGCACGAACAAAAACGTGGGCCGATCCTTATAATCCCCGCGATGAACCAGGCACTGCAGATCCTGCGTGACGTCTTCGGCCACGCCGCATTCCGTTCGCCACAACAGGAGATCATCGATACCGTGGTCGCCGGCGGCGACGCGCTGGTCCTGATGCCGACCGGCAGCGGCAAGTCGCTCTGCTACCAGATTCCGGCACTGATGCGCCCCGGTTGCGCCATCGTCGTATCGCCCCTGATCGCCCTGATGCAGAACCAGGTCGACGCGCTGCGTCAACTGGGCGTGCCTGCAGGCGTCCTGAACTCGACCCTCGCTGCAGACGCCCAGCGCGCCACCGAACACGCCCTCCTTGCCGGCGAGCTCGAACTGCTCTACGTCGCACCCGAGCGTCTCGTGCAACCGCGCACGATGGAACTGCTGGCACGTGCACGGCTCGCGCTGTTCGCGATCGACGAGGCACATTGCGTTTCCCAATGGGGGCACGATTTCCGCGCCGACTACCTGGCGCTCGAATGCCTGCACCGCGAATTCCCTGCGGTTCCGCGGATCGCCCTCACGGCCACCGCCGACCGGCGCACCCGCGCCGAGATTGCCGTGCGGCTGGATCTCGGCGCTGCACGGCACTTCATCTGCGGGTTCGACCGGCCGAACATCCGCTATCGCATCGGCGCCAAGACGAACCCGCAGGCCCAACTGCTGCGCTTCCTGCGCGATGAACACCCAGGCGATTCGGGCATCGTCTACTGCATGTCGCGCCGCAAGACCGAAGACGTGGCGCGCTGGCTGAACGGCAACGGCTTCGACGCACTGCCCTACCACGCCGGCATGGACAGTGCCGACCGGGGCGCAAACCAGGCACGTTTCCTGCGTGAAGACGGCGTGATCATCGTCGCGACGATTGCCTTCGGCATGGGCATCGACAAGCCCGACGTGCGCTTCGTCGCGCATCTCGATCTGCCGAAGACGATCGAGTCGTACTATCAGGAAACCGGACGCGCGGGGCGCGACGGGCTACCCGCCAACGCATGGCTGGTGTACGGGCTGCACGACGTGGTCAAGCTGCGCCAGATGGTCGAATCGTCACCGGCCGACGATGCCCATCGGCGCGCCGAGCGCCAGCGCCTGGACGCCATGCTCGGACTGTGCGAGATCACGCGCTGTCGCCGCCAGGCACTGCTGCACTACTTCGGCGAGGATGCGCCCGATCGCTGCGACAACTGCGACAACTGCCTGGAACCCGTGCACACCCGCGACGGCACCGAGCCAGCACGCATGGCGCTCAGCGCCGCGTTGCGCACCGGGCAGCGCTACGGGGTGAATTACCTGATCGACCTGCTGCGTGGCAGTGCGAACGAGCGCATCCGCCACGCAGGTCATGACCGCCTGCCGACCTTCGGCGTAGGCGCGGCACTCGATGCTGCCGCATGGCGTTCGCTGTTCCGCCAACTGCTGATGCGAGGCTACCTGCGTATCGACGCAACCGAGCATGGCTCGGTCAGACTGGAGCAGAAGTCACGCGCGCTGCTGCGCGGTGAAGAGCGGTTCGAGCTGCGCGTGGACCAGTCGCACCAGGCCAGGCGACTCGCCAGGAATGGCGCAGCGCCCTCCACCGGCCAGGACGCCACGCTGTGGGCGGCACTGCGTGCGTGCCGCAGCGCACTCGCCAGCGAACAGGGAGTGCCGCCCTATGTGATCTTCCACGACAGCACGTTGCGCGAGATGTGCTCGCAACGGCCTCTCGATGAAGCGACATTCGGCACGCTGTCCGGAGTCGGCGTGCGCAAGCGCGAAAAATACGCCGCCGCCTTTCTGGCGGTGATCCGTGCCCACGCCTGAACCACCGTCTACCAGCCGCACTGCTCGCCGCGATTCTGCTCCTCGAGCCAGCGCTGCAACGGTGCGAAGTAATCCAGTACCGCCTTGCCGCTCATCTCGCGCGTGCCGGTGAATGCCTCGAGCGCATCGGGCCAGGGGCGTGAGCGCCCCATCGCGAGCATCGCCTCGAGCCTGACGCCGACCTCCCGGTTGCCGTAGAACGAGCAGCGATGCAGCGGCCCCTTCCAGCCTGCAATTTCACATGCACGCTGGTAGAACTGGAACTGCAACATGCGCGCGAGAAAATAGCGCGCATACGGCGTGCTGGCTGGAATGTGGTGCTTCGCACCCGGATCGAAATCCTGCTCGCTGCGCACCACCGGCGGAATCACTCCCATGTACGTCAGACGCAGATCGTGCCACGCCTTGTTGTACGCCTCGGGCGGAATGCTGCCGTCGAACACGCCCCAGCGCCACTTGTCGACGAGCACGGTCCACGCCATTCCGGGCACCTTCCCCAGCGCCTGGCGCAGCAACAGACCGATGTCACGCGAGGCATCGGGTATCTGCCTGCCGTCAAGCAGGCCAACGTGTACGAGATAATCCGGCGTCACCGACAACGCGACCATGTCGCCGATCGCTTCGTGGAAGCCATCGTTCGCACTGCCGAGGTACAGATAGGGTTGCCGGCTGTAGGCACGCTGGTAGAAGGTGTGCCCGAGTTCGTGGTGCACGGTCACGAAGTCGGTCGCGTCGACCTGCATGCACATCTTGATCCGCAGATCGTCGCGGTTGTCCAGATCCCACGCCGAGGCATGGCAGACCACATCGCGATCACGCGGGCGGGTGAGCATCGAGCGCTGCCAGAACGTCGGCGGCAACGGCGCAAAACCGAGGGAGGTGAAAAATCCCTCGGCAGTCTCGACGATCCGCGCCGGATCGTAGTTCGCCGCACGCAACAATTCACCGAGGTCATGGCCGATGTCACCGACGTCCTGCGGCGCGACGAGATCGTAGATCGAATCCCACTGCTGTGCCCACATGTTGCCGAGCAGGTCGGCACGCAGCGGTCCGCTCGGCGCCTGTACCGCCTCGCCATACCGGCGGCTCAGCGCACGACGCGTGTAGCAGTGCAGTTGCCGGTAGAGCGGCTTCACTTCGTTCCACAGGCGGTCGTTCAGCGCCGCAAACTCCTGCGCCTCCATGTCGTAGTTGGAACGCCACATCGCACCAAGATCGGCAAAGCCCAGTTCGCGCGCCCCCTCGTTCGCCAGCTCGACCAGGCGGCGGTAATCGGCACGCATCGGTTTGCCGATCGCGTGCCACGACGTCCACATCTCGCGCAGCACGTCGGGATCGCGTTCGGTGCGCATCAGCGCCTCGAGCTCGGCGCCGCGCTTCGGCGCACCACGATGGGTTCCCTTGCCTTTGGCGTAGGCAGATTGCAGGCGCGTCGCCAGCATGGCGAGCTCCTCCGCAGCACCGGCGCGCCGCGGCGCCGGCAACACGATTCCCTGCCTCAGAATGTCGAGCTTGCGTCGCGTATCGACCGACAGGTCGGGCAGTGCGGCGAAATCGACTGCTTCGCTCGCGTACTTCACCTGCAATGCGGTGCCCTGGGCCGCTGCACGTGCGTTCAGCCAGTCGGTGTCCTCGGTGATATACGTTGCATTGATCCACGCGACCTTCGCTGCGTAGACCGAGAAGTCACCGAGCTCGCGCTCCGCTGCAGCCACGAAGGCATCGGCGGCTGCGCCATCGCGCACGCGGGTGACAGCCGACTCGATCCCGGCCGACTCGCCGACACCCTGATCGGGCGCATCCTTCGTACCGCAGGCGGCCAGCACCAGCGCAATGGTGACCAGCAGGCTCCGCTTCGTCATCGGCCCATCCTCTCCGCTCGCTGGCAGTGATCGGGTTCAGCGCCGGCGGTTCGCCTCGCGCAACTCGGCGAGCGGCACGGAACCCGCGCTCCGAACCGGCCGGTCCGGCTCCGGTGCGCGCAGCGGCTCGCATTCGCGCAACTCCTGCAGCGACCGGCGTGCGAGCTCCTGATACTGCAACACCCCCCTGGCCTTCCACTGCAGCTCGACCGCCGTGAGTTCCCGCATCACCCGTGCCGGTATCCCGGCGACCAGTACGCGTGGCGGCACCTGCATGCCTTCCTTCACGAAGCTCATTGCAGCCACCAGCGCTTCCTCGCCGATCGACGCGTTATCCATGATCACGGCACCGATGCCGATCAGCGCACCGCGCCCGACCTCACAGCCGTGCAACACCGCGGCATGCCCCACATGCCCGTTCTCGGCCACACGCGCAATACGCCCCGGATAGCTGTGCATCACGCAGTTGTCCTGCAGGTTTGCACCGGCACCGAGTTCGACCCGCCCGAAGTCACCACGCATGCTCGCTCCCGGTCCCACGTAGCAACCCGGCCCGACGACCGCGTCACCGATCAGTATGGCCATCGGGTGCACGAAGGCCTCCGGGTGGATCACGGGCCGCAGGCCTGCGTAGCTGTAACAAGGCATCGGACAATCCTCGCCGCTGATTCCGGAGCAGGAAACCTTGCCGCATGAACCCGGTCAACGCAATGCGTTCTGCAACGCAATGTGTAACGCAATCTCGATTGATCCCGCAGAGATACCAACCGTATAGTTTCGCCCCCGCAGTCGCCATAGCGGAATCCGCCATGCTGAAGCTTGCCCACGATCTCGAATTCACCGATCTGCATCGACGCGCGGGCCTGGAGCGCGTCGACGCCGCGTTTCTTGCCCATGTCGCTGCGGTGGACGCTCCGCTGCACGCCGCATTGCTGGGCGCGCGCGCACACCCCGAGGCGCTGGCGCCAAAGGCGGAATCGGAACTGCTGATCGCGCTCGCACCGCATCTGGAGGACTTCACCGCCCGGCTGTTCGGCATCGAGGCCGAGGCAGCGCAACTTGCCGCGGCACACCACGAACTTGCCCCGGTATTCAGCGTCAAGCGGCTGTTCGTGCAACGCGTGGCGCTGCTGAAGGTGAAGCCGGAGCAGCTTGCGGGCTTCGATCCCGACGCAGCCGAACGGGAACTCCTCGGCGAAACTTTCAGTGAACTCGGATTCGCACAGCGCGTGAGCGCCTGGCAGTGCGACGAGGCGGCCAACGCCGAGCGGCTTGCACTGGCGGCACGTTACGCCGCGTGGGCCGCGGGAACCGACGCCGGACGGGCGCGCCACGCCGGTGGAGTTCTGTTCAAGACCCCGGCGAAGCTCGACTACCAGAACCTGGTGCCGATCGCCACGCGCGAGACGCTCGGCTTCACGCGCCACAGCATCGATCATCTGCGCCGACGCGAAGGCTTTGCGCTCACCGACCCCGGCACCGATCTCTATGGCGCGCTGGACGAGGCCAACTACTGCATCTGGTGTCACAACCAGGGCAAGGATTCCTGCTCGCACGGGTTTCGCGACAAGGCACCGAAGGGCAGCGACCCGGCGCGCGCGCCGTTTCGCAAGTCTGTGCTCGGTGTGACGCTGACCGGCTGCCCGCTGGAAGAAAAGATCTCCGAGTTCCATTTCGTGAAGACGCGCGGCGAGTCGATCGCGGCACTCGCGATGATCGTGATCGACAACCCGATGGTCGCCGGGACCGGGCATCGCATCTGCAACGACTGCATGAAGGCGTGCATCTACCAGAAGCAGCAACCGGTCGATATTCCGCAGGCAGAAACACGCACCGTGAAGGACGTGCTCGAACTGCCGTGGGGCTTCGAGATCTATTCGCTGCTCACGCGCTGGAATCCGCTCAACCTGCGTCGCCCGCTGCCGCTGGCCGACAGCGGGCGCAAGGTGCTGGTGGTCGGGCTCGGTCCCTCGGGATACACGCTCGCGCATCACCTGATGAACGACGGGCACACGGTGGTGGGCATCGACGGCGTGAAGATCGAACCGCTGTCCGCGACGCTGTCGGGGGTGGACATGCAGGGACGGCGGGTGCCGTTCGCACCGGTGCGCAACGTGAGCGAGCTGTTCGAGCCGCTGGATGCACGCGTGATGGCCGGATTCGGGGGCGTCGCCGAATACGGCATCACAGTGCGCTGGGACAAGAATTTCCTGAAGATCCTGCGCCTGCTGGTCGAGCGGCGCGCCGAATTCGCGATGTTCGGTGGCGTGCGCTTCGGCGGCACCGTGACGCCGGAAGACGCCTGGGACATGGGCTTCGACCACGTGGCGCTGTGCGTGGGCGCAGGCGGCCCCACCGTGCTGAATATCCCGAACGGGCTGCGCCGCGGCGTGCGTGCCGCATCCGATTTCCTGATGGCCCTGCAGCTCACGGGCGCCGCCAAGACCGACTCGATCGCCAACATGCAGCTGCGTCTGCCGGTGGTGGTGATCGGCGGCGGTCTCACCGCCATCGATACCGCCACCGAGTCGATGGCCTACTACGCGGTGCAGATCGAGAAATTCCTGGTGCGCTACGAATCGCTCACCGAGGAAATCGGCGAAGACGCGATCCGTGCGAACTGGGACGACTACGAGCGCGAGATCGCCGAGGAATTTCTTGCCCACGCACGCGCGATCCGCCAGGAGCGCGACGCGGCTGCCGCCGCAGGCCGTGCGCCGCGGGTCATCGAAATGCTGCGTCACTGGGGAGGCGTGACCGTGGCGTACCGGCGCCGCCTGATCGACAGCCCGGCCTACACGCTGAACCACGAGGAAATCGACAAGGCACTCGAAGAGGGCATCTGGTTCGCGGAGGGGATGTCCCCGGTTGCAGTCGACGTGGACCATTACGGCGCCACGCGCGGCATCCGCCTGCGCAACGCCACCACCGGCACCGAACACTGGTTCCCGGCACGCACGGTGTTCGTCGCTGCCGGAACGCAGCCGAACACCGTGCTCGCACGCGAGCACCCGGAACGTTATCTGCTCGACGGCAAGTATTTCTGCCCGGTAGACGAGAACGGCACCCCGGTCAAGGCGGAGCAGGCGTTCGGCAAACCGGACACACCGCACGTGTTGCTGTCGCGGCGCGCCGACGGCCGCTTCATGAGCTATTTCGGCGACGTACATCCCTCCTGGGTGGGCAACGTCGTCAGGGCGATGGCGTCGGCGAAGCAGGGCTATCCGACCGTCTCGCGCGTGCTGGCGCAGCGTGCGCCAGCAAGTCCGCTGTCACGCGAGGAATTCTTCACCGGGCTCGCCGCCCAGTTACTCGCCACCGTGCACCGCGTGGAGCGTCTGACGCCGAACATCGTCGAAGTGACGCTGCATGCGCCACTGGCGGCGCGACAGTTCAGGCCCGGACAGTTCTACCGGCTGCAGAACTTCGAAACGCTCGCCCCCGTGGTCCACGGCACCCGCCTGCAGATGGAGGGCCTGGCGATGACGGGGGCGTCGGTTGACCCCGAGCGCGGGCTGGTGTCGGTCATCGCACTCGAGATGGGGGGCTCGAGCAGCCTGTGCGCGATGCTGCAACCCGGCGAACCGGTGATATTGATGGGACCGACCGGTTCGCCCACCCACATCACCGGCAACGAAACCGTGGTGCTCTGCGGTGGCGGCCTCGGCAACGCCGTGCTGTTCTCGATCGGTGCCGCAATGCGCGCCGCAGGCTCGCGGGTACTGTATTTCGCCGGCTACAAGAAGGTGCAGGACCGCTACAAGGTGGCCGAAATCGAGAATGCAGCGGACGTCATCGTGTGGTGCTGCGACGAGGCCCCCGGTTTCGCACCGGGCCGTGCACAGGACCGCACCTTCATCGGCAACATCGTGCAGGCGATGGATGCCTACGCGGAGGGTCGGCTCGGCGAGTGCACGATACGCCTCGACGACGCAGACCGTATCATCGCGATCGGTTCCGATCGCATGATGGCCGGCGTGGCGCGCGCGCGCCACGAGATACTGAAGCCGCACCTGAAGCCGCACCACTTCGCGATCGGATCGATCAACTCACCGATGCAGTGCATGATGAAAGAGATATGCGCCCAGTGCCTGCAGCCGCACCGTGATCCGATCACCAAGGAAACCAGCTACGTGTTCTCGTGCTTCAATCAGGACCAGCCACTCGACTGTGTGGACTGGAAGGTGCTGAACGAACGCCTGAAGCAGAACTCGCTGGCGGAAAAGCTGACCGCGCGTTGGCTGGAACGGCGTATCGCCGAACTCGACAACAAGACGTAGGTCGGGCTTCAGCCCGACGGGTTGTGGGTCGGGTTTCAACCCGACGGGTGCCACCCAAGTTCCGCACTTCGTGCCCGATTTTGGCGGGGTCGCCGCTAGCCACACTCCATGATTTCAACGACTTGGGCGCGCGGCAAGCCTGATTTCCAGGCAATCGTGTTGTGTCACGCCTTAACGTTTGGATGGATTTAATGGCGGGTTGGCATGTGATAGCGTTGACACATGTACACGCGCATCACCCGCTCCGGCGGCCGGAGCTACCTGCAACTCGTCGAAGGCTTCCGCACCCAAAGCCGGGTGCGCCAGCGCGTGGTCGCCAACCTCGGTCGCCTGGATGAGCTGGGCGGCAAGAAACTCGATCCACTCATCCACGGCTTGCAGCGTGCGCTCGGTCGCGTGCCGATCTCGGCACCTGTGCCGGAGTACGACTCGGCACGGGCGCTGGGCGATGTGCATGCCCTGAATGAACTGTGGTCGAGTCTGGGTTTGGGCGATGCCGTACGTCAGGCCCTGCGCTCCTCGCGCCGCGCATTCGATGCCGAGGCGATGGTGCGGGCGATGGTGTTCAACCGCCTGTGTGCACCTGATTCCAAGCTCGGCTGTCTGGAATGGCTGGAGACGGTGGCGATCCCGGCATGCCTGAGGCGGTCTCGCACGATCACCTGCTGCGCACGCTGGATGCGCTGATGGATCGCGCCGGGAAGGTCGAGGCGAAGGTGGCCCAGCTGTTGCGGCCGATGCTCGATCAGCAATTGTCGGTGGTGTTCTACGATCTGACCACGGTGCGCATCCACGGCGAGGGCCATGTTCCGAGGATGTACGTGCCTATGGCATGAACAAGGAAACTGGCGGCATCGCCCGGCAGTTCGTGCTGGGCGTGGTGCAGTCGGCCGAGGGTTTGCCGCTGATGCACACCGTGCATGCCGGCAACGTTGCCGAGACCGCCACCCTCAAGGCCATGCTCGAACAGGTGCTGGCGCGCTTCCCGGTCGAGCGGGTGATCCCGGTCGCCGACCGCGGTCTGCTCAGTCTGGACAACATCGCCCAGATCGGCGAGCTGGCCCGGCAGACCGAGCGCAAGTTGCAATTCATCTCGGCGGTGCCGGCACGGCGCTACGCAGAGCTGGGCGGCACGCTCGATGCGATGAGCTTCGGCGAGGGTTTGGCCGAAGGCCGCTTCGCCGAGCACCGGCTGGTGGTCGCGCACGATCCGACCCGAGCGGCCGAGCAGACGGCCCGCCGCCACCAACGCATCACCGAACTGGAAGCCTTCGCCGACCAGCTTGTCGCCAAGCTCGACGCGCAGGACAAAGGTTCACCGAACGCGGCCGCAAGGCCAGCGACCGCGGTGCCTACAGCCGCTTCCAGCAAGCCGTTGCCGAGGCCGAGTTGACTCGCTTCGTGAAGCCGCAATACCACGCCGAGCGCTTCAGCCATACCCTTGACGAGGCGGCCATCGCACGCGCGGAGACCTTCGACGGCAAGCTGGTACTGCTGACCAATGTCGAGGACTTTACAGCCGCGCAGATCGTCGAGCGCTACAAGAGCCCGCCGACATCGAGCGCGGCTTCCGGGTGCTCAAGAGCGACCTTGCGATTGCACCGGTGTACCACCGCCTCCCGGATCGTATCCGCGCGCACGCGCTGATCTGCTTCCTGGCGCTGCTGCTGTATCGGGTGATGCGCATGCGCTTGAAGCAGCACGGCAGCGTCCACAGCCCGAAGACCGCGCTGGAGTTGCTGCGGCGAATCCAGCAGCACCGCGTCACTATCGGCACGCAACACCTGACCGGTATTGGCAAGATCACACCCCCAGCAACTCCAACTCTTCGAGGCCTTGACCGTCAAAGCACCCGCCTGAAGCGCTTGTTGTGGCATTTTTGACTGACGTCACCAAGTCAAATCAAACACTTGCGTGATTAGCTGCGGAACTTCGGGTGCCAGCGCCGATCGTCGGCATGAATGCCGACCCACGAATATCCGCCGGCATGAATGCCGACCTACGCCCGTTGTGGGTCGGGTTTCAACCCGACGGGTGCCAGCGCCGATCGTCGGCATGAATGCCGACCCACGAATATCCGCCAGCATGAATGCCGACCCACGCCCGATGTGGGTCGGGTTTCAACCCGACGGGTGCCAGCACCGATCGTCGGCATGAATGCCGACCCACGAACATCCGTCGGCATGAATGCCGACCTACGGGCCGGGTGTGGATCCGCGCAGATGCGATTGCCAGTGATAGTGGTAGTAGACCACCGGAATCACGACCAGCGTCAGCAGCGTCGACACCAGCAGACCGAAGATCAACGACACCGCCAGTCCGCCGAAGATCGGATCGTCGAGGATGAACAACCCGCCCATCATCGCAGCGACTGCGGTCAGCGCGATCGGCCGGGCACGCACCGCAGCAGCCGAGATCGTCGCATCCTCCAGCGTCTTGCCGGTGGAGACTTCCTGCTGGATGAAATCGACCAGCAGGATCGAGTTGCGCACGATGATACCGGCGAGCGCAATCATCCCGATCATCGACGGCGCACCGAACTGCTGTCCGAGCAATGCATGCCCCGGCATGATGCCGATGATCGTCAGCGGGATCGGCGCCATGATGATCAGCGGTACACCGTAGGAACGGAACTGCGCCACGACCAGCAGGTAGATCAGCACCAGACCGACAGCATACGCTGCACCCATGTCCCTGAAGGTCTCGAAGGTCACCTGCCACTCACCGTCCCACTTCAGGCTCGGCGCCCAGGTTTCCTCGGGCTGGACGGTATGGAACTGCTCGATGGCCCTGCCGTCGATCAGCCTGTCGACGAGCGCCGCAGCGATTGCTCGCATGCCGTACAGCGGGCTGTCGGTAGCGCCGGCCACGTCGCCCGTCACGTAGACCACCGGCAACAGGTTCTTGTGCTGGATCGTCTGATCACGCACCGTTTCATGCACATCGGCGATTTCCGACAACGGCACGAGGGCGCCAGCCGGGGAGCGTACACGCAGCGTGAGCAATGCCTCGACGCGCGCCTTCGCCGCATCCGGCATCTCGACACGCACCGGTACCGGCACCGACGAATTCTCGTCGTGCAGATACGACATGTCCTCGCCACCGACCGCGGTCGCGATCGCACGCACCGCGTCGCTCTGCGATACACCCAGGCGGGCAGCGCGAGCCCGGTCGACGGCAATCACGAACTTCAGCTGCGGCGCCTCGATCGAATCGTCGATGTCGACCACGTCCGGGGTGGTCTCGAACAACTCGCGCACGACACTTGCCGCGGCCACCCGGCGAGCCTGGTCCGGGCCGTAGATCTCGGCCACCAGAGGCGACAGCACGGGCGGGCCGGGCGGCACCTCGACTATGCGCACGCTGGCCCCATAACGCACGCCGATTTCAGCCAGCGGAGCACGGACGCTCGCCGCGATCTGGTGTGACTTGCGCTTGCGTTCATGCTTGTCGACCAGCTCGACCTGGATGTCACCCTGCCAGGGTTCCTTGCGCAGATAGTATTGGCGTACGAGCCCATTGAACGTGATCGGCGCCGACGTGCCTGCGTAGATCTGGTAGTGCATGACCTCAGGCACCTGCCGCAGCACCACGGAGAGTTCCTGCAGAACCCGTTCGGTAGTCTCGAGCGGCGTGCCCTCCGGCATGTCGAGCATCACCTGGAATTCACTCTTGTTGTCGAACGGCAGCATCTTCATCACCACCGCACGCACACTGACCAACGCCAGCGACAAGGCAATCAGCAGCAACAGCGTTGCCAGCAGCAGCCAGCGATTGCGCCCCCCGGCAGCACCGTTGAGCAGCGGGTGCATGATGCGCGTGAACAGACGCTGCAAGGGGTCTTCCACGGGCCGCCCTACCGGCGCGTGTGCATGCGCACTGCGCAGAAACAGCCGCCGGTAAAGCCACGGCGTGAACGTGAACGCGACCGCCAGCGAGATCAGCATGCCGGTGCTCGCGTTGATCGGGATCGGCCGCATATAAGGCCCCATCAGCCCGCTCACGAAAGCCATCGGCAGCAACGCCGCAATCACCGTGAACGTCGCCAGAATGGTCGGCCCACCGACCTCGTCGACCGCCACCGGTATCGCCTCGGACAACGGCAACTGCCCGAGTTGCATGTGACGATGGATGTTCTCGACCACGACGATCGCATCGTCGACGAGGATACCGATGGAGAAGATCAGCGCGAACAGCGACACGCGGTTCAGCGTGAATCCCCAGGCCCAGGAAGCGAACAACGTGATCGCCAGCGTGACGATCACCGCGGCTCCCACCACGAAGGCTTCACGGCGCCCCAGCGTGAACAGCACCAGCACGATCACCGACAGTGTGGCGAACACCAGCTTGCGAATCAGTGTCTGCGCCTTGTCTGCCGCCGTGATGCCGTAGTCGCGCGTGACCGTCACCTGCACCTGGTCCGGAATCGCGACACCACGCAACTGCTCCAGCCGGCGCTGCAACGCGGCGGCAACGTCGACCGCGTTCTGTCCGGGCTTCTTCGCCACCGTCAGCGTGACTGCCGGCACATGCACCCCGGGGGCAATTCCCGCCGTGCCTGCGGCGGTGCCGCTGCCGAAACTCACATAACGCTGCGGGCGTTCGCCTTCGGTGACCACGCGCGCCACGTCACGCAACAGCACCGGCACACCATCGTGAACGCCGACGACCACGTCGGCGATCTCTTCCGGAGTCATCAGGAAAGTACCTGCCTGCACCAGCATCTCGCGCCCGTCGTCGACGATGCCGCCAGGCTCCGCGACGGCGTTGGCCACGGACAACGCTCGGCGCAGGTCATCCAGCGCCAGGCCGTAGGCCGCAAGGCGTTCCGGATCGAACTCCACGCGCACCACGCGCTCGGCACCACCGATCGTCTCGATATCACGAGTGCCAGGCACCCGCTGCAACTCCGGCTCGACCGCGTGTGCGATGCGCAGCAGATCCCCGCTGCCGATGTCCGGCTCCGCGCTCCATAGCGTCACGGCGAAGATCGGTACATCGTCGATGCCCATCGGCTTGATCAGCGGCATCCCGACACCACTGTTTGCAGGCAACCAGTCGAGATTGCTGAAAAAGGCGTTGTACAGGCGCACGATCGCCTCGGTGCGCGGCTCGCCGACGTAGAAGCGCACGGTCAGCACGGCCATTCCCGGTGACGATGCCGAATAGACGTACTCGACACCGTCGATCTCCGACACGATCCGCTCGGCCGGCGTCGTGACCAGCGACTCGACTTCGGTTGCCGAAGCGCCCGGATACGGGATGAATACGTTCGCGAACGTGACGTCGATCTGCGGCTCTTCCTCACGCGGCGTGACCAGTACCGCAAACAGCCCGAGCAGGAAGCCGAACAACGCAATCAGCGGCGTGATCTCGCTCGCCTGGAACGCGCGTGCAATGTGCCCGGATACGCCGAGCCGGGGTTCATCGCGCACCGTCATGGTGTGCCCCCGAGGTGTGGCAGTGCCTTGTAGACGGCGGCAGCGGCGTGCGGGTCGCTGGCGACACGCTCTCCGGCCACGAGCCCGGCCAGCACCGGAATGCGTCCGTCGCTCGCCGGCGTGCCGGTACGCAGATAACGGAACGACAGCGTGCCGTCTGCTGCAATCACATAGGCACCTTCGATCTCGCCGCGACGCACCAATGCCTGCGCTGGCAGCAACAGCCGCTCCTCGCTCCCGGTGACGAAGGCGACTTTCAGCAACACGCCCGGGTACACCCCGTACTCGCCGGCTGGCAGGGTCACCAGCACACGGAAGGACTGGGTTCCCGGGTCGGCATTGGGCGGAATGCGCATTCCTTCGGCGGCCACCGACGCACCGTCAGGCAGCAGCACACGAGCCTGGTGATGACGCCGCAGCACGCCGATGTGTTGCTGCGGCACGTCGACGCGTACACGCAGGTGTTCCAGCGATACCCCGGTCATCAGCGGCGTGCCGACCGTCACCGTTTCTCCGATCTGCACATGGCGCTGCACCACGATGCCTGCGTAGGGGGCGCGGATCACCGTGTGCTCCAACCCTTCACGCACCTCCGCCAGCGTCGCCTCGCTGGCCTTCAGACGGGCACGCGCTGCATCGAGGTCGGCACGGGAACGATCGTACTGCGACTTCGCGATCAGCCTCTTCTCATAGATCTCGCTGACCCGCTTGAACTCTGCCTCGGCCTCCACCAGTCGGGCGCGCGCCTCATGCGTTGCCTGCTCTGCCGCCGCACCGCGCGCCTTCTGCTCGGTATCGGTGAAACGCACGATCACGGCGCCCTTCTCGACCTCGTCGCCGACATCCACCGGCATCTCGATCACACGCCCGGCAGTCTGTGCCGAGACGGTGGACTGGTTGACCGCCTCGACCACGCCGTCGAACGTGGTTTCCCGGGAAACCGTGGCAGTTTCCACCACCTCGCTCTGCAGCCCGCTGGCTACCGGTGCGGCAGGCATCGAGGGAGGTGACGGCTCGGAACACCCACCAAGAAACAGGACCGAGAGGCAACCGGCAGACAGGATCGTTCGCATCATGAGCATCGCCCGGACGTTATGCAGCTTCGTGGCGGAGCTTAACATTCACATCGGCAGCATTCAGCCCGATCACTGCACGCGTCGGCATGAATGCCGACCTACGAACATCCGTCGGCATGAATGCCGACCTACGCGCGGGCGATGAAGCGATCGAGCGCATTCGCGAATGCCTGACGGTCACGCTGGTCGAGTGGCGGCGGCCCGCCCGTATGCACGCCGCTCGCGCGCATGGTGTCGAGGAAATCGCGCATGTTGAGACGCGCCCGCACATTCTCGCGCGTATAGAGCTCTCCGCGGGGATTCAGCGCAGTCGCTCCCCTCGCGATCACTTCCGCCGCCAGCGGAATATCAGCGGTCACCACAAGGTCGCCGGCAACACACAAGCGCACGATTTCGTTATCTGCGACGTCAAAGCCCGACGCCACCTGCAGCGTACGCACGCCGGCGATGCGCGGCACCGTCAGCGGCTGGTTTGCAACCAGGGTGACTGCAATGCCGGTACGTGCAGCGACGCGAAACAGGATGTCCTTGATCGCATTCGGACACGCATCGGCGTCGACCCAGATCTGCACGATGCGATGCGCCCGCGCCTCAGTTCTTCAGCAACTGCGGTGCGAGTACCTGCACCATTTCACGCATGCCCTGCTTCCAGTCGACGGCGGTCGGCCCGATCAGTGCGTGCATGCGTGTGGTGTCAAGCTGCAGGCTGCCGAAGGCTTCCGGATTTTCCCTGAACACCGGCTCAAAGCCAGTCAGCTCCTGCAGATAGGCACACCACTGCTCGATGCTCACCGCCTGCGATCCACCGAAGTTCACCGTCGTGACCCCGGGCGTTGCTGCCGCCAGCAGGCCCGGAATCTTCGCCAGGCAGTCGCGCTCGTGCAGCGGGTTGTAGACGTTCGGATGCTCCGGATGCACGTCGATCGGCACCCCGTTCTGCATCATCAACAGGTGGTAATACGGCCACCCACCACGATTGCCGTAAGGTACGCTGAGACGCGCGATCGTCGTCGGGATACCGAACTCGTGTGCGGTAAAGCGCACCACCGTCTCCGCCGCGATCTTCGAAATGCTGTAGGTCGGCATCATCGCGCGGTGGTTGTCGCCAAGCGGCGAGTCTTCCGACCGCGGCGCATGCCCCTTGTAGGCGTACACCGCCGTCGAGGAACAATGCACGAACGCCTTCGCACCGCGGCAGCGCAGCATCAGACGACCGACGCCCTCGGCGTTCGCGCGCAGATCGTAGGCCCAGTCGTCGGTCTTCATGACCGCGAAGTTCAGCACGTAGTCGACTTCCTGCGGCACCGCATCGAGCGGACCCTCCGCAAAATCGACCGCGATCGGGTGGGCCCCCAGTGCCGTGAACGCGTCACGATCCTCCTGCTTGCCGAAACGGGCGAGCGCGAACACCTCGTTGTGCGGCGCCAGCGCCTCGACCAACGGTCGTGCGACCTGCCCGGTTGGTCCGGTCACCAGAATCCGCTTGCCAGTCAATTCCACTGCCATCGATTGCCTCCCACACGCTTCGTTTCGTTTCGACCCGACGCCTACCCACAGATCGGCATTCATGCCGACGGGAGTGTCGGGTTGAAACCCGACCTACGTCCGCGTTCCGTCACCCCGTAGGTCGGCATTCATGCCGACGGGAGTGTCGGGTTGAAACCCGACCTACGTCCGCGTTCCGTCACCCCGCAGGTCGGCATTCATGCCGACGACACTGTCGGGTTGAAACCCGACCTACGTCCGCATTCCGTCACCCCGTAGGTCGGCATTCATGCCGACGACACTGCCGGGTTGAAACCCGACCAACGTCCGCGTTCCGTCACCCCGTAGGTCGGCATTCATGCCGACACGCCAATCCGTTCAGAAACCTTCGGTCTTGTGACAGTTCTTCCACACCAGATTCGGAAACAGGCGTCGCATGATATACCCGATACGGGTCTGCTTGCCCGGGAAGACCCAGAACTCACCCTTTGCCAGCGTCGCCTCGATCGCATCGAGCACTTCCGCCGGCTGGATCGGCGGCATCATCTCCACCGTCTTCGGCATCACGGTCGCATAGCCCTGCTTCAGCAGCGGTGTCGCCACCGGCGGCGGACAGACACACACAAAGCGCACGCCGCTCGAGCGGTTCTCGTGATAGAGCACCTCGGTATACGCCGACACCGCGAATTTGGAAGCGTTGTAGGCGCTGGTAAGCAAGGTCGGAATGATGCCGGACATCGACGAGAAGCTGATGAAATCACCGCTGCCACGGCGCACCATCGCCGGCAGCGTCGCCTGCGCGATATTGACCAGCCCGCCGTAGTTGATCGCCATCACACGATGCACCTGCGCATTCGCATGCTCCAGTGCCTTGCCGAACGGCATGATCGCGGCGGCGTTGTAGACACGATGGACCGGACCCAGCGTATCCTCGATACGCCGTGCGGTTGCGTCGACTTCGGCGAAATCGGACACATCGACCCGATACGTGGTGATCCGTTCGTGCCCCTGCGCGGTCTGCGCAAGTCCTGCCTCGTTGACATCGAGTGCGGCCACTCGCGCGCCGCGCTCGCTCATGAGCCGGCATGCAAGCTGGCCCATGCCGCTGCCGCCACCGGTCACCAGCACCACCTTGCCATTCATGTCCATCATCGGTCTCCACTCGCGGTTGACAGTTGGCGGCATCCTAGTCGCATTGCCGACCGGCGGCAGTTAAAGCGTTGTAACGTTCGGACACACGGAAGCCCACCCGGATCACCTACACTGCCGCAGCAGATTGCCATGTAATCAGTATGCGGGAGTTACCGATGGACGCCGTGCTTCACTGGGGGGTCGAGCTCATACTGACGCTGCAGACCCACCGCACTGCAGCGCTCGACGTATTTTTCCGCGCCATTACACAGCTCGGCGGCGCAGCACATCTGTTCATCGTGCCGCTGGTGATCTGGAGCATCAGTTACCGGCTCGGCGTACGCCTGCTGCTCGTGCTGCTGTTATCGGCATTGGTCAATTTCGCGCTGAAGGACGCTTTTGCACAACCACGCCCCTTCAATCTCGATCCTTCGATAGGACCGGACCGCGAGGTGGGTTACGGTCTGCCCAGCGGGCACGCGCAACACACGCTGGTCGAGTGGGGCATCATCGCTGCGTGGGTGCAGCGGCGCTGGTTCTCGTTGCTGGCAGTGGTACTGGTTGTGTCGATCGGCCTTTCACGCATCTGGCTCGGCGTACACTTCCCCACCGATGTACTGGGCGGCTGGTTGCTTGGCGCAGCGTTGCTGTGGATCTATCTGCGCTACGGTGAGCGAATCAACGTCCGTCTGAGCGCCGCTGGCAGTGGATGGCAGCTAAGCTGTGCGCTGGCCGTATCACTGGTATTCGTTGCGTCCTGCGCAGCCTTCCCGCACACATCGCACCTGGCCGGACTCGCTGGCCTCTGGCTCGGCTCCACGCTCGGGATCATCGTGTGCACGCGGCTGCTGCAGATGCCGGAAGGCGGCGCCCTCTGGCAACGCGTGTTGCGTTACCTGCTCGGCATGGCCGTGCTGCTGCTCTGGATGAAGCAGTCCGGCACATGGCTGCCGGCGGACCCGGGGATCGCCTGGTTTCTCACCGCATGGGGCAACAATCTCATCGGCGGGCTGTGGCTTACCGCCGGCGCGCCTGCGGTGTTCCGGGTATTGCGTCTGACGCCCGGCTCGTGCCGATGATTGCCGTCGGCATGAATGCCGACCTACGGACTGACCGCCAACCGGTGTAGGTCGGATTTCAATCCGACATCCCGTCGGCATGAATGCCGACCCACGGACCGAACGCCAACCGGCGTAGGTCGGATTTCAATCCGACATGCCTGTCGGCATGAATGCCGACCTACGAACCGAACGCCAACCGGTGCAGGTCGGATTTCAATCCGACATGCCTGTCGGCATAAATGCCGACCTACGGACTGACCACCAATCGGCGTAGGTCGGATTTCAATCCGACATTGCCGTCGGCATGAATGCCGACCTACGGACTGACCACCAACCGGTGTAGGTCGGATTTCAATCCGACATTGCCGTCGGCATGAATGCCGACCTACGGACCGCATGCATGCCGACCTACGGGTCGGGCAGCACTTCGTCGGGGGCCTCCCATTCCTCGCGGTTTGCCGGGTCCAGCATCTCGTCTGCGTGTTCGTGGACCTCGTGCTCGATCGTACGCCGGATCGCCTCGCGTGGGTTTGCCCACGCCATCTCCGCCGGCCATACCGGCAGCACGCGAGCGGCCGCTTCATGTACTGCACCTGCCACGCTGTCGCGTGCGCCTTCCACCTCGCCCTCCACACCCTCCAGCGCGGCATCACGCGCGGCGGCGACGCGCTCATCGACCGCCGCCTCGACGCGCTCGGACAGGACCTGGGTCACATCACCCTTCAGCAGCGCGACTGCCAACTGGTTGGTGTCGGCGTTCCACACCAGCCCTGCCTTGTCGGCCATTTCGGGAATTGGCGTGTAGCGCGACACCACATAGAACAGCGGCCCTTCGCGGCGCAACTCGTTGGCAGTGCGCAACAGCCGCATGGTCGGGTCGTAATGCTCCCCGAGCAAGGCGACCATGCGGTTGCGCAGCACCGGCTGTTCGAACAGGTTGACCCGGTTCGGATCGAAACCGACCAGCGGAGTCAGCAATGCCCACATCAACTGGCTCGACGACGGCAACAGCATCGCCGGTGCAAGGCAGCCACCGAGCAGTGCAAGCAGCACGCTCCCCGCCACCAATGCCTTGCGCCGCCCGACGCTCCGCAATGCCGTCATCGCGCACGCTCGCGGCGAATGCGTGCCATCAGGCCGAACATCCCGGCAACGTCGGCAGGGGCGCTGCTCGCCGCAAACTCGCGGTACAGCGTATCGACGTTGACGACGATGCGCTCGGCGTCTCCCCATGAGGAGTAATCGTCGAGCGCGATGTCGAGCGCTGCCTCGTATACGGGCATGCCGGCGTCGAAGCGCTTGCGCGCCTCGTCACGGATATACACCAGGTAATCGCGCACTGCGCGTACCCCGCGCATATCGGTGATCGGCCCATGTCCCGGAACCACGGTCGCAGGAGCAAGCGCCAGTATGTGTTCGCAAGCCGCAATCCAGTTGCGTACCGGACCGACCCACATGATCGGATGGCCCTCGATGAACAGGATGTCGCCGCTGTAGACCACGGAATCTGCCGGAACGTGCACCAGCACGTCGCCTCGCGTGTGTGCCGGCCCGACCTGTGCCAGCTCCACGCGTTTGTCGCCCACCTGCAACTCGAGTGCTCCACTGAAGGTACGCGTGGGCAAACGCTGTGTGATGCCCTCGAACTCGAACGCTCCGAAGCACTGCAGGAAGAATTCCCCCATCTCGCCGAGCGCGGGCGCCGCCTTGCGAAAATCGAGCATCACCTGCGGCACTTCGTGCACCATTTCTTCGGCCGCGGCCGCAGAAGCCACGATCTGCGCCTCGGGCAGCAGACAGTTGCCGTTGCAGTGATCACCGTTGGCGTGCGTGTTGACGACCGTTCCCACCCGTCGTGACGCCGGAACCGCGCGACGCATCGCAGCAAGCATTTCGCCGGTCAGCCGCAGATCGAACAGCGTATCGACCAGCAACGCGTGCTCACCGTCGACCACCAGGCCGGCGTTGCTCCAGCCCCAACTGCCATCGGGCTGCAACCAGGCCCAGGCACCATTGCCCAGATCGTGCAGACCGCGGGTATACGGTCGAATCGCCAGACTGCCACTCATCACACCATTCCTTTGCAACACCGGCTCGCCCCGTAGCATAGGGCAATCCGCCGCGCGGCGGCACCCGACCGGATCGATTCACTGGCGCCGATCGCCGGCGTCTGATCGCGGGCGTCTTTCCAAGTGCGATGGTCCGCAGGATACTGGCGCAATAAGCACAACAGGATGGCGACCATGAGCGACTACCATTTCGAGCGCCTGACCCCGATCGATTTCTCTTTCCTGGTCCAGGAAACACGCGAACGCCACATGAGCGTGGTCGGCGTGACGATATTCGAGGCCGGCCCGCTGGCCAGAGCCGGTGGCGGAATCGACTTCGCCGCGATTCGCGACCACACCGAGAACCTGCTCGACCAGGTGCCACGCTATCGCCAGAAACTGATGTGGCGCAGGCGCCGACGCCGTTCCGGCCTGCTGGGGCGCGAGCAGGTGGAGTTGCCGGATGAGTCGCTGCCGCCGGTCTGGGTCGACGACCCGCATTTCGATATCGCCTACCACATGCGCCACACCGCGCTGCCGCGCCCCGGCGGGGCTGCGCAGCTCAAGGCGCTGGCCGGACGCATCGCGTCGCAGCCACTCGATCGCGCCCGCCCTCTGTGGGAAACATGGGTCGTCGAGGGACTCAGCGGAGGCCGCTTCGCCACCGTATCGAAGCTGCACCACTGCATGATCGACGGCATGTCGGGAGCCGACATCACGCAACTGCTGCTGTCGCCGGACCGCAAGACGCGCCGCCATCGCAGCCAGCCCTATAGAGCGCGCCCCGCGCCGACACCGGCGCAACTGGAACGCGAGTTGCGGATGGAGCAACTCAAGGCACCGTTGCGCCTCGCGGAAGGGCTGCGCGAACTGGCGGCACACGACGATCTGAGCGGTGAACTCGCACGACGCGTACGCGGCATCGGCGAGACCTTCAGCGAATCGGGAATGGAGCGCAGCGCCTCACCGATCAACGGCCAGAACGGGCCACATCGGGCGGTCGACTGGATGATGACGCCGGTGCCGACGATGAAGGCGATCGGCAAATCGCTCGGTGGCAGCATCAACGATGCCGTACTGACCGTGGTAAGCACGGCGTTCCGCGACTTTTTCCTGCAACGCGGCAGCACTCCCGGCGAGGAGCCTTTCCGCGCACTGGTTCCGGTCAGCATCTGGTCGGAACGCCAGCGCGGCGAAGTGGGCAACCAGATCATGAACTGGCTGATCGACCTGCCGCTGGAAGAAGAAGATCCACGCCTGCAGATGAGATACATCCACGACGTCACCGAAGAACTCAAGAAGTCCGACAAGGCGCTCGGCGTAAAGGCGATCCAGTCGTTCCTCCAGTACACGCCGGGCCTTCTGTCGCTTGCGGTGCGCAACGCTTCCGGTCCGCACAACACCATGATCACGAACATCCCGGGACCGCAGATGGCGCTTTACCAGATGGGCGCGCAAATGCTCGAGAACTATCCGGTCGTGCCGATGCTCGAAGAGATGGGTCTCGGAATCGGTGTGATGAGCTACAACGGCACGATGTTCTGGGGCATCACGGTAGACACCGACATCGTCACGGACGCCGCACCGTTCTGCGCTGCACTGCAACGTGCCGTAAAATCCGTGGCGCGCACGGCAAAGGTGCGGCTGCGCTGATCAACGCGGACACAAGGGAACACAGCGTGGCAAAAGGCGATCACCTCTACGTACAAAGGGCCAACGGGCTTTACGCTCACCATGGCATCGACTGCGGTGACGGCACGGCAATTCATTACAGCGGCGAGCACTGGTACTCGTCGCGCAGCGTGCGGCACACCACCATCGAAGCCTTCGCCCGCGGCGACGAGGTCCTGGTGCGCGACTACGCCGAGTTCTTCGCACGCCTGCGCGACACCAAGAGCCTGCCGCGGCGACTGCACGTACAGCTCGCCGAGATCCTGCGCGGCAAGGAATCACAACGCTCATTCTCGCCGGCTGCCGTGGTGTCGCGTGCGCGCAGCCGGCTTGGCGAATCACGCTTCGACATCATGCTGCACAACTGCGAGCACTTCGCCACCTGGTGCAAGACGGGCATCAACGACAGCGAACAGATCTATGCGCTGTGGCGTGCCGTGCTGAGCCCCGAAAGCTACCGGAAGTTGCGGCGCCAGTCGGTGCTCAGCGCCGTGTTCGACCGCGACGCATCGGGTTCCGCAGAACCGTAACTGCGTGCGCAGACGCCTGCGCGCCGAACCTACAGGCGACGTTCTGGTTGCCATGTGGGTCGGGTTTCAACCCGACGGGGCTTCGTCACGATTTCCGCATCGTCGGCATGAATGCCGACCTACGGATGACGCCGATCCGACATTCCCGTCGGCATGAATGCCGACCTGCGGACGACGCCGATCCGACATTCCCGTCGGCATGAATGCCGACCTACGGTCCTGGCGGCTGTCCGGCGTGCTGGCGCCGCCACTCACTCGGCGTCATGGCGCACCGGCGGCGGAATACGCCGCTGCTGCAGATGGTGCGCGCGCAATCCACCCGTTGCCATGACAGAAGCGACCGGAAGGTGTTGTGGATGCGCACAGACATCCCCCGTAGGTCGGGTTTCAACCCGACGGGGTTTCGCCACGATCTCCGCATCGTCGGCATGAATGCCGACCTACGGACGACGCCGATCCGACATTCCCGTCGGCATGAATGCCGACCTACGGATGACGCCGATCCGACATTCCCGTCGGCATGTTCCGCAGACCTGTGCGCCTGGAATGCACTCACGGTAGCCGCAAGGCGATCAGCCTGTCGATGCCTTGGGCTCGATGCGCGCCAGCGATACACCGAATCCGCACTGTGCCGCGGTGCCGAGCACGAACTCCTGGTACCGGCAGAACAGTCCGCCCAGATGCGCATCGATCTCCGCCTGGCTGTAATCCAGCGCGTGCTGACAGGCGACGCCGCAGGCGGTTGCCCGCGCCAGCGCCGACTCGGCATCGTCCGTGTCGAAATAGACGTTCATGACTCCCTCGCCGTGCTGCGCGAGAAAACCCGACACCGCGCTGTCGTGCTCGCGCCCGGGCAACGGGGCGCACAGCTCGATGCCTACGTTCCAGGCAATGGCAACGGCGATGCCGAACGGCGCCCCGGTCCAGTTCGCATCGCGAAACTCGGCGCCCAGCAGGTCATGGTAATAACGCCTGGCGGCTTCGATATCCCGCACCGCCACGATGATCCGGTTGATTCCCTTGACACTCATCCGATCCTCCGATGGTCATTGTCACAAGCGAATGAAAGTTGTGATGGGTATGCACAGACATCCCCCGTAGGTCGGGTTTCAACCCGACGGGGTTTCGCCACGATTTCCGCATCGTCGGCATGAATGCCGACCTACGGACGAGGCCGAGCCGACGTTCTCGTCGGCATGAATGCCGACCTACGGACGACGCCGATCCAACATTCCCCGTCGGCATGAATGCCGACCTACGGGCGAGACCGGCCGTGCCCGTGGTCACCAGCCCATGCGTTCTACGGCCTCGGCAACGGCAAGCAGGCGCTCGGCTTCTGCAACGTGCAGGTTCTCGACCAGGCGGCCCTTCACCACCACCAGCGCGCCACCGTGTGACTGTGCCTCGCGCCAGGCGGCGATGATCTCGTGCGCCGCTGCGACCTCATCGGTCGTCGGCGCGAATGCCGCGTTCGCTGCCGCGAGCTGCGCCGGATGGATCAAGGTCTTGCCGTCGAAGCCGAGCTCTCGCCCCTGTGCGCACACGGCCTGCAGCCCGGCGTCGTCGTGCAGGTCGAGGTGCACGCCGTCGAGGATATCGAGTCCGTGGGCGCGTGCGGCCAGCACGCACTGTCCGAGTGCGGTCAGGAAACCCAGGCGCTGCGGCGCATGCGACACGCGCAGCTCCCGCGCGAGATCCGAAGTACCCATCAGGATTCCTGCCACGCACGGGTGCGCCCCGGCGATCGCGTCGATTGCAAGGATGCCGCGCGCAGTCTCGGCCATGCACCACAGCCGCATTCCGGCGCCGGCACCCGCAACATCGAGCAGGCGCACCGCCTGCAGCACATCATCGGCCGACGACACCTTGGGGAGCACGATGCCGTCGGCACCGGCCCCTGCAAACGCGCGCAGATCGTCGGCACCCCACGGCGTATCCAGCCCGTTCACGCGCACCAGCAGCTCGCGCGCACCATAGCCACCCTCGGCGAGTGCGGCTGCGATCTGCACGCGTGCCGACTCCTTCGCCGCTGGCGCCACCGCATCCTCGAGGTCGAGGATCAGTACGTCGGCGGGCAGTTCACGCGCTTTCGCGAGCGCACGCTGATTCGAGCCCGGCATGTAGAGCGCCGAACGGCGCGGACGGAATGACATGTTCACCTCGCTGCCATCAGTCAAGACTCCGACCCGTCCCGAATCGCGTGCCGGATACGTGTTCAGCCGCTCGACGCTTCGCGCCGATGCATCCCCGGATACTGCGGCAGCGGCAGTACGACGACGGCTTCACCGAGCAGGCGACTCATCAATGCCTGCTGCTGGACTACATCCCCGCTGCTGAAACAGCACAGCGTCCCACTGCCACCGCCATCACCGCCGAGCACGTCCTCGACCCGACGCGCAACCGCATCACCCGGATCGATGATGCGCACATCGGCACCGACGAAGTCACGAATCGCCGGCAACAGGAACGGATAATGCGTACAGCCAAGAACGATCGTATCGGCACCCGCCTCCAGCAGCGGCCAAAGGTAGCGCGCAAGCAGCGCACGTGTGCGTGGCCCGTCGAGATCGCCCGCCTCCACGCATTCGACCAACCCGCTGGCCGGCTGCGCGAGCACGCGTGTGAACTGCCCGAAGCGTCGCAACAGCTCCTCGTAACGCACACTCTGCAGGGTACTCGCGGTCGCGAGAATGCCGACGATGCCACTGCGTGTGGCCTGGGCGGCCGGCTTCACGGCCGGCTCGATACCGACGATCGGCAGGGCAAGGCGTTCGCGCAGCTCGCGCGCCGCGGCAGCCGTCGCCGTATTGCAGGCTATGACCAGCGCGCGCACGCCTCTGCAGAGCAGGAAGTCGGCAAGCACGAACGCTCGCTCGCGAACGAACCGGGCGCTCTTTTCACCGTACGGAAGGTGGTGTGCGTCCGAGACGTAGACGATGTCCAGACCCGGCATGCGCCGACGCATCTCACGCACGATCGACAGACCACCCACGCCGGAATCGAAGACGCCCACAGGGCGATGCTCGGACATGCAGGCCACGGTCTCCGGGGGAGCAGGAATGATCAGGCAGCCGCGATGGTACCGAACGCCGCTCCGCACAGGCAATCGCGACGATGCTTGCCGCGCTGCGACGGGTAATGCTAGCGTGCGGCCACGTCAACCGAAAAAGGCCCGCAATGTCGCAACTGACCAGACTGTTGATGTCGCCGGCCGGGCTCGCTTTCGATCGCTGGCTGGTGCGGTTCACCGGCGAGTCACTGCTGAACCGCGTATTTGCGCGCCAGGCGGGTTTCGCACCGCAGCCCGCGCTGTTGCTGGAGACTCGCGGGCGCCTGAGCGGCGCGCGCCGCCAGGTCGTGCTGCCGTGGTTCCTGATCGACGGCAAGTGGGTGATCGTCGGCAGCAAGGGCGGCATGCCTGCCGATCCGGCATGGGTCGGCAACCTGCGCGCCGAGCCGGCAGTCACGGTCTACGTCCAGCGTCGCCGTCACCACGCCCGGGCACGCGTGACCACGGGCGGCGAACGGGAATCGTTGTGGGCAGACCTGGTTGCGCGCGTTCCGGTATACGCGCACTACCAATCGCTGACGACGCGCGAGATCCCGGTGGTCGTGCTCGACTTCAGCGCCTGAGCGCCTGAGCGCCTGAGCGCCTGAACACCGCGCACACCACCGTCTGACACGTGCAGCGCTCACGGTGACCGCTGCCGATCGACGACGCCAACCGGTGGCAGACAGGAAGACCACGATGCAGGACAACACGAAGCAGATCGAATACTGGAACGGCGAGGCGGGGCAGAAGTGGGCCCAGAACGACACGCATTTCGAACGTTCGATCGGAACCCTGAACGCACCGCTGCTGGAGCGTGCGCGCGCGGCAGGAGCACGCCGTGCACTCGACATCGGCTGCGGCTGCGGCAACCAGACGCTCGCGCTGGCACAGGCGCTGGGACCGGGTGCACAGGTCACCGGGATCGACGTCTCGGAACCGATGCTCGCCGTTGCCCGCACACGTGCCGCCGCCGGCGCGGCGCAGATGCAGTTCCTGCACGCAGATGCGGCCACGCATGCATTCGAACCACAGAGCTTCGATCTGCTGTTCTCGCGCTTCGGCGTGATGTTCTTTGCTGATCCGGCCGCCGCCTTCACGAACCTGCGTCGCGCCTGCGCCACGGGTGCGCGGCTCGTGTTCTGCTGCTGGCAGGGCGTCGATCGCAATGGCTGGTTGCGCCTGCCGATGCAGGCGCTGGCACGCCACGTCGAACTGCCACCGATCGAGCCGCATGCGCCCGGACCGTTCGCGTTCGGTGAGCGCGAACGTGTGCAGGACATCCTCGGGCAGGCGGGGTTCACGAGCATACGCTGCGAGGATCTGCGCATCGACCTGAACTTCGCACAGGGCGCAACGCTTGCCGAGGCGGCAGAGGCACTGGTACAGGCCGGCCCGGCTGCGCCGCTGCTCGCGAAGCTGGATCCGGGCGCACGCGCGGATGCGCTCGCCGAGGCCGCAGCGGCAGTAGCACCCCACTACCGCGACGGCTGCATCATGATGCCGTCGGCAGTCTGGATCGTCAGCGCCCGCGCGTAGCCACGCGGTCAGCCGTCGAACGCTTCCGCCATCGAACGCAGCTCTCCCTGCGCTTCGAGCAGCACTTCGACCGCAGTCTGCTCGTCCAGTCCGAGCTTGACACAGGCAGGTATGGTTGCCAGATCGACTCCGTCGCTCTGCTCCGGCTCCGTACGCTGCGCAAGCAGATGTGCAGCCAGCACGACGTCCGCGAGGTCGGCCTTGCCGCGATGCTCGCGATCGAGCATCGTGTGTTCGTCCACCGCAACGGCAAACGACTCCGGGAACCCCCAGGATTCGACGATCGCGCGCCCCACGCTGGGGTACCACTGCTCGAGCAACTCGCCCAGTTCGTCGTCGGAATGTCCAAAAACTGCCGGAAAGGCGTCTGCGCGAATCAGGATGTAAAAGCAGCCGATCGCGTGCAACAGCCCGGCCAGCATCGCATCGTCGGTTCTCACACTGCCGCGGACAAGCTTGCTTGCGAGCAGACAGGAAAGCACCGCGACCCGCACGCTGCGCCGGCGCACCGCCTCGATGCGCCTGTGCAACAGTCCATGTCCCGGAATCTTGAACGCTGTGTCGATCGCCTCCATCACGACGATGCTGCGCACCATGGTGAAACCGAGGTGCGAGATCACGGTCCTGACGTCGGTTATTTCGACCAATCCCCGACGCATCAGCGCCGAATTCGCGATCCGCAGCAGCCTGGCGGCCAGAACCGGCTCCGACAGCACGAGGCGGGCGACCTTCTCCACCGACACGCCGGGATCGGCGAGCGCGTCGCGCACACGCAACGCAACGGCTGGAAACGGCGGCAGCTCCAGCTTGCCGCCCGAAAGATCACGTGCCAGTTGCTGCACAAACTCGAAGCGGGTGCTTCCGGATGCGCTCATCGTCACAACGCCCTGATATATATGAAAGAGCTGGTTCGAATCCTTCTCTCTGCCTGTAACTGCAGCCGTCGGGAGCGCGGCGCACAGTATAGTCAAGCGATCCGGCACACGACAGAACGACGCTCCGCACCGTACCATCCGCCAAGCACCTCAGCGCCCCGTCACCATCCCGCCGTCGACGTTGTACAACTGCCCGCTGACCCACGAACCCTGCTCACTGCACAGATAGACGACCATGTTCGCGACATCGAGTCCGCTGCCGGCGCGGCGCAATGGCACGTAGCTCATCAGCAGGCGCTGCCATTCCTCGCCACGCCCCATATCGTCGATGCGATAGGTGTCGATGATTCCCGGGCAGATCGCGTTGACGCGGATTCCGTGCGGACCGACCTCGGCGGCCATCGCGCAGGTGAGCGCGTGAATGCCTGCCTTCGACGCCGCATAAGCCGCCGTCTGTGCAGCCATCAGCTTGCCGCCGACCGACGAGATGTTCACGATGCTGCCTCCCTGGCCCTGCTCCACCAGCACGCGGCCGAAGGCTCGGCTCATGTAGAAGCTGCCGTTGAGGTTCACGTCGATGACCTTGCGCCAGGCATCGAGATCGAGATCGATGACCGCCGCGCGATCGTCGCCGCGTGCGGCGCCGGCATTGTTCACGACGATATCCACGCGCCCGAACTCCGCGAGCGTACGTGCCACCAGCGCATCGACCGCGTCCGCGTCCGACACATCGCTGACCAGCGCCAGCGCCCTGCGCCCGAGTGCACGCACCTCCCCGGCCACCGATTCGATGTCATGCCAGCCGGCGGCCTGCTCTTCAACCGGATAACGCTCGCGTGCCCGTCCAGTACCCGTCAGCACCACGTCGCAGCCCGCGCGCGCAAGCTCCACCGCGATCGGACGCCCGATCGAGCGCATCCGTCCCGCCCCGGTCACCACCGCCACCTTGCCCTCGAGCCCCGTGATCTGCATGCTTCCGCCTCCCGTCCGGTTTTCACAGCCTGCGATTCTAGCCGCAAGCCACGCCTATAATCGCGCTTCGCAACGACGCACCCCGGACGCACGATGGCCCTGAAGGCGACCAATACGCCCACGATCGGTGACCCCTCGCTGCTGTCGGCGGAAGCACTGAGCGCGCTCCTGGCTACCGATCCGCTGCACGGGCTCGACGATGCGGAGGCCGCGCGTCGCCTGCTTGCCGACGGACCGAACCAGCTCGCCAGGCAGCGCTCGCCAGCACGCTGGCAGCGTTTCCTGGCCCAGTGCCAGGATCCACTTATCTACCTGCTGCTGGCAGCGGTTGCGGTCACGCTGCTGGCGTGGCTCATCGACGGCATGCACGGCGTACCGATCGACGCCATCGTGATCGTCACCATCGTGCTGCTGAACGCGGCGATCGGCTTCCTGCAGGAGCAGCGAGCCGAACGTGCAGCCGACGCGCTTGCACGCCTTTCGGCGCGACATTCAACGGTGATCCGGAGCGGGCGGCGCGAGCGCATCAGCAGCACCGCGCTGGTGCGTGGCGACGTGCTGGTGCTCGAGGAAGGTGACAGCGTGGGCGCCGATGCACGGCTGTTCGCGGCCAGCGCGCTGCGCGCGCAGGAGGCCACTCTCACCGGCGAAAGCGAAACCGTGACCAAGGACCCGGCGCCGCTCGCTCAGGCGCGCCCGCTCGCCGAGCGCAGCAACATGGTGTTCAGTGGCACCGCCATCACCCAGGGAACGGGCACCGCGATCGTCACCGCGACCGGCATGGCGACCGAGATCGGCGCGATCGCCCATCTGCTCGCCACCACTGCCGAGGAATCCACCCCGTTGCAGCGCGAGGTGCGCGAACTGGGACGGCGACTCGGCTTTGCGGTGGTCGCAATCGCCGTGGTCCTGGTATGCACGCTGTTCGCACTGAACGGCTTCGGTGATGTGCAGGACCGTATCGACGTGCTGATGCTGGGGGTCTGCCTCGCGGTTGCAGCGGTACCGGAAGGACTGCCGGCGATCCTGTCGCTGGTACTGGCAATCGGGGTCGAACGCATGGCGAAGCAGCGCGCGATCGTGAAGAAGCTCGCGTCGGTGGAGACGCTCGGTTCCGCTTCGGTGATCTGCTCCGACAAGACCGGCACGTTGACGCGCTGCGAGATGACGATCCAGCGTGCGGTAACGGCTTCCGGAACGATTCGCATCGGCGGTACGGGCTATATGCCACAGGGGCGCATCGAGCGTGACGACGGCGCCGTGGTCGACGGCGCGCTGCGCGCCGAACTCGTCGCCCTGCTGAGTGTCGGCAGTCTCGCCGGCACCGCCGGGCTGCGCGAGGCAGCACCCGGGCGCTGGGAGATCCACGGCGATCCGACCGACGCAGCATTTCTGGTGGCCGAACGCAAGCTCGGGGTGCACGAATGGCGCAACCGCCGCTTCCGGACCATCGCGACGATTCCGTTCACGGCAGAGCGTCGCATGATGTCGGCCGTCGTGTGCGATCGCGAGAACGATGGCGAGCGGGTGCTCGTCTGCAAGGGGGCGCCCGATGTGCTGCTGCGCCACTGCACACATCTGCTCAACGCAAGCACGGCGGTCGCGCTCGATGCGCAGGAACGTGCCAAGCTGCTCGCCGGCGTGGAGACGCTGGCCGATGCCGCACTGCGTACGCTCGCCGTCGCGTATCGCCCACTGGGCAGCGCTGAAACGGCAGACGACGGCAGCGCGCTCGAACACGATCTGGTGTTCATCGGCATTGCCGGCATCATCGATCCACCGCGCGAGGAAGCGCAGGAGGCGATTCATGAAGCGCAGTGTGCCGGTATCCGCGTGATCATGATCACCGGCGACCATCCACGCACGGCGCGGCGCATCGCGAGCGATCTGGGCATTGCCCACGACGGCGGCGCGGTGCTGAGCGCGCGCGAACTCGATGCGATGGACGCACCCGGCCTCGCTGCTGCAGTCGCCACGACTTCGGTCTACGCGCGCGTGACCCCGGCACACAAGATGCGCATCGTCGGCGCGCTACAGGCGGGCGGACACATCGTCGCGATGACCGGCGACGGCGTCAACGACGCCCCTGCCCTGAAGGCTGCCGACATCGGCGTCGCGATGGGGCAAGGAGGTACCGAGGTTGCACGCGAAGCAGCACGCATGATCCTCGCCGACGACAACTTCGCCACGATCATCGTCGCGGTGCGCGAGGGGCGGATCGTCTTCGACAATATCCGCAAGTTCCTTCGCTACCTGCTGTCGTCGAATATCGGCGAGATCCTGACGGTCGTGCTCGGCATCATCGGTGCGGCGGCGATAGGGCTGGACGCCGGCGACGGCAGCGTGGTGCTGCCCTTGCTGGCAACGCAGATCCTCTGGATCAACCTGATCACCGACTCTGCACCTGCGCTGGCGATGGGAATCGACCCGCCAGGCGAAAACGTGATGCGCCGCGCTCCACGCCCGCCCACACGGCGCGTGCTCGATACGCAGATGTGGTCAAGCGTGCTGCAGACCGGACTCGTGATGGCGCTCGCAGCGTTGTTCGCACTCGACCTGCAACTGCCCGGCGGCCTCGTCGAGGGAGAGCGCACGCTGCAGAGCGCGCGCACCGCGAGCTTCACGACACTGGCATTCGCACAGTTGTTCAACTGCTTCAACACACGCTCCGCGATCGCGAGCGTGCGGCACGGGCTGTTCACCAACGTCTGGCTGTGGGGCAGCGTCGTGCTGGCAGCGGTGTTGCAGGTTGCGGTCGTGCAGTTGCCGGCGGGCAATGCGGCATTCGGCACGGTACCGCTCACGCTCACCGACTGGCTCGTCTGCACCGGGCTCGGATCCAGCGTGCTCGTGCACGGCGAGCTCCGCAAGCTGGCGCTGCGCGCCTTCGCCGCCCGCAGCCGCCGGGCGGCTGCCCGGCGCGCGGCTTACACCAGACCCTGCGGATTCTCCGGCAGGTAGGTACGGAACAGATCACCGAGGCCGGCCGCCGCATGCGGCGGCACCCGGTACCAGGTACGGATCTGCACCGAACCATCGGCTTCGAAACGATAGGTCTCGATGCTGTACTCGAAGCGATCCACACCACGATCGCTGAAGTGGTTTTCCAGCAGCCACGCGACCTCGTTGGCACAGATCAGCAGACTGCCTGGATGGATACGAAAGCGTACCCGCGGCTGGAACAGGTCGAACGAGGCAAGCGCGCATTCCTCGAAGCCGTGCTTCGGTGCGGTACCGACCGGATCCAGCATCGTGAAATCACCCGGCGCAACGGCACGCCAGTTGCGTGCCCAGGCGTCACGATCACTCGCATTCCACAGCCGTACATAGTTCTCGGCCCAGTTCTTCAGCTCTGCGAACGTCGGCACTGCCATCGCCTTTCCTCCTTCCTCGATTGTCCGTGACCGCAGTATGCACTCATCCCCCGGCCACGCGGCGCCGCATCGCAAGCAGATTGCCTGCGACGATCAGCACGACCCCACCCACGGCTGCCACCGTCCAGCGGTAGTCTTCAAAAAACGTCGAGATCAGCAGCGCAACGATCGGGATCATCAGTGAGGTGTAACCAGCCCGGTCCGGTCCGATCAGCGCAAGCAGGCGCACGTAGGCACCAAAGGCCACGACCGAACCGAACACGGCCAGATAGAGCAGTGCGATCGCGAACGACGCTCGCTGCGGAAACCCGAACTCGACCCCCTTGAACACGCCGATCACGAGCAGCAGCATGGTGCCGTAGAACATGCCCCATGCGTTGATCGAAATCACCGGCAGGCCGAAGGTGGCGTTGCGTGTGGCGGCGATATTGCCGAGCGATGCGCAGTACGTTGCCGCCAGCGCCAGCAGCAGCCCGTGCATGGCGCCTGCTGCCGATTCGAGCCGCTCGATTTCGGGCCAGAACAGCAGCGCGACTCCGCCCAGACCCAGCACGCCACCGGCGAGCACCATCGGCGCCACCGGCCAGCGCAGGAACAATGCGGCGTTGAAGGAGTTCATCAGCACCGTGAGCGCGAACACCACCGCGACCACGCCACCGGTGAGGTAGACCTCGGACGAATAGGTCAGCCAGACATTGAAGCCAAACATACATGCGCCCTGCAGCGCAACGAATGCGTGCTCGCGCAGGCTGAGGCGAATGCGCGCGCGTGCCAGCAGGCACCAGCCGAACAGCAGCGCCGAAGCGATCGCAAAACGGTAGATCACCGAGACCATCGGGTCGATCTCGCCGAGCTGGAACTTGATGGCGATCCATGTCGACCCCCAGGTCAGCACGCAGATCGCATACAGGAAGAACGCTTGCAGCGTTATGGCACGAGTTTGCATCAGGGAGACACGGTGGCAGCAAGCTGCGTATCCTGAAGCGATATGGAGTTCGTCGCAATCGCCATGCCGCGATGCTCCGCCTCGACGAAGGAACAGCAGATGGGAAAGAAGTCGCTACGGCAAGACCCGGTGGAACCTGCCTCCCCCGGTGCCTTCGCAGCACTGGCTGCGTTGCGCGGCACGCTGCCCGCTGGTCCCGAGCCGCAGGCGGTGGCTGCGAGCGCACAGTCGCCATTCGCAGGACGTATCGTGGTCACGCGCGAGCGCAAGGGACGCGGCGGGAAAATCGTGACACGGGTGTGCGGCATCGATCTCGACGGCGACGCCCTCGAGGCACTGGCGCGCGAGATGCGGCAGGCGTTGGGCACCGGAGGAGCGGTGGAAGGCGACGCCATCGTATTGCACGGAGAACAGTCGGCACGCGTCACCGGATGGCTTGCAGCACGCGGTGCGACACGGGTAGTCAAGGGCAACTGATACGCACGGATCCGCCATCGTGAACGTGTGCATGCTCGATGCCATGGGCGCACACCGGCTGCAACCGGAGCATCACGCATGCAATGGCCAGATCAGCGGTATCGCCGCGATCGTGACCGCCGCCACCAGGCAGTTCATCGGAATGCCGATGCGCAGGAAATCCGAGAAGCGGTAACCGCCCGGTCCGTAGACCATCAGGTTGCACTGGTAGCCGATCGGTGTCGCGAAACTCGCCGAAGCGGCCATCATGACCGCCATCACGTACGGCACATCGTGGAGCCCCGCACGCTGGGCAACCGCGAGTGCAACCGGCAGCATCAGCATGGCGGCAGCGTTGTTGGTGATCATCTCGGTCAGCATCATCACGCTGAGGTAGACCAGCGCGAGCAGCAGCCACGGATTCCCCCCCGCAAAGCCGACGATGCCATTGCCAAGAAAGCTCGCGGCTCCGGTCTTCTCCAGCGCATTGCCGAGCGCGAAGCTCGCCGCGATCGTGACCAGCACGGGCAGGTCGAGGCTGCGTCGCGCTTCGTTCGTGCTGATGCAGCCCGTGGCAAGCATCGCCGCCACGCCGAACAACCCTGCGTACAGCATGCTCAGCACGCCGCTGGTCGCGAGTGCGACGATCGCAACGAGGATTCCCCACGAGATCCACGCGTGTGAATGGTCCGGCAACTCGTGTTCGAGCACGTTCATCAGCAGGAAATCACGCGAGTGTTTGAGCCGGTTGACGACGGCCGGCCGCGCCTCGAGGAGCAGCAGATCACCCGGCTCGAGAATGATCGAACTCAGACGTCCGCGTATGTGTTCGCCGTTACGCGCCACCGCAAGCACGACCGCGCCGTAGAGGTCACGAAAACGCCCGTCGCGGATCGTCTGCCCTACCACCTCGCAGTGTTCGGCTACAACCGCTTCGACCAGCCTGCGCTCCGGCACATGGCGCTCCAGCGCCGGCTTGCTGCCTACCGCGGGAACCAGCCCGTTGATGCGCAGGATATCGACGATCGCCTCGGTCTCGCCGACGAACACCAGACGATCACCGCCTCGCAGAATCTCCTCTGGCGCGACTGCGGTGATGACGCCGCCATCACGCTCGATCTCGGCCAGGTAGATACGCTCCAGATTGCGCAGACTGGCCTGCTGGATCGTCTTGCCGACCATCGGACCATCCTGTGCGACCGCGACTTCGAAGGTGAACTTGCGCGTATCGGCAAACGTCTGGTCCGGACTGCGTCGTACCCGCAGCAACTTCGGCGCCACGATCACGACGAACAGGGTGCCGGCGGCCGCCACGATCAGCCCGAGCGGCGCAATGTCGAACAATGCGAAGCCGGGCTTGCCGGTCAGCGCCTGGTACTGTCCGTTCACGACCAGGTTGGTGCTGGTACCGATCAGCGTGATCGTGCCGCCGAGGATCGACGCGTAGCTCAGCGGAATCATCAGCGTCGAACTCGGGACGCGGATGCGTCGTGCCCACTGGCTCACGGCCGGGATCATCGTCGCCACCACCGGCGTGTTGTTCAGAAACGCCGAAAGTCCCACCACAGGCACCATCAGGCGCACCAGCGCATGCCGCGGTCCCGTCGGCTTGCCAAGGACTTTCTCGACGACCAGATCGACACCGCCGGAAGCGCGAATTCCTGCTGCGATGACGAACATCGCGGCCACGGTCATCAGGCCGGTATTCGCAAAGCCGGCCAGCGCCTCATCCGGCGTGAGGATTCCGGTCGCGCCGAGCAGCAACAGTGCCCCCATCAGCACCACATCGGTACCCAGGCGCGGCACGGTTATCAGCGTTGCCAGCACGGCCACGGTAAGAGCAACCGTGAACCACCCTTGCCAGTCCATCGATGGACCTCCCCGAACGGACAGGCGCACATTCTAGAAGGAAGCAGGATTCGCATGACAATGCCGAATCGGCATTAGGATATGCGCCGCGCAGCATCGGATCCTCCCGCCGCTGGCAGGCAGCTCACACTGCGGCGCTGACAATCCTCCACACAAGTTCTAGCATAGCGCCGGTCGCAGGCGCAGCATCCACCGGGCACACGATGAGCGAACCGCAAAAGACCGCCGAGGCTTCACTGGAGACGCTGCATCGCATCTTCACCGTCCCCGAGGCACCCGACTCCACGCTGGCGCGCCTGGAAGCCGGGATATCGGCCAACCTGCACGGCTTCCTGCGCGAGCACATCGTTGCGACCCGGCGCAGCATGAGCGACATCGAAGACGACTTCACGGACACACGCATTCCCGAAGACCCTGTGTTCGTCTCGGAACAGGCCGAGTTCCTGATGCGCAAGGTGGTCGCGGAATCGGTTCATACCGCCTCACCGACCTTCGTCGGCCACATGACTTCGGCGCTGCCGTACTTCATGTTGCCGCTGGCGAAGATGATGATCGCGCTGAACCAGAACACCGTGAAGACCGAGACGTCCAAGGCGTTCACGCCGCTCGAGCGCCAGGTGCTCGGCATCCTGCACCGGCTGGTATTCGGCAACGATGATGCGTTCTACGCACGCTACGTGCAGGACTCCCGGCACGCACTTGGCGCGTTCTGCTCCGGCGGCACGGTCGCGAATCTCACCGCGCTGTGGGTTGCGCGCAACAATGCACTGCCAGCAGACGGAAGTTTCGAAGGCGTGAGCCGCGAAGGACTGCATCGGGCACTGGCGCACCATGGCTACGATGACGCTGCAATCGTGGTGTCGCGTCTCGGGCACTACTCGATCGGCAAGGCGGCCGACCTGCTGGGGCTGGGAGTGAAATCGGTGCATGCAGTCGAGGTCGACGCTCACAACCACGTCGATCTCACCGCGATGGAGCGTACCTGTCGCCGGCTGCGCGCGCGTGGCGTGAAGATCATCGCACTGATCGGGCTGGCCGGGACCACCGAGACCGGCAGCGTCGACGCACTGGCACCGCTGGCCGAACTCGCTGCCGGAATCGGCACCCACTTCCATGTCGACGCCGCATGGGGTGGACCAACGCTGTTTTCCTCGCGCTGGCGCCACCTGCTCGCAGGCATCGAGCACGCCGACTCGGTGACCCTCGATGCCCACAAGCAGCTCTACGTACCCATGGGCTCCGGCATGACGCTGTTCCGTGATCCGAGCGCCGCGCGCGTCATCGAACATCACGCGCGCTACGTGATTCGCGAGGGATCACGCGATCTTGGCAGCAAGACGCTGGAAGGATCGCGCCCCGGCATGGCGATGCTCGTCCACTCGGGTCTCGCGATCCTCGGACGCCGTGGCTACGAGCTGCTGATCGACACCGGCATCGACAACGCGCAGCACTTTGCGGCGATGGTGCGGGCCGCACCCGATTTCGAACTCACCAGCGAACCGGAACTCAATATCCTGACCTATCGCCACGTTCCGCAATCGCTGCAACAGGCTCTGGCCACCGCCGACGCGCAGACCGCAGCCCACATCAACGAGGAACTCAACGCGGTCACGCGCGACATCCAGCGCCTGCAGCGTGCAGCGGGCAAATCCTTCGTGTCGCGCACCACGCTGCATGCCCCCAGGCACCGGGGCCAGGCCATCGACGTATTCCGCGTGGTGCTCGCAAACCCGTTGACCGACCTCGCGATCCTTGCGCAGATCCTCGACGAGCAGCGTGCGCTCGCCGCGGGCGACGCGGTGGCTGCACGCCTCGCCGCCTGCCTGGCCGCGCTTGGACTGCCTGCGACACGGCCGCTACAATCGCGCGCTTTCCCTGCCCCCGGGTGATCCGCCCCCATGAATCTGCGCGACCAGCTCAACAGCGCCGTCGAGACCGCGATGCGCGCCGTCGGTATCCCGTCCGACTGCCAGGCTCTGCTCACGCAGAGTACACGCCCCGAGTTCGGCGACTATCAGGCCAACGGCGCGATGGCGGCAGCGAAGCGCATGCGCAGCAACCCGCGCGAGCTCGCGGCGCGCATCGTCGCCGCATTCGACGGTGGTGCGATGGTCGAGCGGCTCGAGATTGCCGGACCAGGGTTCATCAACATCCACCTCTCGGACGATTTTCTCGCCACGCACATCGAGACCGCTGCCGGCGATCCACGGCTCGGCATCGCCGCGCGGGCCGATCCGCACACCGTGGTGGTGGACTATTCCTCGCCGAACCTCGCCAAGGAGATGCACGTCGGGCACCTGCGCAGCACGATCATCGGCGATGCGGTGGTACGTGCACTCGAGTTCTGCGGCGAACGCGTGATCCGCCAGAACCACGTCGGCGACTGGGGCACGCAGTTCGGCATGCTGATCGCGCACCTCGAACGCATCGCAGCCGGCGGTGGCACCATCGACGGGGCCGCACTGGCCGATCTCGAGGCGTTCTATCGCGACGCCAAGCTCGCCTTCGACAGCGACCCGGTGTTTGCCGACAAGGCGCGTGAATACGTGGTGCGCCTGCAGTCCGGCGATGCGCACTGCAGGCTGCTGTGGCAGCGGTTCATCGATATCTCGATCGCGCACAGCGAGGAGATCTACCGCAAGCTCAACGTGTCGCTGGCGCGCGCCGACATTCGCGCCGAGAGCGCCTACAACGACGACCTGCCGCAGATCATCGCCGAACTGGACGCACGCGGCCTGCTGGCGCTCAGCGAAGGCGCACGCGTGGTCTACCTCGACGAGATGCGGGACCGCGAGGGCGGTCCGATGGCGGTGATCGTGCAGAAGGCCGACGGAGGCTATCTGTATGCGACCACCGACCTCGCGGCAGCGCGCTATCGCGCGCACGGGCTGCATGCGGACCGCATCCTGTACTTCATCGACGACCGCCAGAAGCTGCACATGCAGCAGGTGTTCGCGATCGCACGCCGGGCCGGCTTCGCCCCCGCTGCGGTATCGCTCGAGCATCATCCATTCGGCAAGATGCTCGGCGAGGACGGACGGCCGTTCAAGACACGTTCGGGCGGCACCGTGAAGCTGGCCGAGCTGCTCGACGAGGCGGTCGATCACGCGGCACGACTGCTCGCCGAACGCAACGCGGACCTGACGGACGCCGAACGCAACACCGTTGCACGCCAGGTCGGGATCGGTGCGGTGAAATACGCCGATCTTTCGAAGAACCGCACCAGCGACTACGTGTTCAGCTGGGAACACATGCTGAGCTTCGACGGCAACACGGCTCCGTACCTGCAGTACGCCTGCACCCGCGTGCGCAGTGTCTTCCGCAAGGCGGGAATCGATCCACGCTCCGTTGCCGCTGCGGTGCGCATCACGGCACCCGAGGAACGCGCGCTGGCGCTGCGGCTGTTGCAGTTCGCCGAGGCACTGCATGCGGTCACCCACGATGCGGCACCACACCTGCTGTGCGCCTACCTGTACGAGCTGGCAGGACTGTTCATGCGGTTCTACGAAGGCTGCCCGATCCTGCGCGACGATATCGACGATGCCACGCGTGCGTCGCGACTGCGCCTCGCCGACATGACCGCACGCACGCTCGCCACCGGCCTCGATCTTCTGGGCATCGAAACTCCCGAGCGCATGTAAACTGCGGGGATAGCGTGTTCGAAACCGAAAGCCTGCTGCTCGCCGTACTGATCCTGATCGCTGCGATCCTGTATGCCGCGATCGGTCACGCAGGCGCTTCCGGCTACCTGGCCGCAATGGCTCTGTTCGGTGTCGCGCCAGCGGTGATGCGACCCACTGCGCTCACGCTGAACATCCTCGTTGCCCTGATCGCGACCTGGAAGTTCTATCGCATCGGTGCGTTTTCCTGGCGCGTCTTCGTGCCACTCGCCGCGGGTTCGGTGCCGTTCGCATGGCTGGGCGGCACACTGACGCCGCCCGCAGGCGTCTACAAGGCACTGGTCGGAGCCGTGCTGATCTACGCGGCACTGATGTCGCTGAAGCGTGCCGGCCAACCGCCTGGCGATACGCTGCGCGCACCACCGCCGGCGCTGCTGCTGGTTGCCGGAGGCGGACTCGGTTTGCTGTCGGGACTCACCGGTGTCGGCGGGGGCATTTTTCTCAGCCCCTTGCTGCTGCTGATGCGCTGGGCTGAAGTCAGGCAGGTGTCGGGAATCGCTGCGGCATTCATCCTGCTGAACTCGATCGCCGGACTGGCAGGCGTGGTGCGCGTGGCACCGGCGCTGCCGGAGGCACTGCCGCTGTGGGCGATGGCAGCGGTGTGCGGCGGACTGGTGGGCGCCGAACTCGGCAGCCGGCGCATCGGCAGCACGGCGATCCAGCGCCTGGTCGCGGTGGTGCTGGTGATCGCCGGCATCAAGATGATCGCCACCGCATGAGCAGCACGGCAGTGCAGCAGGTCCGGCGATCACGCGCTAGAACACGCGGTACCGCTTGCGTACGTGGCGTTCGCGCACCGCGATCTGGCGCCGCCGCTCGCGGGCATCGATCAGCGGCGTATCCGGCGGCAGGCATTCGCGGATGCGATCGAACCCCACCTTGCGCGCCGTGATCTGCGGCCACTGGTCCTGCGGTGGCCTCTGGCTGTAGGCCCAGCGCGCCGACAGGAAGCCCTGCTCCAGACCCGTGGTATCCAGCCAGTTCGGCACACCGGGATCCCGGTGTGCGACCACCAGCCGGATCGCACCGTCACCATCGACGCGCGACTGCCCGCCGTTCAGCGAGGTGATCCGGTTCGCGTATTCGAGTGATTCGCCCCACAGATTGCCAAGCTGGAAACCGATATAGGTCGGCGCCGTGCTGACCCGGCTCTCGATCACCAGCGCTTCGTCGGGCCCGAGGTCCCACACACCGCCCGCGTACAGATTCGTGCTCATGCCGCCGCCGGTGGCGCCGGATGCGGCGTTGACGCGATTGAATCCGTTGCGTGGGAACGCCATGCCGGGCGCAGTACCGGGACGCTCACCGTAGGTACCCATCGTGATGGTCCAGAAGGCGTTCCAGAAGTGCATCTGGCCGCGCACGATCGCACCCATGCGGCGCATGTCGGCGGCGGCACGCTCGGGCGTGTACGCCTGTACCGCGTCGACCTCCCCGTCGAGCGGGGTCATCTCGAAATGGATCGCATCCTCACGGGTCCAGTCGTAGAACAACTGGCGACCGCTGATGTAGTCCGCATGGCGTTCGACTGCCGACTGCGGATCGGCAGCATCCCGGGATGCAACCCGCTTCATCGTCGCGATGAAGTTTCCGGTGTGACCCGCCGGGCGCTCGGGAGCAAGCAGGATGTCGAAACTGCCGTCGGCGTTGATCTCGATCATCGAACAGTCGAGCATCCCGGTGCGCGCCTTCACACCGGGGCGCAACTCCGCGAGATCACCGCTGTCGCCCGAAAGCTGCCCGCAGCTGACCTCGAAGATCAGGTAGTGCGGTGCCTTGCGACCGAGTGCCGTCGCCGGCTCGCCCTTCCAGTGCCGCGCATCGCCCATGACACCGCGCAGCCGATAGCTGCGCCTGCCGTCGATCGGTGCGTAGAAGTACACCGCATCCGGATTGTCGATGGTGCTGCGGTTCACGATGCTCAGCGCGTTGCGAAACTGCGGTCGCAACACGTCTTCGTGGAACGCTCGCTCCACCGCGTGATGCACGAAACCCATCAGGTAGCGGTAACCCTCGGCGAGCGTGCGGTCGGTCGGCGGTGGCGGCATCAGCGCCGGATCGTCGATCGCATCGCGTGCGCGTTGCAGCTCCGCGATCAACGCGTCCCAACCCGCGCGCAAGGTCTCTCTGGCATCACTCATCGGCTTCTCCTGCAGGCCCGCCGTTTCGATTCGTATCTGTAGATGCTGTCGCAAATGCCTTCGATCGTCGATGCGAGCAGCACTGGACGATCCCTTTGCACCGGTGGGACGCCGCAAATGCATCCCTGCAGGCTCGAGTGCCGCATCCCTGCGGCACACGCTCCCCGATGCAAAGGGATCGTCCCGCGCTTCACGGCGTTTTACGACACCCTCTGTAACTGCAACTACGCTCAACCGGGCGCATAGCCCATGACCGCCTTCGTTTCGAGGAAATCATGGAAGCCATACGCCCCCCATTCACGACCGTTGCCGGATTGTCTGTAGCCCCCGAACGGTGCGCCCAGATCGGGTGGGGCGCCGTTCAGATGCACCATGCCGGTGCGCAACGCTCGCGCGACCCGTTGCGCACGACCCGCATCCGCCGAGCTGACATAGCCCGACAAGCCGTACGGCGTATCGTTCGCGATCCGGATCGCATCGGCCTCGTCACGATACGGGATGATCACGAGCACCGGTCCGAATATCTCCTCGCGTGCAATCGTCATCGCATTGTCGACACCGGCGAACACGGTCGGCCTGACATGGTAGCCCGTCTCGAGCCCCTCCGGCCTTCCGATGCCACCGCAGACGAGCTCGGCACCCTCGTCGATCCCGTTCTGGATCAGCCGCTGGATGCGTTCATGCTGCCGATGGCTCACCACCGGCCCCAGCGTCGTCGCCTCGTCGCGCGGGTCGCCTGCACGTACCAGCGCTGCAGCTTCGCGCGCCAGGCGGGCAACCTCGTCCATGCGATCGGCCGGAACCAGCATCCGCGACGGCGCGTTGCACGATTGACCGCTGTTGCTGAAACAGTGCAGTACGTCGCGTGGCACCACCGTCGCGAAGTCGGCATCGTCGAGCAGGATGTTCGCCGACTTGCCACCGAGCTCCTGGCACACGCGCTTCACCGTATCCGCGGCTGCCTTGGCGACCAGGATACCTGCGCGCGTGGAGCCGGTGAACGACACCATGTCGACCTCCGGGTGCGCAGCGAGCGCGCTGCCCACGCCGGGGCCGTCACCGTTGACGAGGTTGAACACGCCCGCTGGTACGCCGGCCTCGTGCAGCACCTCGGCAAACAGGATCGCGTCGATCGGCGCAATCTCGCTCGGCTTCAGCACCATCGTGCAGCCCGTTGCCAACGCCGGAGCGACCTTGCAGGCAATCTGGTTGCCGGGCCAGTTCCACGGCGTGATCAGCGCGCACACGCCGATCGGCTCGCGGAATACGCGCGTCGTTCCCATGTCATCCTCGAACGGGTAGTGGCGAAGCGCTTCGATTGCGGTCGCGAAGTGCGCCACCGCCATCGCCGCCTGCGCACGGGTCGCAAGTCCGATCGGCGCACCCATCTCGCGCGAGATCGCATCCGCGAATTCCTGATAGCGTCGCTGGTAGACCGCGACGATGCGCTCGAGCAAAGCGATACGCTCCTCGCGTGTGGTTGCGGCAAAGGCAGGAAACGCGGCACGCGCGGCACAGCAGGCACGATCGACGTCTGCCGATGAGCCGATCGCGATCGTCGCAAATGCTGCCTCGGTCGAGGGGTCGATCACGTCGAGCGTACGTCGTTCGAGCGGTTCGACCCATGCGCCGTCGATATAGAAGCGTTCGTAGTGCGTCATGTTTGCCATCCCTCCAATTCGACGTGCCACAGCCTCGTCGGCATGAATGCCGACCCGCGTGGGTCGGGTTTCAACCCGACGGGCCAGTCCCTGTCGGCATGAATGCCGACCTACGTGGCATGAATGCCAATCCACGGCGCGATGCCGATCCGCGTGGGTCGGGTTTCAACCCGACGGGGCCGATCCCTGTCGGCATGAATGCCGACCTACGTGGCATGAATGCCAATCCACGGCGCGATGCCGACCCGCGTGGGTCGGGTTTCAACCCGACGGGGCCCGATCCCTGTCGGCATGAATGCCGACCTACGTGGCATGAATGCCGACCCACGGCGCGATGCCGACCCACGTGGGTCGGGTTTCAACCCGACGGGCCGATCCCTGTCGGCATGAATGCCGACCTACGCGAGCAGCGCCTCGTCCAGACTCATGACGGCTTCGGCTCCGGCACGCACGACTTCGGCGTGCATGTGCGCACGCGGCAGGATCTGCTCCGCGTAGAAACGCGCCGTCACCAGCTTCGCCGTGCAGAACGTCTCGTCCACATCGCTGACGGCCAGTCTCCGCGCCGCCGCCCGCGCAGCCACTGCAAGCTGCCAGCCGCCGGCAACCGTGCCTGCCAGCATCAGGAAGTGGTAGGCGACACTCCCGGCCAGCACGCCGTCACGATCGGCGTTTGCCGCAATCCATCCGGCCGTGTCCTGCAGCGCCACGATCGCCTGTGCCAGCCTGGCTCCGACATCGGCCAGCGGACCGTTGTCCAACGTGGCAGCAACATCGTGCATCTCGGCGATCAGCGAACGCAACCCTGCACCACCGTCGCGCAGGAACTTGCGCCCGACCAGATCCAGCGCCTGGATGCCATTCGTGCCTTCGTAAATCGGCAGGATGCGCGCATCGCGCAGATGCTGGGCCGCACCGGCTTCCTCGATGAAGCCCATGCCACCGTGGACCTGTACCCCCAGCGAGGCGACCTCGACCGCCATCTCGGTGCACCAGCCCTTGACGATCGGCGTGAGCAGCGCAAGGCGTACCTGAGCCTGTGCGTCACCACCACGGTGAATGTGATCCTGCCCGGCCATCGCCACATGGACCAGCGCGCGTCCCGCCTCGGTCAGCGCACGCATCTGCAGCAGCATGCGGCGCACGTCCGGATGGTGCACGATCGTCACGCGCGCAGCGCTTCCGGGCGCAGTTCCCTGCACACGCTCGCGCGCGTAGGCCACGGCCTGCTGGCGTGCGCGCTCCGCAACCGCGACCCCCTGCAGGCCGACCGTGAGCCGTGCGTGGTTCATCATCGTGAACATGCACACCAGCCCTTCGTTCTCGCGCCCGACCAGGAAGCCCATCGCGCCGCCGCCATCACCGAAGCTCATCACGCAGGTCGGACTCGCATGGATACCCAGCTTGTGCTCCACCGACACCGGGCGCACATCGTTGCGTTCCCCAAGGCTGCCGTCGGCATTCACGAGGAACTTCGGCACCAGGAACAGTGAGATACCCTTCACACCGGCAGGCGCATCAGGCAGGCGCGCCAGCACCAGGTGGATCACGTTGTCGGTCATGCCGTGATCACCCCAGGTGATGAAGATCTTGGTGCCGCTGATCCGGTAGTGTCCGCCCTCGCGCTCGGCGCGCGCCCGTACCGCCGCGAGGTCCGAACCGGCCTGCGGTTCGGTGAGGTTCATCGTGCCGGCCCACTCGCCGACAATCATCTTCGGCAGGTAGGTGCGCTGCAGTTCGGCATCGGCATGCTGCATGAGCGCATCGATCGCACCCTGCGTGAGCAACGGGCAGAGGCTGAACGCGAGGTTGGCCGATTGCACCATTTCCTGCACCGCGGTGGCGAGCGCCTGCGGCAACCCCTGCCCGCCATGGCGGGTCGGAAACGGCAAACTGTTCCAGCCGCCTTCGATGTACTGCCGGTACGCATCGCGAAAGCCTGCCGCCTCGACGACCCGGCCGTCCTCGATACGCGCTCCCTCGCGATCACCACTGCGGTTCAGCGGTGCAATGACCTGCGCCGTCAGTTGTGCCGCGCCGCCGAGCACGGCCGCGACCAGGTCGGGAGTCACTTCTTCAAACCCCGGCAGTCGCGCGAAGTCACGAATCAGCACGTGCTCGTCGAGCACGAAGGCAATGTCCGCCAGCGGCGGGTTGAACTCACTCATCGGGATCCTCCGTGCTTGTCCCGGTCGCAGTGTCGCATCGACCATCACCAAACCGGTAGCGCTTCAGTCGTTCGCGCAGATCCTTCTTGCTGAGCTTGCCGGTAGCCGTGTGCGGCAGTTCATCGAAGAACAGCACGTCGTCCGGCACCCACCAGCTCGCCACCCTGCCATCGAACCAGTCGAGCAGTTCCTCGCGCGTTGCGTCTGCGCCCGCACGCAGCACCACGCAGAGCAGTGGCCGCTCGTCCCAGCGCGGGTGAGGCGCACCGATCACCGCCGCCTCGGCGACCGCCGGATGCGCCATCACGGTGTTCTCGAGCGTGATCGAGCTGATCCATTCGCCGCCCGACTTGATCACGTCCTTTGCACGATCGGTGATCGTCACGTATCCACGCACGTCGATGGTCGCGATGTCGCCGGTATCGAACCAACCGTCGTCGCGATGCGCATCGCTGCGACCGACACGGAAATACTCTGCGCACACCCACGGCCCGCGTACCAGCAGCGAACCCGGGGTCTTGCCATCCCACGGTTGCTCCTGCCCCGTCGCATCGACGACGCGCACCTCCACGCCCCAGACCGGACGCCCCACGCTCAGGCGCTGGCGCCACTGATCCTCCGGCGACAGTGCCGCAAAATCGGCACTCGGCGAGTTGAAGGTACCAACCGGGCTCGTCTCGGTCATGCCCCAGGCGTGGTGTACGTGGACGCCGTGCACCGTCTCGAACTCTTCCATGATCGCGCGCGGGCACGCCGCCCCACCGACGATCACACGCCGCAACGACGGCAGGCGCTCGCCGCTGGCCCGCAGATGCGCAAGCAAGCCAAGCCAGACGGTCGGCACACCCGCGGCGACGTTCACCGCCTCGGTCGCGATCAGGCGGGCAAGCGCGGCACCATCACCCATGCGCGGCCCCGGCAACACCAGTTTCGCACCGGCGACCGCGGCACCGTACGGAATGCTCCATGCGTTGACGTGAAACATCGGCACCACCGGCAGTACCACGTCGCGCGCGGTGGCGCCCATCACGTCGGGCATCAGGCAGGCGTAGGTATGCAGTACCAACGCCCGGTGGTCGTACAGCACTCCTTTCGGATTGCCGGTGGTTCCCGACGTGTAGCACAGGGCACAGGCGCCGCGCTCATCGAGTTCGGGCCAGTCGAACACGGGCTCGCAGGCTGCCAGCAGCGTCTCGTAGTCGTGCGCATTGCGCAGGCCCGAGCCGGCCGCGGCGCCGGCCGGCCCCAGGATCACGAAGCCTGCCACGCAATCGAGTCGATCCTGCAACGCGACCAGCAACGGCACGAACAGCGGATCGACGAACAGCCAGCGGTCGGCCGCATCGCGGATGATGAACTCGATCTGGGCCGGAAACAGGCGCGGGTTGATCGTATGACAGACGAAGCCGGCACACGAGGTGGCGAAATACAGCTCGAAATGACGATGATCGTTCCACGCCAGCGTGCCGATGCGATCGCCGCTCACCGCTCCGAGCCGGCGCAACGCGCCCGCCAGTTGCGCCGCTCGTGCAAAGGCATCGCGGTAGCTGTAGCGATGCAAGGGTTGGTCAGCAGTCACCGAGACGATTTCCCTGTCCCCGTGCAGGCGTCGCGCGTGTTCCATGATCGAAGTCAGGATCAATGGCCGATCCTGCATGAGTCCGAGCATCCGGTCTCCTCCTTGCACCATGGTGACGTAGTCCCGGTCTGGTATCGTAGAAACGACACGCGAGTGACCAGTGTAGCGCCAAGCGATAACCGGTCCAGCAACACTTCCGGAGCCAGATCGCATGGGCGATGACAGCAGTGAGCATTCCTCCTTCGGGAAACTCGTCGGCGAGGTCCTGCCGCTGAAGGGCGACGTGGTGGTCAACCTGAAATGCGCCCGCGAGATCACTCCCGGCACGCTGGAGCGCCGTCGTGCAGCCGAGGCGCTGGCGGCCGGGAACGCCAATTCGCTGCCGACCGAACACATCCCGCTGGTGGAGCCGCACGCCGAACTCGCTTTCGTTCGCCCCGGCGTGCAGCACGGTGTGTACCGCCGGCTGCGACTCGGTGAATACCGTTGCGATTCGCGGCTGGATCTGCACGGGCTCACGGTCGCACAGGCTCGCGAGATACTGTGGCGTTTCGTCGCCGACTGCATGCGCCACGACATCCGCGTCGGACTGGTCACGCACGGACGTGGCGTGGGCCGCAGCACGCCGGCCCTGCTGAAAAGCTGCGTCGCTCTGTGGCTGCCGTGCTTTCCCGACGTACTCGCCTTCCATTCCGCGCCGCGCCATCTGGGCGGCACCGGCGCGACGCTGGTGTTGCTGCGCAAGAGCGAGCGCGCGCGCAGCGAGAATTTCGAGCGCCACGGCAAACGCACGCGCTGAGCGCGTGCCGCTCGCATCACCAGCCCATGACGTCCTTCACGAACGGGATGCTGAGTCGCCGGCCGGCGCCCAGCGAGGCCGCGTCGAGGCGATCGAGCACGGCGATCAGCGCCCCCATCGAGCGCTGGCTGCGCGACCAGACGAAGCGTGCCACCTCGGGGTCCAGCACCAGGCCACGGTTGCGCGCCCGCAACCGCAACGCGTCGATGCACGCCTCGTCATCGGGCAGCGCGAGCGCGACAAACTCGCCGCCCTGCAGGCGCGAACGCAGATCGGCGAGGCGAAAGCCCGCCTGGGCCGGCGGCAGCGTTGCCGCGATCAGCAACCTGCATCCCGTCTCTACACAGCGGTTGTGCAGATGAAACAGCGTCTCTTCCCATCCGGGCAGGCCAGCCACGGCGTCGGCATCGTCCAGGCACACCAGTGCATACGCTTCCAGACCGGCCAGCAGCTCGCCCGGCGGCGCGTCGCGCAACGCGGCAAGCGGCAGGTAGACGATCACGACTCCGTTCGCCTCCAGCGCGTGACACGCAGCCTGCAGCAGGTGCGTGCGCCCGCTACCCGGTGGCCCGTGCAGGTACAGACTGCCCGATCCGCCCATGACGAAATGTTCGATACGCGCGACGGCAGAGCGGTTCGCTTCGCAGAGATGGAAATTCGCAAACGATGCGTCGTCGGACAGGCGCACCGGCAACGGCAGTTGCAGTGCCATCAGGCCGCGCCCGATTCCGGCGGCTGCGCATCAGCCGGTGATCGCGTACCAGCCGGCGACTGCGCGGGCACTTCCGCCACCGCGATGTCAGCCGCCACAGGGCCATAGAACACGCTGGCGCGGTAGCGTTCGTGTACATGGCGCAGCAGCACCATGATCACGGCCGAGACGGGCAGTGCGAGCAGCACACCGGTGAAGCCGAACAGTTGCCCCCCCGCCATCACCGCGAAGATCACCACCACCGGATGCAACCCGATCCGGTTACCCACCAGCCGTGGCGTCAGGTACATGCCCTCCAGCGCCTGGCTCGCGACGAACACCGCAAGCACCCACAACAGCTGCGGCCAGTCACCGAACTGCACCAGCGTCGCGATCGCCGCCGATCCCAGCCCGAGCACCAAACCCAGATAGGGCACGATACTCGCGAGGCCGGCCAGCATGCCGATCAACAGCGCGAGATCGAGTCCCACCAGCATCAACCCGACCGTGTAGCACACACCGAGCGCGAGCATCACCAGCAGTTGCCCGCGAATGAACGCACTGACGACCTCGTCGCACTCGCACGCAAGCTCCAGCACCGTGCGCTCCCATGCGCGTGGCAGCACGTCGTGCATGCGTGTGAGCAAGCGATCCCAGTCGCGCAACAGATAAAAGGTCACGACCGGGATCAGCACCAGATTCACGACCCAGCCGACGAGCGCGATCGACGAGGCAGTCGCCGAGCTCAGCAGGCGCTGTGCGAAACCGCCCGCGCTCTGCCAGTTTGCGACCAGCGCATCACCAAGCGCCTGGATCGGCAGGTCACCCTCCGCGATACCGAAGCGGCGCTGCAACCACGGCAGCAGCGTGCTGCTGAACCATTCGATGACGACCGGGACCTTCGCCGCCATCACGTGCATCTGCCGTCCCAGCAGCGGCACCAGCACCAGCACCAGGCCCGCCAGCAACAGACCCATGCACAGGAAGACCACACATACTGCCAGCGTGCGCCCCAGCCCGGCACGCTGCATGCGATCGACTGCGGGATCCCAGAGGTACGCGAGTGCCATGCCGGTCAGAAACGGCATCAGTATCGGGCCGAGCAGGTGCAGCAACCAGCCGACGGCCACCACCACGCCGAGTACGAGCGCTCGCTGTGCGACACTCGTCGAAGTAACTGCCTCGTCCATGCGCGCTCAGCTCCCGGACCAGCGATAGTGCAGTTCGGCGGTGTCCCCGTGCGGCAGCAGTTGCGGCAGCAGTGACAGTTCGCGCAATACGGAGTCGGTGTCGCTCGCGGTCACCAGATCGAAAAAGAACGAATCGCGATCGACCAGCACGAGCTGGACCCGGCGTACCGACGTCATCTCGCGCAACAGCCTGTAGGTGCGGTAGTACGCCTGGAACGTACTCAGCCCGTCCACGCGAAGGCGCAATTGCTCGCCCTCGGTCTCGGCAGCGCGCACCGCATAGCGTGCCGCCACACCTTCGGCACCGAAGTCGACGATCTCGCCGGCGAGCGTCTCGACGGCTGGCGCGCTGCCCTGCCCTGCGCTCGTCTGTTCGCCATCGAGGTACAGCCATTCGCCGAACCACCCCCCATCGCTGCCAAGCGCGAGCTTCGCGATCAGCACCGGACCCGAGCCATAGCGCTCGCTCGCCGCACGCAGTGCCTGCGCATCGAGCCCCCACACCGGTTCGACACCAACGGTGGCGCTGTCCTGCAGGTCCATTTCCGGAAAGCGCAGCGGAATGTCACGCCGCGCACCGTGCCAGCGCAGCCAGGCTGCGAGCGTCGCGTCGGTGTCACGATCGAACAGACGCGGCCCCGCACCCGATCCATCGTCGATCGCCAGCCACAACAGGATCGCCGGTCGATTCGGCGGCAGAATCGGTTCGCCGGCCCGCTGCAACACGCTCGCGATCATCTGCGGAGAGAACACGGCGTGCAGGCCGAGTTCCTCGGCGGGTCCCTGGCTGCGTGGCGGATACACCAGGCGAGTGAAATAGAACTGCTGCAGTTGCCGGTCGGCGTCCCGGATCGCTGCCGCCACGACCGGGTTGCCCAGCACGTGTTGCGAGCCGCTGCTCTTCACGAACACTTCCGCCAGCGCAGCAGCAGCCGCTGCCGAGCGTGCCGCACTGTCCTGCGCCGCGACCGGCACCTCGGCCTCGTTCAGCGTGATGGCGCTCGCCGCCAGCGCCCACGACGCAAGCACCCACAGCACGAGCAACGGGAAACCCGTCCGGAAAATGCGTGGATTCATGAAGCGGATGCCGTTGCACCGAGGATGGCGTTGCGCGCCATTGTAGCAAGGCTGCTCCGGTTTGCCGCTGCGAAGCGCCGACTGCTAGAATCGCGCGCCCCGAACGAGCGGCGAGCGCCCATGTCCGAAGCCAGCAACCGTGGTCTTTCCTACAAGGATGCCGGCGTCGACATCGACGCCGGCAACGCGCTGGTCGGGCGCATCCGCGACATCGCACGCCGTACACGCCGTCCCGAGGTGCTCGGTGGAATCGGCGGCTTCGGCGCACTGTGCGAACTGCCTGCACGCTACCGCGAGCCGGTACTGGTGGCGGGTACCGACGGCGTCGGCACCAAACTCAGGCTGGCGATCCAGCTCGGCATCCACGACACGATCGGCATCGACCTGGTCGCAATGTGCGTGAACGACCTGGTGGTGGCAGGAGCCGAGCCGCTGTTCTTCCTTGATTACTACGCCACCGGCCACCTCGACGTCGAGGTCGCTGCCAGCGTGATCCGCGGCATCGGCGCCGGCTGCGAACAGGCCGGCTGCGCGCTGGTCGGCGGCGAGACCGCCGAAATGCCGGGCATGTACGCCGGCGACGACTACGACCTTGCCGGTTTCTGCGTCGGCGTGGTCGAGAAGAGTCGCATCATCGACGGCAGCCGGGTTGCACCCGGTGACGCACTGATCGGACTCGCGTCGAGCGGCGCGCATTCGAACGGCTATTCGCTGATCCGCAAGATTCTCGAAGTGAGTGGCGCCGATCTCGAGGCCGATCTCGACGGGCGCCCGCTTGCGGCAGCGCTGTTGGCCCCGACGCGCATCTACGTGAAACCACTGCTCGCGCTGATCGCAAGCTGTCGCGTCCACGCACTTGCGCACATCACCGGCGGCGGCCTGCTGGAGAACGTGCCACGCGTGCTGCCCACGGGCTGCGCCGCAGTGATCGACACCGCGAGCTGGGAGGAGCCGCAACTGTTCCGCTGGCTCGCCAGTGCCGGCGGCGTCGCACGCCAGGAGATGTATCGCACCTTCAACTGCGGGGTCGGCATGGTGGTCTGCGTACCGGAGCAGGACTGCGAGCGTGCGATCGGCGAGCTGAACGCCGCCGGCGAACAGGCGTGGCGCATCGGACGCATCGAAACGATCGGCAGCGACGGCGAACAGGTGCGCCTGCTTGGCTGCTGAAACGATACAGCGCTGCCGTCTGGTCATCCTGGTCTCCGGCAGCGGCAGCAACCTGCAGGCGTTCATCGACGCCTGCCGCGATCCCGCGTATCCATGCACGGTCGTCGCGGTGATCAGCAATCGTCCCGGCGTGCACGGCCTGGTGCGTGCCGAAGCCGCCGGAATTCCGGCCGAGGTGCTCGATCACACCCGGTTCGCGAGCCGCGAGGAATTCGACGCAGCACTGCTCGCGCGCATCGACCTGCACGCGCCGGACCTGGTGATCCTGGCCGGCTTCATGCGCATCCTGACGCCCGCGTTCGTACAGCACTACGCAGGACGACTGCTGAACATCCATCCCTCACTGCTGCCGAAATACCCCGGCCTGCATACGCACCGCCGTGCACTGGAGGCCGGCGATCGTGAACACGGTGCGACCGTGCACTTCGTGAGTACAGACCTCGACGGTGGCCCGGCGATCGTACAGGCTCGTGTGCCGGTACTGCCGCAAGACGATGAGTCAACGCTCGCCGCGCGCGTGCTCGAGCGCGAGCACCTGATCTATCCGTTCGCCGCACACCTGTTCGCTGCAGGCCGCCTGCGGCTGAACGCAGGCCGGGCCGAACTCGACGGGACCGCGCTGCCCGCGTATGGCATGGCGTTCGAGCCGGCAGGCACCGAACCCGACCAGCACCGGCAGGGTGGCGAATGATTCGCCTCAGGCTCGCGGCAACGTGACTCCGGTCTGGCCCTGGTACTTGCCACCGCGGTCACGGTACGAAGTCTCGCAGACCTCGTCACTCTCGAAGAACAGCATCTGCGCCACACCCTCGTGCGCGTAGATCTTCGCCGGCAGGTTCGTGGTGTTCGAGAACTCCAGCGTCACATGCCCTTCCCACTCGGGTTCGAGCGGCGTGACGTTGACGATGATGCCGCAGCGCGCGTAGGTCGACTTGCCGAGGCAGATCGTCAGCACACTGCGCGGGATCCGGAAGTACTCGACCGTGCGCGCCAGTGCGAACGAGTTCGGCGGGATGATGCAACTGTCAGACTTCACGTCGACGAAACTGCGCGGGTCGAAGTTCTTCGGGTCGACCGTCGCCGAATACACGTTGGTGAAGATCTTGAACTCGTCGGAGCAGCGCACATCGTAGCCGTAGCTCGACGTGCCGAAGGAAATCACCTTGCCCGCCTGCGTATGGCGCACCTGATCGGGCTCGAAGGGCTCGATCATTCCGTGCTCGCGCGCCATGCGGCGTATCCACCGGTCCGCCTTGATCGTCATCGTCGTTACTGCCGCTTCAGTCGTTGGTTACCTGGATATCCGGTGCGGCACGTACGCTCGATACGTTGCGCCGGTGCAGCGTGAGCGCCATGCGGCGCGCACAGTCGAGATAGAGCGCCGCGAGCGGTCCGTCCGGATCTGCGGCCACGGTCGGCTTGCCGCCGTCGGCCTGTTCACGGATACGGATGTCGAGCGGCAGCGCACCGAGCAGCGGCACCGCGTATTCGCGTGCAATGCGCTCGCCACCGCCGGCACCGAACAGGTGCTCGGCATGGCCGCACTGGCTGCACACGTGTACCGCCATGTTCTCGACCACACCGAGTACCGGAATGTCGACCTTGGTGAACATTTCGATGCCCTTGCGGCAATCGAGCAGCGCGATGTCCTGCGGCGTGGTGACGATCACCGCTCCGCTCACCGGCACCTTCTGCGCCAGCGTGAGCTGGATATCGCCGGTGCCGGGCGGCATGTCGACGACGAGGTAGTCGAGGTTGCGCCACAGCGTCTGCGTAAGCATCTGCTGCAGTGCACTGCTCGCCATCGGCCCACGCCACACCATCGCGGTCTTCTCGGTGACCAGATAGCCCATCGACATCGTCTGCAGACCGTATGCCTCGATCGGCACCAGGAAGCGCTCGTCGCGCCCTTCCGGGCGCTGATGCTCGGGAATGCCCAGCATGATCTGCTGGCTCGGACCGTAGACATCGGCGTCGAGCAGGCCTACCCGCGCGCCTTCATGCGCGAGTGCCAGCGCCAGGTTCACGGCCGTGGTGGACTTGCCGACTCCGCCCTTGCCGGAGGCGACCGCGATCACGTTGCGCACGCTCTCGAGTCCGGGACTCTGGGTGCGCCTGGGAGCAGCCACGACACGCGTTTCGCAGTCCACACGGATCGTCGCGCCATCTGCACGCGGCGCAAGCACGCGACGCACCTCGGCGGCCAGCGCCTCGCGCCGACCCGCCGCAGGTATCGCCACCGCGATCGAAACCACCACGGTGTCCCTGCGGCGCTCGATCGCCGCGACTTCGGTCCACTCGCCCAGCGGTGCGTCCATGCCCTCGATACGACTGGCGGCGAGCGCTGCCCTTGCTGCCTGCAGGTCGAGACCGGCCATCACATGCTCCTCCGCTTAAGCAATAAAACGCCTGCATCTTAAAGGTCCGTCCGCTGCAGCGGAAGGCGCGCGCGCACCCGAGCGCTACTTTCCACGATGAAATGCATCAAGGATACCGCTATTATCGCGCTTCCCTACGCGACCGCCCCTGCACACCGGATCATGCCCGCGATGCCAGCCCGACGCCGTATCCTCGTCACCAGTGCACTGCCGTACGCCAACGGTCCGTTGCATCTGGGGCACATCATCGAGCAGATCCAGACCGATATCTGGGCACGCTTCCAGCGCCTGCGCGGCAACGACTGCCTCTACGTATGCGCAAGCGACGCGCACGGCACACCGGTGATGCTGCGCGCCGCCAAGGAAGGGCTGACACCGGAGGAACTGATCGCGGACGTCCAGGCCAGCCATCGGGCCGACTCGGCCGGATTCCTGATCGACTGCGCGAATTTCTACACCACGCACTCGGCCGAGAACCGCCATTTCGCCGAGCTGATCTACACCCGCCTGCGCGCCGGCGGCCATATCGCGCAGCGTGCAATCGAGCAGGCCTACGATCCCGAGCGCGGCATGTTCCTGCCCGACCGCTACATCAAGGGGGAATGTCCGCGCTGTGGTGCACCCGACCAGTACGGCGACTCCTGCGAGGCCTGCAGCGCGACCTACACCCCGCTCGAGCTGCGCAATCCGGTCTCGGTGCTGTCCGGCGCGACGCCGGTGCGACGCGAGTCGGAACACTTCTTCTTCCGCCTCGGCGACTTCGAGACAATGCTGCGCGAGTGGACCAGCGGCGAACGCGTGCAGCCGGAAGTGGCGAACAAGCTGCAGGAATGGTTTGGCGAGGGCTTGCGCGACTGGGATATCTCGCGCGACGCACCGTATTTCGGCTTCGAGATCCCGGACTCCCCCGGCAAGTACTTCTACGTATGGGTCGACGCACCAATCGGCTACATGGCGAGTTTCCAGAACTACTGCAACCGCGAAGGACTCGACTTCGACGGCTACTGGGCAGCGGGCAGCGATGCCGAGCTGTATCACTTCATCGGCAAGGACATCGCGTACTTCCACACGCTGTTCTGGCCTGCGATGCTCCACGGTGCAGGATTCCGCACCCCGAGTGCGGTCTTCTGCCACGGCTTCCTGACCGTGAACGGTCAGAAGATGTCGAAGTCACGCGGCACATTCATCCTCGCACGCACCTACCTCGAGCACCTCGACCCGGAATACTTCCGCTACTACATCGCAGCCAAGCTCGGCGCCGGACTCGAAGACATCGACCTCAACCTCGAGGATTTCGTGCAGCGCGTGAATGCCGACCTGGTCGGCAAGGTGGTCAACATCGCGAGCCGCTGCGCCGGTTTCCTGAACCGACACTTCGGCGGCGTGCTCGCTCCTGGCGATGCGGCAGGCGAACTGCGCGCCGAGTGCGTCAGCGCGGGCGAGGCGATCGCCGCCTGCTATGAGGCGCGCGAATACGGCAAGGCGATGCGCCAGATCATGGCGCTCGCCGATCGTGCCAACCAGTACATCGATCAGGAAAAGCCGTGGGCGCTGGCGAAGGATCCCGCGCAATCGGCGCGGGTACAGGCCGTGTGCTCGGCGGGCATCGACCTGTTCCGCATCCTCGCAACCTACCTCGCCCCGGTGCTGCCGGAACTGGCCACGCGCGCCAGTGCATTCCTGCGCTGGCGGCTCGACTGGGTATCCCTGCACGATTCGCTGCAGGGCCACACGATCGACACCTTCACCCCGCTGATGAGCCGCATCGACGCAGAGCGCATCGCTGCGATGATCGAAGGCAGCAAGGAACATACCGCGACGAAGTCACCCAGCCCGCCCGCTTCCGCGTACGCACCAATCGCAGCCACGATCGCAATCGAGGATTTCGCGAAGGTCGATCTGCGCGTCGCGCGTATCGTCGCTGCAGAGCCGGTGGCAGGCGCCGACAAGCTGCTCGCGCTGACGCTCGATCTGGGCGGCATGCAGCGCACTGTGTTCGCCGGCATCAAGTCGGCCTACGCCCCGGGGGATCTCGTCGGCCGGCTGACCGTGATGGTCGCCAACCTTGCGCCGCGCAAGATGCGTTTCGGTGTTTCCGAAGGGATGGTGCTGGCTGCAGGCCCGGGCGGCAAGGACATCTTCCTGCTCGCGCCAGACAGCGGAGCCGAACCCGGCATGCAGGTCAAATGAGGACTGTAACGACGTGATCGCCGAGCTGACCCTGTTCCTGATTGCCATCGTGCTGGTCAACAACGTCGTGCTGGTGCAGTTCCTGGGGCTGTGCCCGTTCATGGGCGTTTCGACGCGGCTGGAATCGGCGTTCGGCATGGCGATGGCCACCGCGTTCGTGCTCACGCTGACCTCCGCCGCCACCCATATCGTGTTCCACTTCGTGCTCGAGCCGCTGGGGCTGCAATACCTGCAGACCATCGCGTTCATTCTGGTGATCGCTGCAGTCGTGCAGTTCACCGAAATGTTCGTGCGCAAGGCGAGCCCACTGCTGCACCGCGTGCTGGGCGTGTTCCTGCCGCTGATCACCGTGAACTGCGCAGTGCTCGGCGTGGCACTGATCAACGTGAACCGCGAGCACGACTTCGTGCACTCGGTGCTCTACGGCTTCGGTGCCGGTGCCGGCTTCGCACTGGTACTGGTGCTGTTCGCCGCAATGCGCGAGCGCATCGCAGCCGCTGACGTGCCGCAGCCGTTTCGCGGCGCCGCGATCGGCATGGTGACGGCCGGACTGGTGTCGCTCGCTTTCATGGGCTTCGCAGGACTGGTGTGATCCGATGATCGATCTGCTCGCCCAGCACCCGGTGCTTGCAGCGCTCGCGGCGCTGGCCGGGCTCGCGCTGGTGTTCGGCGCGCTGCTCGGCTTCGCCAGTGAACGCTTCGCGGTCGATGAGGATCCGATCGTCGAGCAGATCCTCGACAAGCTGCCGCAGACGCAGTGCGGACAGTGCGGATACCCGGGCTGCCGGCCGTATGCCGAGGCGATCGCTGCCGGCGAAGCAATCAACAAATGCCCTCCGGGCGGGCAGGCGACGATCAACGCGCTGGCGACGCTGCTGAACGTGGAGGCACCCGCACTCGATGCCGAGCACGGCATGGAAAAGCCGCGCATGGTCGCCTGGATCCGTGAAGACGAGTGCATTGGCTGCACCAAGTGCATCCAGGCCTGCCCGGTGGATGCAATTCTCGGCGCCGCGAAGCAGATGCACACCGTGATCAGCAGCGAGTGCACCGGCTGCGACCTCTGCGTAGAGCCCTGCCCGGTGGACTGCATCGAGATGATACCGGTACCGAGCACGCCGCAGACATGGCGTTGGGAGCTGCCGCAGCGCGAAGCGGCAGCGATACCGGCACCCACGCGTGCGCAGATCATCGCGACCGATGCACCCGGCCGCGAGGGTATCGCATGAGACGCCTGCACGACATCCACGGTGGCGTGCATCCGCCATCGAACAAGGCGCAATCGCTCACGCGAGCGATCGCACGCGCGCCACTGCCCGAGGAGCTGGTGCTGCCGCTGTCGCAGCACGCCGGGGCTCCGTCCGAACCGATCGTCACGGTCGGCGATCAGGTGCTGAAAGGACAGATGATCGCGCGTGCGGCGGCCACGTTGAGCGTGGCGCTGCATGCTCCGACCTCGGGAGAGATCGTCGCGATCGCACCGCGCCCGTTGCCGCACCCATCGGGCATGGACGGCATGGCGATCGTGCTGCGCGCCGACGGCGCCGACCGCTGGATCGAACGCACGGCGCCCCGCAACTGGCGCGAACGTTCGCGCGAGGAGGCGCTCGCGGCGATTCGCGACGCCGGTATCGCCGGCCTCGGTGGCGCGGGCTTTCCAACCGCCGTAAAGCTCGCACCGGGCCCGGCTCGCCGCGTGCGTACGCTGATCCTGAACGGCGCCGAATGCGAACCGTACATCACGGCTGACGAGAGCCTGATGATCGAACGTGCCGCCGAAGTCGTCGAAGGTGCACGCATCATCGCGTGGCTGCTCGACGCGGAAGAAACACTGATCGCGATCGAGGACGACAAGCCGCGCGCGATCGCGGCGATGCGCGCGGCCGCCGACCCCGACCAGGAAGTGGTGGCATTCCCCGCGAAGTACCCTTCCGGCGGCGAAAGGCAGTTGATCCGCATCCTCACCGGCATGGAAGTGCCTGCAGGCAAGCTCCCGGCCGATATCGGCGCGAGCTGTCACAACGTGGGCACCGCCGCAGCCGTATATCGTGCGCTGGTGCACGCCGAGCCACTGATCTCGCGGATCGTCACCGTCACCGGCGGCGCCGTCACCCTGGCTGGCAACGTCGAGGTGCTGCTCGGCACACCGATGCGCGTACTGCTCGACATCGCAGGCTGCGATCGTGCACGGTTGTCGCGGCTGCTGATGGGCGGACCGATGATGGGCTTTGCATTGCCCGACGACACGTTGCCGGTGATCAAGACCACGAACTGTGTGCTGGCCGCCACGGCGGGAGAGCTGACGACCGAAGACGACGAGGGGCCTTGCATACGCTGTGGTCAGTGTTCCGAGGCGTGCCCGGCCTCGCTGCTGCCGCAGCAACTGTACTGGTACGCACGCGCCGAAGACCACGCCGGGCTGGAGAAGCACCATCTGTTCGACTGCATCGAGTGCGGTGCCTGTGCGTGGGCCTGTCCGGCGGACATTCCGCTGGTGCAGTACTTCCGTGCCTCCAAGTCCGCCATCCACGAGAGCCGTGAGCAGCAAGGAAAGGCGGAAGTCGCCAGACAGCGCTTCGAACAGCGTCAGGCGCGCCTCGAGCGCGAGGAGCGCGCCAGGGAAACACGTCGCAAGGAACGCAAGGCCGCCGCGCCACCGCCCGGTGCGGCACCCGTGCCGACACCCGGCCTGGCTGCGGCTGCACCTGCCGCGACCGCAGCCGGCGGCAAAGCACCGCGGGAGGAGTCCGCAGGCACCGTATCCCGTGACCCCACCGTGCCCGCCACCGCACCCTGCGAACCCGCCGTGCCCGTCACTGCGACCAGCGACGCGGCTGCGCAGCGCGCGCGGGAAGTGGAAGCCGCAATCGAACGCGCCAGGGCAAAAAAGCTCGCGAATACGCAGGAACCCACGCACAGCATCGTTTCCGAGGCGATCGAACGCGCACGGCAACAGGCACTCGAGCGCGCCGCTGCCACACCGGCAGCCGCACCGCAGGCGCCACCGCCGCGTGAAGTGCTGCAAAATCGCCTCGCCGTGACCGAAAAAAAGTTGTTGCGCTCCGCCGAAAAGCTCGCCGAGGAAGAAGCCAGCGCCAACCCGGACCAGGCGACGCTGGAGCTGCTGAACCGTACGCGCGCCGATCTGCTGAAGCGGCGCGACACGCTGCGCGCGGAACTCGGCATGACCGCGCAATTGCAGGACTGAGACGACGATGGCGCTACCCCGACCAAGCTCACCGCACCTGCACGGAACCGCCAGCACCGCGCGCACGATGCGTGACGTGCTGTTCGCATGCATCCCCGGGCTGATCGCGCTGACGGTCTGCTTCGGCTGGGGAACACTGGTGAACCTGCTGTGGTCGGTTCCGGTCGCACTGGCGTGCGAAGCGGCGATGCTGCACACGCGCGGGCTGCCGATACGGCCAGCACTCGCCGACTCGAGTGCACTGGTCACTGCGGTGCTGCTCGGCCTCGCCTTGCCGCCGGCAGCGCCGTGGTGGCTGGTGGCTCTCGGCACGGCGATGGCGGTCATGGTAGCGAAGCATCTCTACGGCGGGCTCGGTCAGAACCCGTTCAATCCGGCGATGATCGGCTACGTGGTGCTGCTGATCTCGTTTCCGGTGGAAATGACGCGCTGGATGGCGCCACTCGGCGCGAGCGATGCGGCAGCGCCTGGACCGGTGGAGGCACTGCGTGCTGCGCTGGGTGTGCTCGAACCGGCACGCCTCGATGCGCTGACGATGGCCACCCCGCTCGACCTGCTGCACCAGAACCACACTCTGCTGATCGCTGAACTCTGGCGTGACAACCCGCAATTCGGCCACTTCGGAGGCACCGGCTGGGAGTGGGTCAACGCGGGCTTCCTGCTCGGCGGGGTCTACCTGCTGTGGCGGCGCGTGTTCACATGGCATGCACCACTCGGAATGCTGGGTGCAATCGTGCTGATGGCAGCACTGTTTCACGACGGAGGCAGCGCCGCGAGTGGCGGCTCGCCGCTGTTTCACCTGTTCACGGGCGCCACGATGCTCGGCGCGTTCTTCATCGTGACCGACCCGGTTACGGCTCCGGTCAGCACGCGCGGACGGCTGCTCGGCGGCGCGCTGGTCGGCGTCCTCGTCTACCTGATCCGGCACTGGGGCAACTACCCGGATGCCGTCGCCTTCTCGGTGCTGCTGATGAATTTCGCAGCTCCGATGATCGACCACCTGATGCAGCCACGCGCATACGGTCATGGTGGCGGAGACACGACCGCATGATGCGACAGGCCATTTCACGCAACGCTACCGTACTGACCACGTTCGCGCTCGGGTTTGCGCTGATCCTCGGCGTGACCGAGTGGTTTACGCGCGAGCCGATCGCGACGGCACGGCGAGCCGCCGAAGCCCGCGCCTACGAACAGATACTGCCGCACACGCGCTACGACAACGTGCTCCTCGACGACGTGATCACGCTCGCCGACCGCAAGCTGCTCGGCTTGCGGGCACCCCGTAACGCGCTGGTCGCGCGCATGGGCGGACGGGTCGAGGCGGTGATCCTGCCGTTCAGCGCAGCAGACGGCTACGGCGGCGCGATCGACATGATCGCTGCGGTGAATGCCGACGGCACGATCGCCGGCGTGCGCACGGTGGCGCACCATGAGACACCAGGGCTTGGCGATCGCATCGAAAGACGCAAGTCGGACTGGATCGAAAGTTTCCGCGGCCGCTCGCTCGCCGACCCGCCACCCGCGCGCTGGACCGTCAGAAAGGATGGTGGCGACTTCGACCAGTTCACCGGCGCCACGATCACACCGCGCGCAGTGACTGCCGCAGTCCGGCGTGCACTGCAGTACTTCGAGGCAAACCGGGCTACGCTCACGGCGCCACGGGCAGCGGAGAATCGCAACGATGAGTGACAGCCGCTACATGCAGGTGCTGCGCGACGGACTGTGGCGCAACAACGGCGTACTGGTGCAACTGCTCGGGCTGTGCCCACTGCTCGCGGTCAGTGGCTCGGTCGTGAACGCGCTCGGCATGGGGCTGGCGACGATCGCCGTGCTCGCCGCCTCCAGTGCGCTGGTCGCAACCACACGCCTCGTGGTGCCGAACGCGATCCGCTTGCCGGTGTTCGTGCTGATCATCGCCTCGTCGGTGACGGTGGTGGAACTGCTGATGCAGGCGCTCGCCTACGGCATGTACGAGGTACTCGGTATCTTCCTGCCGCTGATCACCACCAACTGCATCGTGCTCGGTCGGGCCGAAGCCTTCGCAAGCCGCAACCCGGTGGCGATCTCCGCGTTCGAGGGCATGGTGATGGGCAGCGGTTTCGCCGCCACGCTGATCGTGCTGGGCGCGCTGCGCGAACTGTTCGGCAACGGCACGCTGTTCGCCGGCATGGACCTGCTGTTCGGCCCGGCAGCGGCTGGCTGGGAGATCCGTCCGTTCGGCGAGTACAAGCACTTCCTGCTCGCGGTACTGCCGCCCGGTGCGTTCATCTTCACGGGCCTGCTGATCGCTGCGAAGAACGGTGTCGACGCGCAACTGCAGGCACGGCGTGCACGCACCACGGCGCACGTCGCGGTACCAGGCAGCAAGCGCGTGCGCGTGACGGGCAACATCGGATGAACGCGGCCAAACGGCGCGAGATCTTCCGCCGCCTGCAGGCGGCGAACCCGGCGCCGCGCACCGAACTCGAATACCGTTCACCGTTCGAACTGCTGATCGCGGTGATCCTTTCGGCACAGGCAACCGACGCCAGCGTGAACAGGGCAACCCGGGAGCTCTATGCAGTTGCGAACACGCCGCAAGCGATCCTCACGCTCGGCGAGGATGGCCTGAAGCGCTACATCCGTCATATTGGCCTGTTCAACGCCAAGGCGCGCAATATCGTCGCCACCTGCAAGGCCCTGCTCGAACACCACGGCGGCGAGGTGCCCGCCGAGCGCGAGGCGCTGCAGGCCCTGCCTGGCGTCGGACGCAAGACCGCAAACGTGATCCTGAACACGGCGTTCGGCGAACCGACGATGGCGGTCGATACGCATATCTTCCGCCTTGCGAACCGCATCCGCCTTGCCCCCGGCAAGACCGTGCGCGAAGTCGAGGACAAGCTGCTGAAAACCACGCCGCGCGAGTACCTGCACGACGCGCACCACTGGCTGATCCTGCACGGTCGCTACATCTGTACGGCGCGCAGCCCGAAGTGCCCCGAATGCGTGATCGCCGATCTGTGCGAATATCCTGCAAAGACCTGCTCGGTCCCGCCGCAACAGGACATCACGTCGGGCATCGTCGAACCTGATCCCGGATAGACCCAACGCCGCAGACGATTCACAGCCGACCAGACATGCTGACGCATCCGATCCGGAGACCAAGATGGACATCGACATCGATCAATTGACCGAAGCACAACTGGTCGACCTGAACAACAGGGTCATCGCTCGCCTGCGTTTTCTGCAGCAGATGAAGACACACCATCAGATGCTCGAGTTCAGCATCGGTGACCGGGTTGCATTCAGTCCTGCCGGCAGGGAGACGAAAGTCGGCATGCTCACCCGTTACAACAGGAAGACCGTGACGGTAATCACCGAGACGGGGGAGCAGTGGAACGTGGCACCCGCATTCCTGCGCCGGGCCGAGACGATCGTCGACACCGAGGCAGAAAAGGATAATTCCGTCATGTCCCAGTGGAAGCAAACCCGATGATCATCGTGATTTCTCCGGCGAAGGCGCTCGACTACGAGAGCCCTGTGCACAGCACATCCTTCAGCCAGCCGGATTTTCTGGATCGCTCGGCACAACTGATCGACATCCTGCGGGTGCAGACACCGGCACGGATCGCGGAACTGATGTCGTTGTCGGATGCACTTGTCGAACTCAACGTCGCACGCTACGCGCAGTGGGCGCGGCCATTCACTCCGGACAACGCCAGGCAGGCCCTGTTCGCGTTCAACGGTGATGTCTACGAGGGACTGGGTGCCTCCAGCCTGTCGGAGGCCGATCTGGCGTGGTCGCAGGAGCACCTGCGTATCCTCTCCGGTCTGTACGGCGTGTTGCGTCCGCTCGACCTGATGCAAGCGTATCGGCTCGAAATGGGCACACGACTGCAAAACGCCCACGGCAAGGATCTGTACGCGTTCTGGAACGAAGCCATCACCAGCGAATTGAACCGCCTGCTCGCGGCCGAAGCAGAAGCCGGACGCGAACCCGTCCTGCTCAACCTGGCGTCTGACGAATACTTCAGGGCGGTGAAGGCGAAGCGACTCGCAGGGCGTATCGTCCACACCGCATTCGAGGACTGGAAGGGCGGACGCTACAAGATCATCAGCTTCTTCGCCAAGCGCGCGCGTGGCCTGATGAGCCGTTTCATCATCTGCAACCGCATCGACAGCGTCGCCAGGCTGCGGGATTTTGCCGCCGAAGGCTATGCCTTCGCACCCGCCGCATCCAGCAACGAGCGACTGGTGTTTCGCCGCCGCGAGCAGTGAGCTCAGCCCGCGAATCTCCCACCACTTCCGAACAGCCGGCTCATCGACGCGCGCAGCTCGTTTGCCCGGATCGACCGCAGGATGCGGTTCAGCGAGGCTCCAGCGTCGCAAGGATCTCGGCGATCGCCGCGTCATCCATGCCTGCATCCTCGGGCAGGCAGTGATAGCCGGCGTAGACGAAGTGCGCACCCTGGCGCAGGAACCACTCGCGCCAGTGTGCTTCGGCGTCGTCATGCTCGAACAGTCGTCCCCGCCAGTCGCCGACGAGGACTGCCTGTGACCGCAATCCAATGTCGAGCAAATCGCGGCTGAACTCTTCCAGGTCCTCTTCGGCAACCTCGCCCTCATCGAGCACCAGTGCGGAGATCTCGAGGCAACTCACGCCATCCTCGTCGCCGATCACGACCACGTCGTCGTCGTGCTCTGCCGCCCACTCCTCGGGCAACTCCAGCGTCCACGATTCGGTGCTTACGATGGGCATGATCCGTTCTCCCTGGCTATGGATCGGGACATCAGGAGCGCGTCTTCGCGCCCGGTCGTCGTACGGTAGTAGTCCCTGCGTCGTCCCGTCACCGCAAAGCCCGCAGAATGGTAGAAGGCTTGCGCCGAAGCGTTGGACTCGCGCACCTCGAGCAGGCAGCGTGTCGCACCGCGATCGGCCGCCGCACGCTGCGCTGCCTCGAGCAGTCGGCTTGCCCTTCCCGCTCGCCGGTACTCTGGATCGATGGCGATATCGAGAATCTCGCACTCGTCCGCCACGACCGTGAACAGCACGAAGCCGGCCAGTGCGCCATCAGGCATGCAAAACACGAAACCTCCCGCGCGCTGCAGCGTCTCGCGTACCGCATCGGCACTCCACGGCGACGCGTTGACGCGCGCATCGAGCGCCGCGATCGCCGGCGCATCGTCGGTGCTTGCCTCTCTCATTCAGTCGCCATGGGCAGCACGCGCTGCACACAGCTCACGCCACGCGTCACGCTTCAGTTCCGGCGTGCCAAGCATGCTGTCCGCCGCCAGAGTTACCAGCGCCCCGAGCTGCAGGCCGACGACGCGCTGCACCAGCGGCACCCGCTGTGCGTAGGTACGCTCGTCCCAGCCGAGCAGCAATCCCGCCGCAGCCGGACCGAGCAGGATCAGGTACTCCGGATCCATCGACTCGGTGAGCTTGATCAGCCATCCAAGCAACACATCACGTGCTCCGGCACGATCCGGTGCAACACCACTCGCAACCGGATCGAAGCGCTGCATGCTGGCTGCGACGCGCTCACCGCTCAACGCGAACCCGATTGCCGCTGCGAGCGCTGCTACCCGCGCGTCGCGCTGCGCATCACCTGCCTGGTCGATGAACAGATGACGCCCTGCCACCACCAGCAGCAACGCGGGCACGGGTTCAGCAGGCGTTGCCGGCGATACCTTGCCACGCGTGCGGGGCGTCGCTGCACCTGCACCCGTAACGGATCGATGCTGGCCGTCCGGCCCAAGCAGCTCCTGTGCAAGCCGACCCGGGGCGAGACCGAAACCGGCTGGCACCGATGCCGTCACGGGTGGCGCAAATGCCGGTTCTGCCTCTACCTCGACTGCCTCCGCAACCTCCACCTCCGCCGCGCCGCGCAGCACCCACACCGGGATTTCCATCGCGGCGAGATAGGCCAGACGCAGCGCCTCGTCCATAGGTGCGAACTTCCGGTGCGCCTCAGACACCGTCGATCTGCGGATGCGCGCGCGCAGCACTACCCATCACGTTCAGCGCGTGCAGATATGCCTTCGCCGATGCGACGATGATGTCGGTATCGGCCCCGGCACCGTTGACGATGCGCGAATCGCGTTCGAGGCGCACCATGACCTCCGCCTGCGAGTCAGTGCCGGAAGTGATCGCATTGATCGAGAACAACAGCAGCCTGGTACCGCTGTGCACCTTGTTCTCGATCGCCTTGAATACTGCATCGACCGGACCGTCACCCTCCGCGGCACTGTCGTGCTCGACCCCGTCGATCTTCAGCGTGACGTGCGCACGTGGCTTCTCGCCCGTGTGCGATACCGCCTCCAGCGCAACCAGCTCGAAACGCTCCACGGCATCCCCAACGCTGACGTTGGTGGCGATCGCCTGCAGATCCTCATCGAAGATCTCGTGCTTCTTGTCCGCCAGTTCCTTGAAGCGATGGAACGCACTTTCGAGCTCTTCGCGCGTCTCGAAGCTGATACCGAGCTCCTCGAAACGCGCCCGCACCGCTGCACGTCCCGAGTGCTTGCCGAGCACGAGCCGGTTGGTGCTCCAGCCCACGTCCTGCGCGCGCATGATCTCGTAGGTCTCGCGATGCTTGAGCACCCCGTCCTGATGGATGCCAGCCTCGTGCGCGAACGCATTTGCACCCACGATCGCCTTGTTCGGTTGCACCGGAAAGCCGGTGACCGACGAAACCAGACGCGAGGTCGGCACAATCTCTTCGGTCACGATGCGCGTCTCGACCGGAAAGATGTCTGCGCGCGTGCGCACTGCCATCACGATTTCTTCCAGCGAAGCGTTGCCGGCACGCTCGCCGAGCCCGTTGATCGTGCATTCGACCTGGCGTGCACCGTTCATCACTGCCGACAGCGAGTTCGCAACTGCAAGCCCGAGGTCATTGTGGCAGTGCACCGAGAACACCGCCTTGTCCGCATTCGGTACCGTGCGAATCAGCCTGCCGATGAATTCCCCGTACTGCCCGGGCTCACCGTAGCCGACTGTATCGGGCAGGTTGATCGTGGTTGCCCCGGCAGCAATCGTCGCTTCGATGATCCGGCACAGGAAGTCGAACTCCGAACGGCTGGCGTCTTCACACGAGAACTCGACGTCGTCAGTGTGGTTACGGGCCTGGCGCACCGACCGCACCGCCTGATCGAGTACCTGCTCCGGCGTCATCTGCAGCTTGTACTGCATGTGGATCGGCGATGTCGCAATGAATGTATGGATACGCGGGCGCACCGCATTCTTCAGCGCTGCAGCCGCCTCCGCGATATCGCGTGCAGCGGCGCGTGCAAGGCTCGCCACCGAACAGTTCTTCACTGTCTCGGCCACTGCCTTCACGGCCTCGAAGTCCCCCGGACTCGCGATCGCGAAGCCGGCTTCGATCACGTCGACGTTCAGTCGTTCCAGTGCGCGCGCGATGCGGATTTTCTCGTCACGGGTCATCGACGCACCGGGGCTCTGTTCGCCGTCGCGCATCGTGGTATCGAAAATGATCAAATGGTCCTTGCTCATGACTGGTCCTCATGCCCGGACGGCCACACACGGGTGCGACCATTCCGGTGAATTCGTGATGACGGTTGAATTGTGAGCGCGAAAGATATGCTGCCCCTCAGGGCAGCAGCAGGGCAAGCAGCAACCCGCGCAGGCGGCGCGATGCGTGAATGCTGATCATTTGACCCTGAATGCTCATCGAGAATGCCTGTGCTGGCGAGCTGCACGAACGGTAATGCACCGATCTTAGTGAATGCCGGGGCACGATGCCAGAGGCATCGAGGAAATCTGCAGGGAAATAGTTGCAGCCGAATGGAAGCAGCAGACGACCCTGTCATCAGCCCCCCTTCAAGAACGCGAAAGCCCAGCCACGCTGAGGTGGCTGGGCTTTGTTGTAAGCGCCTGGCGATGACCTACTCTCGCATGGGGAGACCCCACACTACCATCGGCGATGACGCGTTTCACTTCTGAGTTCGGGATGGGATCAGGTGGTTCCACGTCTCTATGGTCGCCAGGCAAACGGGTTTGCCTTGCGGCAAGTCGGTGAAGGTGTGACAGCGTGTTGGTCGAGTGCACATCCGTTACGCGGTATTGCGTTGGTGCACGACGGTTGTTTGGGCTATATGGTCAAGCCACACGGGCAATTAGTATGGGTTAGCTCAACGCCTCACAGCGCTTACACACCCCACCTATCAACGTCCTGGTCTTGAACAGCCCTTCAGGGGGATCGAGTCCCCGGGGAGATCTCATCTTGGGAGAGGCTTCCCGCTTAGATGCTTTCAGCGGTTATCCCGTCCGAACATAGCTACCGGGCAATGCCACTGGCGTGACAACCCGAACACCAGAGGTTCGTCCACTCCGGTCCTCTCGTACTAGGAGCAGCTTCCCTCAAATCTCCAACGCCCACGGCAGATAGGGACCGAACTGTCTCACGACGTTCTAAACCCAGCTCGCGTACCACTTTAAATGGCGAACAGCCATACCCTTGGGACCGGCTTCAGCCCCAGGATGTGATGAGCCGACATCGAGGTGCCAAACACCGCCGTCGATATGAACTCTTGGGCGGTATCAGCCTGTTATCCCCGGAGTACCTTTTATCCGTTGAGCGATGGCCCTTCCATACAGAACCACCGGATCACTAGAACCAACTTTCGTTCCTGCTCGACATGTCTGTCTCGCAGTCAAGCACCCTTATGCTCTTGCACTCAATGCGCGATTTCCGACCGCGCTGAGGGTACCTTCGCGCTCCTCCGTTACGCTTTTGGAGGAGACCGCCCCAGTCAAACTACCCACCATGCACTGTCCCTGACCCGGCTTACGGGCCTAGGTTAGAATTCCAAGTCAGCCAGGGTGGTATTTCAAGGTTGGCTCCACCAGAACTGGCGTCCTGGTTTCAAAGCCTCCCACCTATCCTACACAAACTAACTCAGAATCCAGTGCAAAGCTATAGTCAAGGTTCACGGGGTCTTTCCGTCTTGCCGCGGGTACACTGCATCTTCACAGCGATTTCAATTTCACTGAGTCTCGGGTGGAGACAGTGTGGCCATCGTTACGCCATTCGTGCAGGTCGGAACTTACCCGACAAGGAATTTCGCTACCTTAGGACCGTTATAGTTACGGCCGCCGTTTACCGGGGCTTCGATCAAGAGCTTCGCTTGCGGCTGACCCCATCAATTAACCTTCCGGCACCGGGCAGGCGTCACACCCTATACGTCCACTTTCGTGTTTGCAGAGTGCTGTGTTTTTAATAAACAGTCGCAGCCACCTGGTCACTTCGACCACCCCAGGCTCCGGACGCGAGGTCCTTCACCCGAAGCGGCGTACCTTCTCCCGAAGTTACGGTACCATTTTGCCTAGTTCCTTCACCCGAGTTCTCTCAAGCGCCTTGGGATTCTCTCCCTGCCCACCTGTGTCGGTTTGGGGTACGGTCTCTCGTTACCTGAAGCTTAGAGGCTTTTCCTGGAAGCAGGGCATCAACCACTTCGCCATCGGACCGAAGTCTCGACGGCTCGTTATCACGTCTCGGAATTGACCCACCGGATTTGCCTAACGGGTCTTCCTACTCGCTTGAACGCGGACAACCAACGCCGCGCTGGCCTAGCCTTCTCCGTCCCCCCATCGCAGTAACAAAAGGTACTGGAATATTAACCAGTCTCCCATCGACTACGGCTCTCGCCCTCGCCTTAGGGGCCGACTCACCCTGCGCCGATTACCGTTGCGCAGGAACCCTTGGTCTTCCGGCGGGGAGGTTTTTCACCTCCCTTGTCGTTACTCATGTCAGCATTCGCACTTCCGATACCTCCAGAGAACCTCCCGATTCTCCTTCACTGGCCTACGGAACGCTCCGCTACCGCGCCCACGCAAGCGTGAGCACCCGCAGCTTCGGTTACTGGTTTGAGCCCCGTTAAATCTTCCGCGCAGGCCGACTCGACTAGTGAGCTATTACGCTTTCTTTAAAGGATGGCTGCTTCTAAGCCAACCTCCTAGCTGTCTGTGCCTTCCCACATCGTTTCCCACTTAACCAGTATTGGGGACCTTAGCTGGCGGTCTGGGTTGTTTCCCTTTTCACGACGGACGTTAGCACCCGCCGTGTGTCTGCCAGGCTGTACTCCACGGTATTCGGAGTTTGCATCGGTTTGGTAAGTCGGGATGACCCCCTAGCCGAAACAGTGCTCTACCCCGTGGGTAATCACCTGACGCGCTACCTAAATAGCTTTCGCGGAGAACCAGCTATCTCCGGGCTTGATTAGCCTTTCACTCCTAGCCACAGATCATCCGAATCTTTTTCAACAGATCCCGGTTCGGGCCTCCAGTCCGTGTTACCGAACCTTCACCCTGTCCATGGCTAGATCGCCCGGTTTCGGGTCTACTACCAGCGACTGAAACGCCCTATTAAGACTCGGTTTCCCTACGCCTCCCCTAGACGGTTAAGCTTGCCACTGACAGTAAGTCGCTGACCCATTATACAAAAGGTACGCAGTCACCCCTAACAAAGTGGGCTCCCACTGCTTGTACGCATACGGTTTCAGGATCTATTTCACTCCCCTCTCCGGGGTTCTTTTCGCCTTTCCCTCACGGTACTGGTTCACTATCGGTCAGCTGGGAGTATTTAGCCTTGGAGGATGGTCCCCCCGTCTTCAACCAGGATTTCACGTGTCCCGGCCTACTCATCGCACTCAACTCGCCGCGC